>JANXZA010000223.1 GCA_025355745.1 Rhizobacter sp. | reverse complement strand
TTACAGCGTCGTGCCGCCCACACTCCGGTTGCACGGGCACAGCTCATCGGTCTGCAGGCCGTCGAGCAAACGCAGCACTTCGTCCGGATTGCGGCCGACGTTCAGGTTGTTCACGCTGGCGTGCTGGATCGTGTTGTCCGGGTCGACGATGAAGGTGGCGCGCAATGCCACGCCCTCGGTCTTGTCGCGCACGCCGAGCTGGTCGACCAGCGAGCCGGCCGAGTCGCCGAAGCTCCAGTGACCAAGCTTGCTCAGGTCCTTGTGGTCGCGGCGCCAGCCGAGCTTGCTGAACTCATTGTCGGTCGAGCCGCCCATCAACACGGCGTCGCGTTCCTCGAACTGTTTCGCGAGCTTGTCGAAGGCAACGATCTCGGTCGGGCAGACGAAGGTGAAGTCCTTCGGCCAGAAATAGATCACCTTCCACTTGCCGGGAAAGCTTTTCTCGGTGATGGTCTCGAACGCCGAGATACCGTTCTCCTCGTGCTGGTTGAACCTGGGCTTGACGCCCGTGACGCTGAATGCTTCGACCTTGTCGCCAACGGTTTTCATGTGGATTTCCTGGGGTGAGTGGCTGAATCGACGCCGGCCCGTGCCGCCGTCCTAAGTAAAAACTCTATGCTATTGACAAAGTTCTTGTGATTTGCATGGACTAAGCGAAACATAGGGACGCTGGCGTGCCCTCCGGTGGCGCGCGCACCGCCGACGGCCCGTGGTCCAATTCGCCCTCGCCCCGAAACCATACCCAGCACGCCGCCGTGAAACCTGCTTGCCGTCCCCTGCGATCCGCACCGCTCGTCGTCGCCCTGCTCACGCCTTGGGCCGCGCAGGCACAGGCGCAAGCCGACGCGCTCAACAGCGTGTCGCTGCCCACGTCGGGCATGCTCGGCTTCGAGATGCTGCGCCTGCCCGATGGCGAGCGCATGGGCCTGATTGGGGGCTCGCTGCTGTTCGACATTGGCGGCGATTGGGGCTTCGGCCCGGCGGTCTACGGCGCCGCCACGGGCCGGCGTGGCGGCCTCTTCGTCGGGGGCGTCGAACTGCAGCGCCGCTGGGACCTGGGCAACGGCTTCTCGCTGGCCACGGGCCTGTACGCCGGCGGTGGTGGCGGCTCAAATGCACCCGTTGGCGGCGGGCTGATGCTGCGCCCGGCCGTGACGGTGCTGAAAGACCTCGGCCCGTCACTGCAGGCCGGCTTGTCGTTGTCGTCGGTGCGTTTTCCAAGCGGCCAGATCAACAGCACCCAGCTCGGGCTGACGCTCGCCTGGCGCAGCGAGTTCCTGCACTTCACCAGCGCCGATACCGGCACCGCTTCGGCCGCCACATCGGTACCGGCGGCGAGCCGATCGGCTGGCATGGGCTTCGACCGGATCGTGGCCACGGTGGCCAACTTCCAGCTCACCGACGGCAGCGCGCGGCGCATCCGCCTGGCCGGGGCACGCGCCGAGCGGCGCTCCAACATCGACGGCTTCATCTGGGGCCTGGAAGCGGCCGCCGCTGCGCAGGGCGGTGCGGCCGGCTACATGGAGCTGCTTGGCACGGCCTCTTACAGCATTGCGCCGTTGTCGCAGGCACTGCCTTCATGGCGGGTCGGGGCGCGCCTGAATGCCGGGACGGCTGGCGGCGGCGGCCTGTTGACCGGCGGCGGCCTGATTGGCAAGGTCAGCGCCATGACCGAAATGAAGCTGGCGCCGGGCTGGACCCTGGGGGGCGAGTACGGCTCGGTGCGTGGCCGCAATTCGCTGCGCGGGCGGCTGGCCCAGGTCTGGGTCGGCGTCGACCTGGAGCCCGGGCTCGACGGCCGCGGTAACCCGGTCGGCCACCTCGTGCGCACCGAATGGATCGGTGCCCTGCAGCACCACACGCGCGAGCTGCGCACCGACGGCACGCGCCGCTCGCTCGACACCGTCGGCCTGAAGCTGAACCGCTACTTCGGCGAATGGTTCTACCTCAGCGGCCAGGCCCACAGCGCGTTCGCCGGCGGTGCGGGCGCGTACTCGGTCGGGCTGGTGGGCGCAGGCGTGGCGACAAGTGCGCGGTTGCCGTGGCGGGCCGGCGCCGAAGTTCTGGTGGGTGCTGCCGGCGGCGGCGGCGTGCAGACTGCCGGTGGCGGCATCGCCCAGGGCTTGCTGTGGGCCGGCTGGAGCCCGTCGCCGATCAGCGAATGGCGGCTCGGCGTCGGCAAGATGCAGCCACTGCACGGTGGCCAGGGCAGCCCGCTGGTCGAGCTGTCGTGGAGCCGCAGCTTCGGCATGGCCGGGCGCTGAGGCGTTCGCGCAGTCTCAGCCGCAGCCGTAGCGCCAGTGCCAGTGCCAGTGCCAGTGCCAGTGCCAGTGCCAGTGCCGCAATTCTGGCCGGATCGCCCGCCAGTCTGGTCAGAATTTCGGGCCCGATCACTGTATGCACCGGGGAGTTCGGGTGGTCGCAGTCGATCGTCATCGCGCCGTCGAAGTACGCCGTTTTCACGCGATAGGTTCGGGCGTGGACTGAACAGCGGTCGACCATGTTGAGCTGCATTGCCACCTTCTGCCCAAGCGGCTTGAACGCCTTTCGACAACGGCCTCGTGGTGGTCAATCGTATCGGCTCCGCTCCTGATGCGAATCGGCCAGTGCAATTCGATTTGTTAGACTCATGAGTCTGTGGGGGGGGTAGCTCAGCTGGGAGAGCGCCGCGTTCGCAATGCGGAGGTCGTGAGTTCGATCCTCATCCTCTCCACCACTTTTCTTCCGAGGCCTTGTTTCGCAAGGCCTTTTTCTTATCTGCGGCGTGTCGGTATCGAAGTGGTCCATCTGAGTGGTCCAAACCGGGCGCCCGCATGCACATCCCCGATCACCTTCAAAAGAGCCGCCACGGCATCTGGTACTACCGCCGGGTGGTGCCGGCTGAAGTTCGCAATCGGCACCCAGGTCTACCGAGAGAGATCAAGCGCTCGACTCACACGGCCGACATACAAAAGGCACGTGTAGCTGCGCGGCGGCTGCATCAAGCCTTCCTCACGAAATTGGTCGACGGCTTGAACATGACCTCTCCACTGCTCGGCGCACGCTATCAAGGCTTCACGCTCAAGTTTGATCCTCAAACTGGCATGGTGACGGAGGTCGACGCCAAACCGGCAGAGGCAGCCGACACTGCGAACTTTGTCAGGGACGTCAACGCCCCTCTTATCTCGATGGCCAGCGCCAGGCCCCTTGCCGCCCACGGTGCGCCAACAGACAGTTGAGTTTGGTCCGCTTTTCTTCGGGCAGATCTTTAGCGTCGATCGCGAAAGCGCGGGGTGCGAGCATGGTGAAAAACACGGCGATGGTGAGGCAGATCAGCGGGTACAGACGTGTGGTGTTCATAGTTCTCTCGTTTCGTTCAATGCGGAGTTCACGCGCGTGCCATGCCCGGGTTGCCTTCGACGCCGACGAGTTTGGGCTGATTGAGCACCGGCGCCTTGATGACTTTCTGGTCGCGCAGGTAGGTCTCGACCACATCCCAGATCGGTTCGCCCTTCGCGCCTTCGGCGACCGGCGCCCAGCCGGCCACCTTGTAGGTCTTGTTCGCCTCGATCGGCTTGCCCTTCAGCTGCATGTCGGAGATGCGCGACCCGGCCTTCTCGCCCGGCGTGCAGGTGTACTGCAAGCCGCCGACGCGCACCATGTCGCCGCCCTGCTGGTAGTACGGATCGGGGTTGAACAGGTTGTCGGCCACGTCTTCGAGAATCGTCTTGATCGTCTCGCCGCTCATATCGGCGAGCGTGGTGTGGGGGTAAGTGATCGCGAGCTGGTCCAGCATGAGTTCGCGCGTGATCTTCTGGCCGGGCAGCAGCGAAGTGCCCCATCGGAAGCCCGGCGAAAACGCGATGTCGGAGCCCTTCACGTCCATCAGCGCGTCGACGATGAGCTGGTCCCAGGTGCCGTTGAAATTGCCGCGCCGGTACAGCAGCCCCTCGCTGACGGCGAGCGTCTCGTTCAGCTTGTCGGCGAACGGGGCGCGTACCTTGTCGATGTGGGCCTGCATCTCCCGGTCGGCCGGCAGCAGGTTCGAGAAAACCGGCATCAGCCTGTAGCGGAAGTCCTGGATGCGACCGCCTCTCACGTCGAAGTCGAGCACGCCGAGGAACTTGCCGTTCGAGCCGGCGTTCGTCACCAGCGTGGCGCCGCCGCGGTTCTTGACCACCACCGGTGCCGGCACGCCGTCGTGCGTGTGGCCGCCGAGGATCGCATCGATGCCACTCACCCGCGACGCCATCTTCAGGTCAACATCCATGCCGTTGTGCGACAGCACGACGACGACCTTCGCGCCCTTGGCCCGCACCTCGTCGACGACCTTCTGCAGGTTCTCGTCCTGGATGCCGAACGACCAGTCGGGCACGAAGTAGCGCGGGTTGGCGATCGGCGTGTACGGGAATGCCTGCCCGATGACGGCCACCTGAACGCCGTTCATTTGCCGCATCGCGTAGGGCTCGAACACCGGGTCGCCGAAGTCGGCAGTCTTGATGTTCTGCGCCAGGAACGCGGTCTTGCCCTTGAAATCTTTCTCGACGATCTCCTGCACGCGCTTCGCGCCGAGCGTGAACTCCCAGTGCGAGCTCATCATGTCGACGCCGAGCAGCTTGCAGGCATCAACCATGTCCTGCCCGTTCGTCCACAGTGCCGTGGCCGAGCCTTGCCAGGTGTCGCCACCATCGAGCAGCAGCGCCTGCGGCCGGGAGGCGCGAACCTGCTTCACCAGCGTTGCCAGGTGCGCGAAGCCGCCGACCTTGCCGTAGGTCTGGGCGGCCTTGTCGAAGTCGAGGTAGGTGAAGGCATGCGCCTTCGCCGAGCCGGTCGCGACCCCGAACTCCTTGAGCAGCGCTTCGCCGACGAGGTGCGGCGCCTTGGCCATCGAGCCCGCGATGCCGAGGTTCACGTTCGGTTCGCGAAAGTGGATCGGCATCAGTTGCGCATGGCAGTCTGTAAAGTGCATGAAGCTGACGTTGCCAAAGGCCGGCAGCTCGTAGAGCCGCTCCGACGCACCGGCCTGGGCGGCGAGCGCATTGCGATGCTCGAGCGTCATGCCGGCCGCAGAAGCGATCGCGAGAATCTGCATGAAGTCGCGTCTGCCGATGTTCATCTGGAGTTTCCTTGGAAGAGACGCATGACGGCGTGCGGGGCAGCATGCTCCGGGCCCCAGGTTGATGCCGTCTCGGAATGGGGACGCCGGCAGCGATGCCGCGAGAATCGCTACTGATTGACGGGCGACTTCGGGTCGAGCAGCAAGGCCATGAGATCCTGCATCTGCTTCTCGCTCAGCAGCTTCTCGTGACCGAAACGCGGCATGCCGGAACAGGCGTTGTAGGCCTTGGCGTTATAGAGCTTGCCCCAGGTGTACTGCACGATCGGCGCAGACACCGGGTCGGCCGGGTCCCTCACGCCGCGCAGCGTGCCGTAGTTGTAGAGGCTCGGCCCAAGCGTGCCGTAAGAAATCTCGGCCTTCGCGATCTGGTGGCAGTTGTAGCAGTTGCCGCCGTTGGGCGAACCTGCCGGATCGGACCAGGTCATGCCACGCCCGTTCTGCGCCAGCTTCTCGCCTTCTTTCCAGTCACCGAGGTAGACACCGGCCGCGGGCGGTTTGATGCTCGCCAGCGCTTCGGCCTCGAGCTTGCTCGCGACCGCCGGTGCCGGCGGCGTGGCGCCCGAGCAGGCCTGCTGGACGGCGTCCTGGTCGAGGCGGTCGAGCTTCGCCTCGCCCTGGTCGCGGAACGAGGTTTTGATCATGCTGAGCGCCAGCTTGTCGTAGTCGACCGGCGCGGGCGTGGAGGCGCAACCGGCCGCGATGACCACCACCGTCGCCGCCAACGCAGTAGCCAGCCTGTACTTGATCGTCATGCTCAGTCTCCTCTCAGCGCTTCAAGGCGGGGGCGATGGACGCGGCGCCCTGGGCGGTCACGCCCATGTAGACGCTCAGCGCCACGGTGGCGTCCGAGCCGTAGCCTGGGTACGGAAAGCGCTGCTGCCTGAAGCAATCGTTCAGTCGTCGCTGCATGCTCCACAGTTCGCCGCTTGAAACCCGGTATGCCGGCCAGCCGCCGAAACCCGCGCCGGCGCCCTTGGCGGTCGTCAGGTCGGGCAGGTCTTGGAGGCGAATCCGCTTGTCCGGCTGACTGTGGCACGAGGCACAGGCGAAGTCATACGGGCCGGCGCGGAAGAAGAAAATGCGCTTGCCCGCTTCGTACATATTGCGTTCTTCGGCATGCGATTGCGGGACCGCAAACTTTCGCCCCGCCGACTCCGACGAGATCCACGCCACCAGGCTTTCGATGCTCGACTGTTCACCCTTGCCGAAGGCGGTCTTGGCGATGACCGCAGCGTCGAAGCCCTGCAGGGTCTGCAGGCAGGTCATCAGCCTCGATTCGAGGTCTTGCACGCGGCCCGTGTCCTTGAAGTAGCGCGGCAAGGTGACGAACGCGCCCTTGACCACACCCGGGCCGAGGCCGAGATCGCATTGCTGCAGCGATGCGTTCTTGGGGCCACGAGGCTTCTTCCACAGCTGTTCGCCCTTGGCTTCCCAAAGTTCCGCGGGGTTGCCGTCGGCCAACATGGCACGGTACTGCGCGATGCCATCGCTCGCCGTCTGGGCGCACGCGTGCGAAGCGACGAGAAGCGCAGCGGCTGCGGCGAGAAAGCTCTTCATTCTTTGTCTCCTGCGAGATGCGAACGTCTTGTGGTAACAGCACCCCAAACCGCAGCGTACCGATCAGGCAATCGCCACGTCGTCGGTCCGCGTATCGCCGGTGTTGTCGGTCCAGGTCACCACCACCTTGTCGCCGGCCTTCGCGCCCTTGAACCGGAATTGCAGATAGGGATTTTGCGAGATCGCCTGCCCCCACTTCGCTGTCAGCACGGTCTTGCCGCCGCTCGTCGCCTTGACGTCATTGATGTAGAGCGCCGGGATGATCTTGCCGGCGGTGTCCTTGCGCAAGCCGGTTTCCATCGGGTGCGCCATCAGGACGCGAACGTCGGTCAGGCCATCTTTCACTTGAGCGCGAATGCGCATCGGATCACCCATGGTCTGTCTCCGGTTGAATGCTGTGAGCGTTGGCTGGCGGTCGTGCGGATCAGCCGCCGCAACCGCCGAGGGTGACCTTGGTTTCGCGAAAGGCGGAATAGAGCTTGCCGTCGGCCTTGACGACCGCGTAGACGTTCGTGCTCTGACCCAACTTCGTGCGCACCGACACGTAGGGCTCGGTCCCATCGGGAATCGTGAAGCTCGCCGTGAGCGGGTTCGGATTCTTTTCGACCAGTATGTAGATCTCCTGCGTCTTCGGCAGGTTGCTGGTCACCGCGACCGGCACCACGGCGCCGTTCTCGGCAATGTCGGGCGACGTGATCGTGATGTCCTTGCTGTCGGTCGGTTTGCCACCCAGGGCCTTCAGGGCATCTTCCATCGTCTTGGCATCGAAGCCGGGCGCGTCTGCGGCCAGCGCCTGCTGCGTTGTGAGCATGCCGCAACTCACCAGCATGGCCAGCAGGCTGCCTTGCTTCAGGATGTCTCGTCTCGTTGTCGTCTTCATGTCCAGGCCTTTCGTGGCGTTCAAAGTGTGATGCGGAGAGAAATGCGCGGCGGAGTCGTTCTCACCGCGCACCTGCGGCGATCCACGCCGCAAGCGCCTCGGCATCGGCCTCTTTCAGCTGCGCTTGCTCCGGCATCGGAATGGGCCCCCACGCGCCCTGCCCGCCCTTGCGAATCTTCCCCGCCAGGTAGTCCACGATGTCGGCCCGCCCCGCGTACTTCTTCGCGACATCCTGGAATCCCGGGCCAACGATCTTGTTCGCTACACCATGGCAGGCCGTGCACGCGTTGGCTTCGGCGAGCTTGAGCGCTGCCGACGGACCGCTGGAGGCCACCGGCGGCGTCGCGGTCACTGCAGTCACGGGCGCAGCAGCCGCTTGGCTCACCGACAGCGCAACGCCGACCTTTTCGGTTCGCGGCGGGAGCGCGGTGTCGGTTCCGCGCGCAGGTCCGAACGGCCGGACCTGTTCGGCGATGTTGCCGTTGGCGTTGCGCGCGTCGACCGGCAACGACGACCCGAGCTTGCCTTCGACCGGGCAGTCTTTCATGCACAGCGGATTCTTCACGTCGCCCTTGCCGTGCACCTGCCACATGGGCTCGTAGAACACCTTGCCGTTGCGATTCGGCAGGCGGTTCTGCACCTCGGCGATGTTCCTGTCGGACAGCGTGAAATCGGCAGGCACGATCTCGCCAAGGTTCAGGATGTACGCCAGAACGCCGTAAACCTCGTCGGGTGTCAGGGACTTGGGCGCGTTCCATGGCATCGCGCGATGGATGTAGTCCCACATCGACGACAGCTTCGAGACTTTCATCAATGTCGTGCGGTGGGTGTAGCCGGGGTGCGACAGAAAATACGTGCGACCGCTCTCGATATCCTTCTTCGAGGTGCCGCCGACGATCGGCGCAAAGACCGAGTTCGATTCGCCGAAGGCGCCATGACATGAAGCGCACTTGCCATCCCAGAGCTCTGCGCCCATGGCCACGCTGCCGGCGCCCTTCGGCAAACCCTTGAAATCGCCGCGCACGTCGATGTCCCAGGCCTTCACCTCGGCAGGCGTGGCCGTGCGACCGATCTGGTTCATGCCCGGCACCACTGCGGGGTTGGCCCAGGGCGCGACCGACGAACTCAGGGCGATGCCGACGGCGGCCCGGATCAGCATGTGCAAAAGATCGGTTGACTTCACGCCGTTCGCTTCGGTTCGCGTCAGTACATCTGCACGTTGGAGACATCACCGGTCTCCGCCACGCGCCACGATTGAATTGCGTTGTTGTGATAGATCGACTTCGTGCCGCGAACCGCGCGTAATTGGTTGATCTTCGGCTGCACGTAACCGGTGTCGTCCACGGCACGCGACTGCAAAACTGCGGGTGAGCCGTCCCAGGCCCAGTCGATGTTGAAGCGCGTCAGCGCCTTCGAAAGGATCGGGCCCTCGAGCCGCGCGGTGCGCCAGTTGCGACCACCGTCGACGCTCACGTCGACGCGCTTGACCTTGCCGCGGCCTGACCAGGCGAGACCGGTGATGTTGTAGAACCCCGTGTCGAGCAAGGTCTGCGAACCCGACGGTGTCGTGATCACCGACTTGCACTCCTGCACCGACGTGAACTGCCGATACATGCCGTCGGGCATCAGGTCGATGTAGTGAAGCTCTTCGTCCTTTGTGAAGAAGGGTTGGTTGCCGACCTTGATGCGCCGCAGGTACTTGACCCAGCTGACGCCCTGCACGCCGGGGACGACCAGGCGCAGCGGGTAGCCGTTCTCAGGTCTCAGCATCTCGCCGTTCATGCCCCAGGCGACGATGGCGTCGTCGAGCGCATTGGCCATCGGGATGGTGCGCGTCATCGAAGAGCCGTCGGCGCCCTCGGCCAGCAGGTATTTGCCGGCCTTCGTGTCAGCGCCGCAGATTTCGAGCAAGGTCGACAGCTTGACGCCGCTGAACTCGGCGCACGAGATCATCCCGTGGGTGTACTGAACGCTGGGCATTGCCGAGTTACCCCACTCCATCGCGCTGTTGGCGCCGCACTCGATGAAGTGGATGCGCGACACCGCAGGCAGCCGCATCAGGTCGTCCATCGTAAAGACGCGCGGTTCGCGCACCAGGCCGTTGAGCATCAGGCGGTGCTGCGACGGGTCGATGTCCCACCAGCCCTGGTGGTGCCGCTCGAAGTGAAGGCCGCTCGGCGTGATGATGCCGAACAGCGACTGCAGCGGGCAGAACGAGACCGAGGCCTGAGGCACCTGCGTCAGCCCCGGGCTGGGGCGACGCTGAATGTTCTTTTCCCACTTCGACGGGCCGCCGTAGCCGGTGGCAGCCACCACCTGACCAAGCCCGGTGGAGTGCGCCGGCAACTTCAGGATCGCCGGGTCGCCGTCACCGATCCCGACCCCGTCACTGGATGCAGCCGACGCCGCCACCGCAGCCGACACGCCCGCACCCATCGCCAGCGCCTTGCCCATGAAGCCGCGTCGCGCCTTGCGGGCCGCTTCGAGAAGGGAAGACGACAGCTGCCCCTCCGGCGCCTTGAGAATTCGTCCTGACATTTGTGGTTTGCCGCTCGACATGCACTGTCTCAGTGAGGGTCTGTTCGCTCGGGTCGACTTGGCCGACCTCAGCTCAACTCTTCGATGAGCGTCTTGAACCCGCGCTTCAGAGGCTTCTTCGAATCGAGTCCGCCTGAAACCCGAACGCAGACGCTGCGGCACACGTCGGTCAAGGTGCTGTCCGACACCGAATAAAACGCCATCGAACCGTCGCGCCGGCGCTTCAGCGCGCCAGCCTGGTACATCAAGTTCAGATGCCGCGAGACATTCGTCTGCGTCATGCCAGTCTCCTCGACGATCTGGCCGACCGACCTTTCCTGCTGGCAGATCGAATGCAGGATCCGCAGGCGTGCGGGCTCGGCCAGGATCGAAAAATAGCGGGCCACCGACTCAAACACCTCTTCCATCTCGTCCATCTGCGTTCTCCCGCACATCGATTTATTTAACATTGTCATAATATGCGCATACACGCATCTATACATAGGTGTTTTCACTCCCTTGCGCCTGGGCTCGGAAGAGACTTCAATGCATTCATCATGATCACCTCCAAGCTGCTCCCGGACCTGCTCGCCTCCGAGCCTGGCTGGATGACAATCGCGCTGTTCTCGCAACGCGACTGCGCATTTTGCGAAGAGGTGCGCGAGAACTACCTCCGGCCGATGGTGCGGCTGCGGCGACCCCGCATCGCGGTCGCGGAGTTCGAGTTGAACGGCACTCGGCGCATCAGGCATTGGACCGAACGTGGCCCCACCGAGGCCGAGTTCGCTCGGCAGCACAAGGCCCGCTTCGCACCGACAGTCATGTTCTTCGGCCCCGCTGGCGAGGCGCTGGCCGAGCCGATCATCGGTCTTTCGCGCGACTTTTTTGGGGCGTACCTAGAGCAGCGGATTCAGGCGGCGTCGAAGGTGATCGGATGACCTGTCCCAGCCGCACCTCGGTGATTCCAGCCCGCTCAAGCCCGTCGTCCGCAAGACCCGCGCGAGCAGGGAGCCTGCGATGATTTTTCGCCAGTTGTTCGAGCCGCTTTCGAGTACCTACACCTATCTCATCGGCTGCGAGGAGAAGGGGCAGGCACTGCTGATCGACCCCGTGGTGAACGCCATCGAGAGAGACCTCGCCGTGTTGGCCGAAACCGGCCTGACGCTGGCATGGACGCTCGACACGCACATCCACGCCGACCACATCACCGCAGCGCTGCACCTGAAGCAGCGCGTCGGCAGCAAGATCGCTGCGCCGGCGATGGAATGCCTGCCATGCGTGGACCACGGCGTTACCGACAACGTGTCCTTCGTCCTTGGAAGCGTGTCCCTCGGCTGCCTGCACACGCCGGGGCATACCGACGGCCACTTCGCCTACGCACTGAACGACCGCATCTTTACCGGCGATGCGCTGCTGATCGATGGCTGCGGCCGTACGGATTTTCAGAATGGCGACTCCCGAGCCCTTTACGAAAGCGTCACGACGAAGCTGTTTTCGTTGCCGGACGAGTATCTCGTCTTCCCCGGTCATGACTACCAGGAGCGCCGCGTATCGTCGATCGGCCAGGAGAAGGCCCGCAACCCGCGCCTCGGGCAGGGAAAGACGCTCGGCGAATTCGTGCAGCTCATGGCGGAGCTCGACATGCCCTACCCGAAGTTCATCGACTACGCAGTGCCGGGCAACAAAAAGTGCGGCGTGTGCCCGGATGACCTGCCCGAGAACATGCTGGCCTACTGCGATTGCATGGGTGAGAGCCGGCAGGGTTGAGCGGGATACGCCTTTGCTCTTTCACCACACGTTCACATCCAGAAGATCACAACCATGACCACCAGCACACGACGCTTCCTCGGCCTGCTCGGCACGGGGATCGTCGTCGCCGCCTTGGCGCCGACCATCGCTTCGGCACAGGCCAAAAGCGGTGCAGGCAAGAACAAGGTCGTCTTCCAGATGAGCGACAACGACCCGGCGCGCTGGAACCTCGCGCTGAACAACATGCGCAATGTGCAAGTCGATCTCGGCGACGACGAGGTGGAACTTGAACTGGTGGCGTACGGGCCGGGCATCGGCATGCTCAAGGGAGACTCTCCCGTGGCCAAGGGCGTCGCCGAGGCGCTGAAGGGCGGCGCCAGGGTGGTGGCCTGCGAGAACACGATGAAGAGCCAGAAGCTGGGCTACGCCGACATGCTGCCGAACATCGGCTACGCACCGTCCGGGGTCGTCGAGCTGATGCGCAAGCAACAGCAGGGCTACGCCTACATCCGCCCCTGACGCGCCTTGCGCCCCATGCGCCGGGACGGCGCGCTCAAAGGGCGCGAATGGCTGGCGCACGCCGAGATGGTCAGTTGGACCATCTCCCTCATAGCGTTGGCGGGCCCATTGGCGAACCCCCGATAGAACATAGACGCGAGCGGCTGAACCGTGCTGACTTCACTCATCCTCGGCGTCTTGGTGGGCGCGGTGCTTGGCCTCACCGGCGCCGGCGGCGGCATTCTGGCCGTGCCTGCCCTGGCCTACAGGTAGCGAGTGATCGCCTTGAACTCGTCGATCGGCGCGCGCGCTGCTTTGCCCGACGAGACGACAGCCGCATCGAGGCAATGGTCAAGGTGGTCGTGGATGAGCGCCTTCTTGGCCTCGTGGATCGCGCTCTCGACGGCGTGCAGCTGCTGCGCCAGGTCGATGCACGGTCGGCCCACCTCGATCATCTCGATGACCTTCAACAAGTGACCGCTCGCACGTTTCAATCGCTTTGCGACTGCGCTGCGCGACTCGTGGGTGTGCGGTGCGGCGTTCATGGGCATATCCTATCCCCCTGGAGAGGATACGATCAAGCCATGCCCTTGCTCCTGACCGTGCCTTCCAGGCTGCGGGCGTGGCCTTTTTTTTGACCCCACCGCCGGGCAGGTCCAGACAACGGCCGTGTTCGCCAAGGCACAACAACCCGATGCCGGGCGGTGAAACGAGGCTGCCAAGCGGCGCTCGACTGCGACCGCCGCCTCATAGACAGAGGCGCGGCAAACCGGTCGTTGCCGCTTGCCGCGCCAGGCGCATTGCGGCGATCAGCCGCAGCAGCAGCCTTTGCGGGTGGGCGCTGCGGCGGCAACGATGGGTGCAACAGCGCTGTTCTCGACTGCCACAGGCGTATAGCCAGCCTCCTTGATGGCATTGTTCAGTTCAATCGCACTGGCCTTCGCCGACCCAATCTCCACGCGATGCGACGCCAGGTCGATTTACACTTTGGCACCGCTGTCCAGAGCCTTGACTGCCTTGGTGATACTGCCGACGCAGTGGCCCCAGGTCATGTCGTTCACTTGAAAGGAAATCATGGCGTTTGCCTCGGACATGTGTTGATGAGATTCCTACTGTGGATATCGCTAACGTGGGAAGGTCAAGGAAGTGGCACCAATACCCGCAACGGGAGCAAGGGAGCACCGGCGGCTCCTTGACCTTCCAACAATTAGAACCTTGAAAAGGTCGGTCATTCAAACAAGATGACCGGAATCAGACGGCGGTTTCAAGTCCGAAGCGCAACGGTCTTGAGTCAGTGGGTTGAGGGTGATGATTGATGAGCCGACGCGAGCATTTGTTTGAACCTATTTTCCTCAGTTACGCGGTGCCCAAGGCGGTCAGCCCGAGGTTCGGCTTGGGGGCGCAAGCCAGTATTCGCTCGACGATGTAGCGCACGAGGGCGAACCATCGCTGGGGTTTGGTCAACTGCGGCGCGGTGGCTTGAATGAGCTGTAAGCCATGACGGACATTGGCCACAAGCGCCTTGATCTGGGTGGCGGCTTCGTGCGTGATGGTCAGCAA
>JANXZA010000217.1 GCA_025355745.1 Rhizobacter sp. | reverse complement strand
GTGCAGAGCTCGATCAGCTACGCCGGCGGCACCCGGCTGGTCGACATCCGCAAGGTCAACTACGTGATCCTGGGCGGCGACAATGCCGGCGAACACCTGTTGATGTAGAGCCCGCCCATGACCGAACCTGCCAACGCCGCGCCCGCCGAATCCGGGCTCGCAACATCCACGCTCGCCAAGTCCTTCGAGCCCGCCGCCATCGAGGCCCGCTGGGCGCCGCTGTGGGAGCGCAGCGGCGTCTACGCGCCGACGCTGGACGCATCCAAACCGTCGTTCAGCATCCAGTTGCCACCGCCGAATGTGACCGGCACCCTGCACATGGGGCATGCGTTCAACCAGACCATCATGGACGCGCTGACGCGCTATCACCGCATGCGCGGCGACAACACGCTGTGGGTGCCGGGCACCGACCATGCGGGCATCGCCACGCAGATCGTGGTCGAGCGCCAACTGCAGGCGCAGGGCACGAGCCGCCACGAGCTGGGCCGCAAGAACTTCGTCGCCAAGGTCTGGGACTGGAAGCAGGAATCGGGCACCACCATCACGCAGCAGATGCGCCGCATGGGCGCCAGCGTCGACTGGCAGCGCGAATACTTCACGATGGACGAGAAGCTCTCGACCATCGTCACCGACACCTTCGTGATCTTGCACGAACAGGGGCTGATCTACCGCGGCAAGCGGCTGGTGAACTGGGATCCGGTGCTGAAGTCGGCGGTGTCCGACCTCGAGGTCGTCAGCGAAGAACGCAACGGCTTCATGTGGCACATCCTGTACCCGTTCAGCGACGGCCCGGTCGACGCGGCCACGGGGCCGATGAAAGGCATGCACATCGCGACCACCCGCCCCGAGACCATGATGGCCGACGGCGCACTGTGCGTCCATCCGGACGACGAGCGCTACCGGCATCTGGTCGGCAAGTTCGTTGACCTGCCGCTGTGCGACCGGCGGATTCCGATCATCGCAGACGACTTCGTCGACCGCGAGTTCGGCTCGGGCTGCGTCAAGATCACCGGCGCCCACGACTTCAATGACTACGCCTGCTCGCAGCGCCATGACCTGCCGTTGATCACGATCTTCACGCTCGACGCAAAGATCAACGAGAACGGCCCGGCGGCCTACCGCGGCCTGGATCGTTATGCCGCGCGCGAGGCCGTGCTGCGCGATCTGAAAGCCCAGGGCCTGCTTGAGAAGGCCGTGCCGCACATGAACATGGTGCCGGTGTGTGAGCGCACCGGCGAGGTCGTCGAACCGATGCTGACCGAACAGTGGTTCATGGCGGTCAGCAAGGGTGCGCCTGAAATCGACGGCACACCGGGGCGCAGCATCGCGCAGAAGGCCATCGACGCGGTGGCCTCGGGCGAGGTGCGCTTCGTGCCCGAGAACTGGGTCAACACCTACGACCAGTGGATGAACAACATCCAGGACTGGTGCATCAGCCGGCAACTCTGGTGGGGGCATCAGATCCCGGCGTGGTACGGCAGCGGCGGCGAGATTTTCGTCGGCAGGAACGAGGGTGAAGCGCGTGCCAAGGCCACCGCCGCCGGCTACACCGGCACGCTGACCCGCGACGAAGACGTGCTCGACACCTGGTATTCGTCGGCGCTGGTGCCGTTCTCGACCCTGGGCTGGCCGCAGCAGACGAGGGAGATGGCGCTGTTCCTGCCCTCGACCGTGCTCGTCACCGGCTACGAGATCATCTTTTTCTGGGTTGCCCGCATGATCATGCTGACGACCCACTTCACCGGCCGCGTGCCGTTCAGCGATGTCTACATCCACGGCATGGTTCGCGACAGCGAAGGCCACAAGATGAGCAAGTCGGACGGCAATGTGATCGATCCAGTCGACCTGATCGACGGTGCCGCGCTCGACGTGCTGGTGCACAAGTCGACCATAGGCCTGCGCAAGCCCGAGACTGCGCCGAAGGTGGCCGAGCGCGTCAAGCGCGAGTTCCCGAACGGCATGCCAGCCTTCGGCGCCGACGCGCTGCGCTTCACGATGGCAAGCTACGCAAGCCTGGGCCGCAGCATCAACTTCGACACCCAGCGCTGCGAGGGTTACCGCAACTTCTGCAACAAGCTCTGGAACGCGACCAAGTTCGTGCTGATGAACTGCGAG
>JANXZA010000210.1 GCA_025355745.1 Rhizobacter sp. | reverse complement strand
GCCGCGCCAGCGTGCAGGGCTTCGGCGACAAGGTCGAGTTCCCGCGCATGCACCCGCAGCGCAACGGCCTGCCGGCACGCCACCTGTTGACGGCAGCAGCCTGGCGAGCGGGCGCGGATGGCAAGCCTTCGAACTGGTTCCACGGCCTGCAACTGCGTGATGTGGAGTCCGCTCAGGTGCAGCGTTATGACTACGGCCGCACGACGGTCGTCGAAGAACACATCTTCGTCCCCAAGCCCGGCGCCACCCACGAGCTCGATGCCTGGCTGCTCGGCACCACCTTCGACACGCGCCGCCAGGTCACGCGCGTCAACCTGCTCGATGCGCGCCACATTGCCGACGGGCCGATTGCACAGGCGACCTTGCCCTACCTGCTGCCCTACGGCTTTCACGGCAACTTCACGGCGGCTTGAATTTCAGAGACCACTCACGCACCGCAGAGGCGCAGAGGGCGCGGAGGGTCGCAGAGAAGACAACTCTTTCTGATTGGTAAACGGCTTCGGCCGCAGGCATTGCGAGCTCGATCCGCCCTCACCCCAACCCTCTCCCGCAAGCGGGAGAGGGAGAGGGAGAGGGAGAAAGATGGAGCATGCCGGCTCCCTCTCCCGCGTACTCGTGGGAGAGGGTTGGGGGTGAGACGGGGCTTTCGAGGCGCATGCGCCGAGCCCGTCAAACGGCATCGGCTTGCAAGCCGATGCGCGCACTGCAAGTGAGGGGTGGCGGGCCGACTGGCTGAACAATTACGCCAGTCAGAGATTCTTTGCCTAGAAATCCCTCTGCGCAACTCTGCGCCCTCTGCGCCTCTGCGCCTCTGCGGTGGTGAGTTGAGACTTCGAATTGGCCATCGCAGCTTGCCCCGACAATCCGCGCATGGCCAAGGACAAGTCGATCTACACCTGCACCGAATGCGGTGCCACCTCGCCGAAATGGCTCGGCAGGTGCCCGGGCTGCGAGGCCTGGAACACACTGGTTGAATCGGTCGAAGAGGGCGCCTCGAAGAACCGTTTCCAGGCCTCGGCGCGTGGCCTGGTGGCGAGCCAGCCGGTGGCCACGCTGGGCGAGATCGAAGCCTCCGACGTAGACCGCCAGCCGACCGGCATCGATGAGCTCGACCGCGTCCTCGGCGGCGGCATCGTCGCCGGCGGCGTGGTGCTGATCGGCGGCGACCCGGGCATCGGCAAGAGCACCTTGCTGCTCCAGGCGCTCGACACCTTGTCGCGCAGCATGAAGACGCTCTACGTCACCGGCGAAGAGAGCGGTGCCCAGGTCGCGATGCGCTCGCGCCGGCTCGGTCTGGGCGCGTCGGCGGTGCGCGTGCTGGCCGAGATCCAGCTCGAAAAAATCACCGCCACGCTCGACCACGAGCAACCGGCCGTGTGCGTGATCGATTCGATCCAGACCGTCTACTCCGACCAGCTCTCGTCGGCGCCCGGCTCGGTGGCGCAGGTGCGCGAATGCGCGGCGCAGCTCACCCGGCTGGCCAAGCACAGCGGCACGACCATCATCCTGGTCGGCCATGTGACGAAGGAAGGCGCGCTCGCCGGGCCGCGCGTGCTCGAGCACATCGTCGACACCGTGCTGTACTTCGAGGGCGACACGCATTCGAGCTTCCGCCTCGTGCGCGCGATCAAGAACCGCTTCGGCGCCGTCAACGAGATCGGCGTCTTCGCGATGACCGAGCGTGGCCTGAAGGGCGTGTCGAACCCGAGCGCGATCTTCCTGTCGACGCACGGCGAGCCGGTCGCCGGCACCTGCGTGCTCGTCACGCTGGAAGGCACGCGGCCGCTGCTGGTCGAGATTCAGGCGCTGGTCGATTCCGGCGGGCCGAACCCGCGGCGTTTGTCGGTCGGCATCGAGCGTGACCGGCTGGCGATGATGCTGGCGGTGCTGCACCGCCACGCCGGCATCGCTTCGACCGATCAGGACGTGTTCGTCAACGCCGTCGGCGGCGTGCGCATCAGCGAGCCGGCCGCCGATTTGGCGGTGATGCTGGCGATCCAGAGCAGCTTGCGCGGGCGGCCGCTGCCGCGCGGTTTCATCGCCTTCGGCGAGGTCGGCCTGGCCGGCGAGGTGCGGCCTGCACCGCGCGGCCAGGAGCGCTTGAAGGAAGCCGCCAAGCTCGGCTTTTCGGTGGCCATCGTGCCGAAGGCGAATGCGCCGAAGAAGGCCATCGAAGGGCTGACCATCCACGCCGTCGAGCGCATCGAGCAGGCGATCGATCTGGCGCGGAGCTTGTGAAGCGATGAACCCGGTCTTCGGCTGGGCGCTGGCCGCCGTGGCACTCGCCGCCGGCTGGCGCGGCTATGGCTGGCCCGGCATTGCGCTGGCGCTCAGCGTGATCGTGTTCTGGCTGTTGATGCAGTTCAGCCGCTCGCTGAAGGTGATGCGCAACGCCGCCAGCGCGCCGGTCGGCCACATCGACAGCGCGGTGATGCTGAACGCGAAACTGGAGCCAGGCCTGCCGATGTTGCGCGTCGTCTCGCTGACCCGCAGCCTGGGCAAGCGCGTCGCCGAAGACCCTGAGACCTGGGCTTGGGTCGATGCCTCGGGATCGGGCGTGACCATCGTCTTCGACAAGGGCCGCTGCCAGCGCTGGACCTTGAGCCGGCCTGTCGCCTGATTGCCAGGTTGCCCGCGCGCCTAACGACGGAATTGCGTACCACCGTGCTGTTCATCGACGCCACCACCACCCGCCGCCACCTCGGCATGGCGGCACTGATCGAAGCGCTGCGCGCGATGTTCATCACCGGCTGCGAAGTGCCGGCGCGGCACACGCACCGCATCAACGGCGGCGGCGCTGACAACGACACCGGCGGCACCTTGCTGCTGATGCCGGCCTGGCGCCCCGGTGCGCTGCTCGGCCTGAAGGCGGTGACGATTTTCCCGGGCAACGGCCGGCTGGCCTTGCCCGCCCTGCACTCCAGCTACCTGCTGTTCGACGCCCGCAGCGGCGCGCCGCTCGCGCAGCTCGACGGCAACGAGATCACCGCGCGCCGCACCGCCGCCGCGTCGGCGCTGGCGGCGTCGTTCCTGGCGCGCGCTGATGCGAGCCGGCTGCTCGTCGTCGGGAGCGGCCGTGTCGCGTCGCTGCTGGCCGAGGCGATGCGCGCGGTGCGCCCGATCACCGAGGTGCAGGTGTGGAACCACCGGGCCGCTTCGGCCCGCGCCCTCGCGCGACGGCTGTGCGATGCGGGAATCAACGCCCGCGCCACCGACGATCTTGCGCACGCCGCATCGAACGCCGACATCATCAGTTGCGCCACGCTCTCGAGCGCCGCGTTGATCCGCGGCGAATGGCTGCGCCCCGGCACGCACCTCGACCTGATCGGCAGCTTCACGCCGCAAATGCGCGAGGCCGATGCTGAATGTTTCTCGCGTTGCCGCGTCTTCGTCGATACCGACGAAGCGCTGGCCAAATCGGGCGACGTCTTGCAGGCCATCGCCGAAGGCAGCTTCAGCGCCGAGCGCCTGCAAGGCACGCTCGCTGGCCTGTGTGCCGGCACCTGCCGGGGCCGCGAGGGTGACGATCATTGCGGCGATGGCGCGGCCCAACGCACGCTGTTCAAGTCGGTCGGCAGCGCGCTCGAAGATCTGGCCGCAGCCGAGCTGGTGTGGCGCGGCGTGGCGAGCGAGTCGCTATCCTGCAAAGCCCCCAACGAACCCGACCTGCCTTCGTGATGCCCCGCCCGCCTTCCCCGCCTTCCCCGTCTTCGCTGCCCGCCGAACCCACCGCGCCCCGCACCATCCGCTGGTACTGGGAAGACTTCCCCGTCGGCCTGGTGCGCGAATTCGGCGCCATGCCGGTCACCCGCGAGGCGGTACTGGCGTTCGCCGCCGCGTTCGACCCGCAACCCTTTCACCTCGACGACGACGCCGCCGCCGCCGGCCTGTTCGGCCGCCTCTCGGCCAGCGGCTGGCACACCTGCGCGATGTCGATGCGCATGATGTGCGACGCCTACCTGCTCGACTCCAGCAGCCTCGGCTCGCCCGGCATCGACAGCCTGCGCTGGACCAAGCCGGTGCACCCCGGCGACACGCTCGGCATGCGCATGACGACACTCGAGGCCCGGCCGATGGCGAGCCGCCCGAACGTCGGTCTGATGCTGTCGAAATGGGAGGTCTTGAACCAGCACCGCGAACTGGTGCTGACCATGCAGGGCTGGGGCATGTTCGGGCGCCGGCCAGCGGCCTAGCCGCTGCTTGCCCTTGTGACGATGAATCCGGCAGCGCCCGACCCCAACCACAGCGGCGGCAGCAGCGCAAGCGACGACGACGACAAGACGTTCGTGCGGCCCGCCGCGGCCGGCCCCGGCTCGACCTTCTCGATGGCCCTGGCGATGTCGGCCCACACGCTGCCCGAAGGCACGCGGCTGCGCGACCACCAGATCACCGGGCTGATCGGCGAGGGCGGCTTTGGCATCGTCTACCTGGCCTACGACCATTCGCTGCAACGGCGCGTCGCGATCAAGGAATACATGCCGTCGGCGATGGCCTCGCGCGCCAACGCATCGAGCTCGGTGGTGGTCAAGTCCGAACGCCACCTCGACACCTTCAGGCTCGGCCTGAAGAGCTTCGTCAACGAGGCGCGGCTGCTGGCGCGCTTCGATCACCCGTCGCTGGTCAAGGTGTACCGCTTCTGGGAAGAGAACGGCACCGCCTACATGGTGATGCCCTACTACGAAGGGCCGACGCTGAAGCGCGCGCTGGCCGAGCTCGGCCGCCCGCCCGATGAAGCCGAGTTGCGCGCCTGGCTGCGCCCTTTGCTCGATGCGTTGACGGTGATGCACGCATCCCAGTGCTACCACCGCGACATCGCGCCCGACAACATCCTGCTGACCGCCGCCGGCCCGCTGCTGCTCGACTTCGGCGCCGCGCGTCGCGTCATCAGCGACATGACGCACGCGCTGACCGTGATGCTCAAGCCCGGCTTCGCGCCGATCGAGCAATACGGCGAGGTCTCGACCATGGCGCAAGGCGCCTGGACCGACCTGTACGCACTCGCCAGCGTGGTCTACGCGGCCGTGACGGGGCATGCGCCGATGTCGTCGGTCGAGCGTTTGATGGACGACCGGCTTGAGCTGCTGAGCGTGCTGGCCGCCGGGCGCTACAGCGAACCTTTCCTGATGGCCATCGACAGCGCGCTCGCGCTGCGCCCGAACGACCGGCCGCAGGACGTGGCCGCGTTTCGCCGGCTGATGGAAGGCCGCATGACGCCGGCCGGTCCGCCGCCCGCGTTCGCGTCGACGTACTCGGCGCCACTCGAACTGGTGCTGCCGGAGCCGACCTCGCCGCCGGTCGTCGCGACGCCGGCAGTGGCGCAAGCGCCGGTGCTGGCAATCTCTCCAACACCCGCAGCGGCACCCGCGTTCGAGGCGCCGACGCCGGCATCCACAGCGGTGCCCGTGCCGGCAGCAGTCACGGCTTGGCCACCACTGACGTCGCCGCCATTGCCAGCGCCTTCGCCGGCGACGTCAGCCATGCCACCGCCACCCGCCGCGGCGCTGCCCGGTGCCGCTTCGCCGCGCCACCGCAAGGCCGCCGCCTACGCCATCGCAGCCCTTATCGGCGTGGCCGTGCTCGGTGCGGTCGGCTATTTCAGCGGCCGGGCCCGCCCACCGGTCGCTGCCTCGGAGCCGGTGCCGGTGCCGTCGATGACAGCTCCGGCCGTGCCCGCACCCGCACCCGCCGCAACCCCCGCCGCCGAACCGATGCCAAGCCCCGCTGTGGCGGCACCCGCAATGCCGGCCGCGCCGCCTGTCGCCGCGCCCGCCGAGCCGAGCCCGGTCGTCCCCGAGCCAGCCCCGCCACCGACCATCAAGCCGGCCGTCCCACCCGTGGCCAAAGCCGCGCCGGCGCCCATCGTCAAACCGGCCGCGCCGCCCGAGCCGCGGCCGCGTCCGCCACCGTCCGAGGCCGCACCCCGCACCGACACCGAGCGCCCGGCGCCGACGGCGAATCCCTCGGTGACGGGCTCCCGATGCAGTGATATTCTGCAAAAGGCCTCGCTCGAACCCTTGACCGCGAGCGAGGCCGTCTACTTGAAAAGGGAGTGCCGATGAGCGTTTCGCCGAGCCGCCTCAACCCATCCCGCGCGGGGTCGCCGGTGACCGCATGCCGGGCCATCCTCGCGGCCTTCGGCAGCGCCGCGCTGCTCGCCGCGTCGCTCACTGCGGTATCGACATTGGGTGGCTGCGCCGCCCCGCCACCCCCAGTCCAGGCCACCACCTCAAACATCGAGCTGCCGTTCGAGCAGGCCGTGACCGAGGCCACCGACGGCCTCGTCGCGCAGGTCCAGACGGTGCCCGGCTTCTTCGACAAGCTGTCGGCCAAGCCGGCCAAACGCAGCGTTGTGCTCGACCCGATGCTGTACGCCAGCACCGGCCAGCAGACGGCCGCCACGCAGCTGCTCGAACGCCGCGTCATCGAGCGGCTGGGCAGCCGGCCCGACGGCATCGACGTGCTGGCGTTCCAGGCCGACAACCTCGGCCGCGCCCAGTACCTGCTGACCGGCACGATGGTGCGCGCCGCCGCCGACAAAATCCGCAGCCCGCTGCGCATCAACCTCGCGCTCACCGACCTGAAGAGCGGCATCGTGGTCGCGCAGGCATCAGCGCTGGCGCGTTCGGAAGGGCTCGACAACACCCCGCTGCCTTACTACGCCGACAGCCCGGTGCTGGTCAAGGACAAGGTCATCGATGGCTACGCCGCCACGTCGGCCACCCCGCCCGGGCAGCGCGCCGACCCGTACTACCTGGAGCGCATCAGCGTCGCGGCCGTCATCAGCGAAGCCACCGCGCTGTACAACGCCGAGCGCTATCAAGACTCGCTGGCACGCTACCGCGCCGCCGCCGAAAGCCCGACCGGCGACCAGCTCCGCGTCCTCAACGGCATCTACCTGACGAGCGTCAAGCTCGGCCAGAGCGCCGAGGCCGAACAGGCCTTCGGCAAGGTCGTGGCGTTCGGCGTGGCCTACAACCAGCTCGGCGTGAAGTTCCTGTTCAACCCCGGCAGCACGGTGTTCTGGTCCGACCCGAAGGTCAGCGGCCCGTATGCCATGTGGCTGCGCCAGATCGCCCGCGAGACCACCGCCGCGAAGGCCTGCATGACCATCGTCGGCCACACCAGCCACACCGGCTCGGAAGCGGCGAACGACACCTTGTCGATGCAGCGCGCCACCTTCATCCGCCAGCGCCTGGTCACCGAGGCGGCGGTGCTGGGTGCGCGCACCAAGCCGAGCGGCATGGGCTTTCGCGAGAACATCGTCGGCAGCGGCAGCGACAACGCGGTCGATGCGCTAGACCGCCGGGTCGAGTTCAAGATCGTGCCCTGCGGTTAACGGCCGCCTTGGTGCGAGACGCTGCCGTCAGCGCTCAAATGAAAGGCGCAGCGCTCGCAGCCTGGGTCGAATCCGGCCGGCTCCAGCGCTGCTGGCCCGGCGCCGCGCCGGCTTCGATGAAGAGC
This sequence comes from Rhizobacter sp., assembly GCA_025355745.1. Lineage (GTDB taxonomy): Bacteria > Pseudomonadota > Gammaproteobacteria > Burkholderiales > Burkholderiaceae_C > LMDS01. The sequence continues at coordinate 16,189 of JANXZA010000210.1, read as the reverse complement.
CGCTTGATCATCGGGAAGCGCTCACGCACCTGGCGCTCCACGGCCGCGATTGCGGCGCCCGCCTCAGTAGCTTGGGTGCCGTCGGCGAAGTCGAGGTCCATCGTCACCAGCACGTCGTCCGGGCCGATGTACATCGAGAGCACGCGGCCCACGTCGCTCACCGCCGGCTGGGCCAGCGCCAGGCTGCGGATCGCGCGCGCCGTCTCAGGGCGAATGCCTTCGCCGATCAGCAGGCCGTGCGATTCGCGGATCAACAGAATCGCCACGCCCGCCAGCAGCACGCCGATCACCAGCGAGGCGGCGCCGTCGAGTTCCGGCATCGCGAAGCGGTGGCTGAGCGCAATGCCCACGGCCGCCACCAGCAGCCCGACGAGCGCGGCCGCGTCTTCGGCCAGCACGGTGTAGTTGGTCGGGTCCTTGCTGCGGCGCAGGGCCTCCCAGAAAGGGGTGCTGCCGGCCTCTTTCAGGAACTGCCGCAACGCGATCGTGAAGCTCGCGCCTTCGAACACCGCTGCCGCAGCCAGCACGATGTAGTTCCACAGCGGGTCGCGCAGCGGCTCGGGGTTGCGGATGTGCTGCACGCCTTCGTAGAACGAGACGCCGCCGCCCAGCCCGAAGATCAGCACCGCGACGATCAGGCTCCAGAAGTACAGCTCCTTGCCGTGGCCGAACGGATGCTCGGGCGTGGCCGGCCGCTGGCTCAGCTTCAGGCCGATCAGCAGCAGGCCGCCGTTGAACGAGTCGACCGCCGAGTGGATGCCTTCGGACAGCATCGCCGAACTGCCCGTGACACCGGCGACGGCGAACTTGGTGACGGCGATCGCCACATTGGCCGCGATCGCGCCGTAGATTGCCACTCTGGATTCGGCCATAAGCGCAGCGTACCAAACGCGAACATGGCGCGATCCACCCCCTTCAAGCGCGAGACAGCCGCTCAGGCACCGGCTTCGCGCTGCTGCTCGCCGGATTTGCGCTCCGCCGGTTGCAACTGCTCCTGGCCGGGGCGCATCGCCCGCAGTGGCGCGAACGGCGGCGGGAAGCCGACAAAGGCAAGGAACAGCAGTGTCGGCAGCAGGGCGTACAGAAGGGCGTACAGAAGGGGGCGTCTCCAGTGCAGGTTCATCGCCGGGGCAAGCTGAGGCCCGCGTCGGCCCATTTCAAGCAAGGGGTTGATCGACTCCGGGTTTGCCGAAGCGGACGCGTCGATGCCGTGGTTGCCCGGCACCCGCCACTGACAGCCGTGACACAGGCACGCGGCCGTCGCGTCTAACGTCTGACCTGAGCGGCTGCTGTCAGCCGTTCGTCGATGCGGGAGGCGCCTGCCCGGGCGCGAGATCGCTTCGATGGGCAGGCGTTTACGATCACGCCGAATTCGCGTCTACTTCCGCTTCAATGGCGCACCCGCAGGCGAGTCTCATCAGTTCCCACAAGAAGCTCGCCAAGCAGCTTGCAGCGGCCGTGGCCTTGCTGCTGCTACCCTTGCTGCTGCAAGCCTTCGGCACCCACTTTGTCCGCACCGCCGACACCTGCCTGCTGTACGTGCTGCTGGCACTGGGCATGAATGTCGTCGTCGGTTACGCCGGCCTGCTGGACCTCGGGTACGTGGCCTTCTATGCCGTGGGCGCCTACCTGTTCGCGCTGCTGGCATCACCGCACCTGGGCGACAACTTCAGCGCGATCGCCGCGCTGTTCCCGGCCGGTCTGCACAGCCCCTGGTGGATCACCATTGCGCTGGCGGCCGTGCTGGCGGCGACCCTTTGCCTGCGCCTGCAGAATTCGCGCATCGGCCGGGCCTGGATGGCGATCCGCGACGACGAAGTCGCGGCCGAGGCCATGGGCATCAACACCCGCAACCTGAAGCTGCTGGCATTCGCCATCGGCGCCAGTTTTGGCGGCGTGGCCGGGGCGATGTTCGCGACGTTCCAGGGCTTCATATCGCCGGAAGCTTTCACGCTGCAGGAGTCGGTGATGATCGTCGCGATGGTGGTGTTCGGCGGTCTCGGTCACGTCCCCGGCGTCATCCTGGGTGCCATGCTGTTGACCGCGTTCCCGGAGATGCTTCGCTACCTGGTCGGCCCGCTGCAAGCCATGACCGATGGCCGGCTCGACGCCGGCATCCTGCGCCAGTTGCTGATTGCGCTGGCCATGATCGTCACCACGCTGCTGCGACCGCGTGGGCTGTGGCCGGCGCCCGAACATGGCGAGTCGCTGCGTTCAGTTGCCGAAGATGCGGCCGCCTCCACGAACCGCGCGCTGCGCGCCGACGCGTGACCGACTCCACCCCCCTGTCCCTCCTCGACGCCGCGCTGCGCGGCACGCTGCTGGCCTTGCTGCTGTTGCTCGCCGGCATGCTGGCGCGGGACCGCCCGCGCCTGGCGGCAGCGCGCACCGGTGTGGCACTGATGCTCGGCCTGTGCGTGCAGGTCGTCAGTTCCACGCCGCGGTTCGAGGCGCTCGTTCCGCGCGTGTGGCAGGCGCCGCTGGTGGCGGTGGCGGTGGCCAATGCGGTGTTGTTCTGGGTCTTCGTGCAGGCGCTGTTCGATGACGGCTTCAGGCTGCGGCCCTGGCACGTCGCAGCCTGGCTGGCGGTGGCCGGCTTGAGCGGCTTCAACTGTGCGCTGGGGCCGGCCGGCGCGATGGCGCTTGGGCCATGGCCGATGGGCATGCAGCGCGCCATGCCGCTGCTGTTCTCGGTCCTGGCCGCGCTGGCCGCAGCGCGGCAGTGGCGCTCCGACCTGGTCGAGCCGAGGCGCCGGCTGCGCGCCTTCATCGTGGTGACGGGCATCTTCTACACGCTGGCGATGCTGGCGGTGCGCCTGGCCTCGGCGCAGGGCCGGCTGTCCGACACCGCCGCCACGCTTGATGTTGCCGCCTTGCTGTTCATGATCGCGGTGGTGGCGTGGCGGCTGCTGCGCCTGACGCCTTCCGAGCTGTTTCCGCTGCGGCTGTCGATGCCACTTGGGGTGTCTGTTGCCGAGGCTCTTGCAGCGACTCTTGAGGACGCCCCCGCCCCGGCCCGCGACGACACCGAAGCCCCATCGGGCCCGCCAGCATCGCCCGACCCGGCCGAAACGCGCCTGGCCGCCAGCTTGCAACGGCTGATGGCGCAAGAGCGCATCTACCGCAACGACGACCTCAGCGTGGCCAGCCTCGCGGCGCGTCTGGCCGTGCCCGAATACCGGCTGCGTCGCCTCATCAACCAGCGCCTCGGACACCGCAACTTCAATGCCTACATCAACGGCTTCCGGCTCGACGAAGCGCGCATTGCGCTGGCCGACCCGGCGCGGCGCGCGCTGCCGGTGCTGACGATCGCGCTCGACGCGGGTTTCCAGTCGATCGGCCCGTTCAATCGCGCCTTCAAGGCCGCCACCGGCCTCACGCCGACCGAGTTTCGGCAACAGAATCTGGCCGATTCCTGAAACCGGCAAGCCGAAAGTTGACGCCTCAAAGATTCGGCGAGACGCAGCCGGCGCGGCCCGGCATCGTCCGGCGCACCGGGGGCAGGTGCCTTCGATGTGAAAGGTTTCCGATGCCTCGTTGCAACGCTTCAATATCAATGTCAATGTCGGCGCCCCGTTGCCGCCGCCGGGCCGGCGCAGCTTTCTTGCGGCTGCTCGTGCTGCTGTTCGGCCTGCTGTCCTTTCAGGCCCGGGCCAGCGTCGGCCTGAGCGAGATCGCTGCCACCGCGCTCGACGGCCCGGTCACGCTGTACTACCCGTCGAGCACGGCGCCGCAGCCGCTGCAGCGCGGGCGCGTCACGCTGAATGTGGCAGCTCACGGCACGCCGGTGCGCGGCAACGGCCGGCTGGTGGTGCTGTCGCATGGCTCGGGCGGCTCGCCGTCGGTGCATGCCGATCTGGCGCGCAGCCTGGTCGAGGCCGGCTTCGTGGTCGCGATGCCCGAGCACCGCGGCGACCACCACAAGGACGACAGCCGCCCCGGCCCCGAGAGCTGGGCGCAGCGGCCGGCCGAGGTGTCGCGCGCCATCGACGCGGTCGGTCGCGACACGCGCTTCGCCCCGCTGCTGAACCTCGACCGGGTCGGCATGTACGGCATGTCTGCCGGCGGCCACACGGCCCTCAGCCTGGCGGGCGGGCGCTGGTCACCGGCCGGCTTCGCGCGCCATTGCGAAACGCATCTGGCAGAAGACTTCCAGACTTGCGTCGGCCTGTTCACCCACCTGACCGGCGGCGCCTTCGACGGCTTGAAGCAATGGGTCGCACTGGCCGTGATCCGCAAGCGCTTCGACGACCCCACGATGCAGGCCCACACCGACCCGCGCATCGCCGCCGTGGTGGCCGGCGTGCCGCTCGCCGCCGACTTCGACCTGGCAACGCTCGCCGCGCCGCGCGTGCCGCTCGGCCTGGTCACCGCGCAGCAAGACCGCTGGCTCGTGCCGCGCTTTCACAGCGACCGCGTGCTGGCCGTCTGCAAGCCCTGCGAGCATGTTGCCGACCTGCCGACCGGCGGCCACGGCGCCTTGCTGTCACCGCTGCCGCCGGGCTTCACCGGCCTGATCGGCGAGCTGCTGAACGACCCGCCGGGATTTGACCGCAGCGTGCTGCCAGAGGTCGACCGCAAGATCACCGCGTTCTTCAGCCTGCATCTGTTGCGGTGAAACGGGTTGCACTGAGCCGGATTGCGTTGGGCGGGCTCGCGCTGTGCTCGGCGGTGCGGCCATCGGCAGCATCGAAGCGCGCCTTCAACAGCGTCTCGAGGCACTGCTCGCGGATGCCGTAGAACGACTTGATCGCGTCGATCTGCTGCCACACCGCAGCGCGCTTCGCCGCCACGCCTTCAGCCTGCGAACGCTTCACCGCCAGGATCATCTTGTTTTTGTTGGTGTGCTCCAGCGCGATGAACTCGAACACCTGGGTCTCGTAGCCGCAGGCATCGAGCAGCATCGCGCGCAGGCCGTCGGTCAGCATCTCGGCCTGCTGGCCGAGGTGCACGCCGTGCTTCAAAATCGGGCGCAGCGGGTGCGGGCTGAGCAGCTGCGGGCGCAGCTCCTTGTGGCAGCACGGCGAGCACATGATGATCTGCGCACCGGCGCGCAGCCCCGCGTCGATGGCGTGGTCGGTGGCGGTGTCGCAGGCGTGCAGCGCAACCATGATGTCCACCGGCTGCGGCGCATGGCTTCGAATGTCGCCGTGGACGAAGCGCAGGCCGAGCGCGCCGGCCGAATCGGCCCCCTGGTCGGGGGCCAGGCCGAGGCGCTGTGCGGCGGCGTTGCCCAAGGCGACCATGTCTTCGCGCAGCTCCACGCCGGTCACGCGGGCCGGCAGGCCGAGCGTGTGGCGCAGGTGCTCGTGCATCGCGAAGGTCAAGTAGCCCTTGCCGCTGCCGAAGTCGAGCACATCGAGGCGCGCGGCGCGCTTTAGCGCGGTGGCGGCGAGAGCATGGTCCAGCACCTCGATGAACTTGTTGATCTGCTTCCACTTGCGCGCCATCGCCGGCACCAGCCGGTGCGCATCGTCGGTGACACCGAGCGCGGTGAGGAAGGGCGCCCGGATGTCGATGAAGCGGTGCTTGGCACGGTCGTGCGCCTCGGTCTTGATCGGTGCAACGGGTGCCGCCGGCGCGGCGGTCGCGGCACCGGCGTGCACCGCGGCCTTGCCGCGCAGCAAGGTCTGGCGGCCCTTCTTGCTGACCCTCAATTGCACTTCCTCATCGGCCGTGAACAGCTGCGCGTGCTGGAACGTGCCGACCATCAACATGCGCACCGCCGCCAGCCCCTCGGCTGCCGACAGGTTCTTCGTGATGTCGCGCGTTGCGTGGCTGTGAACGAACGAGAGCCTAACTTCGCCTTTGAGCAGCACCGGCCGCACCGAAACTCGCACCAGATCGCCCGCAACGGCGCGCGGCTTGCCGAGCACCAGCCGGCGCAGGCTGCCCTGCGCGAGCGCTTGTTCGAGCAGCGCGGCGAAGTCGTCGATCGGGTGTTCGGGCATGGTGGATAGTGTAGGCAGCCATGACTGATCGACCGCCCCGCCGCCACCACTACAACGTCTACGTCATCGAGCTGTCGGACCGGGTCTGGAACGTCGCGCGCTTTCGCGCCGCCAACCCCGGCTATCGGCTCGGCAAGCCCTTCGTCTACGTCGGCATGACCGGCCTGGACCCGGACCTGCGCTTCGACCGCCACATGGCCGGCGTGCAGGCCAACCGCTTCGTGCGCGAGTTCGGCCTGCGCCTGCTGCCGCAGCTCTACGCCGTCTACAACCCGATGCCGTACGAGGGCGCGCGCGAGATGGAAGTGGAGCTGGGGATCGGCTTGCGCGAGGCGGGGTATGGCGTGTGGCAAGCCTGATCTGGCGACGCGCCTTGTTCTTCCCCGGCAGGCACGCGCCAAGCTAGCCTGTAAGCTGACTTGTTGGGAGAATGAAGCATGCATGAAGTCGGCGCCTTCGAGGCCAAGAACAAGCTGGGCACCCTGCTGGACTGGGTCGAGGCCGGCGAGGAGGTTCTCATCACCCGGCGCGGCAAGGCGGTCGCGCGGCTGGTCCCCACCGAGCCCGGCTTCGACCGCGCCAAGGCGCGCCGAGCCGCCGCCGGCCTGCTTGAAGCCCGGCGCGGCGTCACGCTCGGCGGGTTGCAGATCAAGGATTTGGTGAAGGAAGGCCGCCGGTGACCCTTGTCCTGGACAGCTCCGTCACGCTGAGATGGTGCTTCGAGGACGAGCGCACCGACGCCACCGATGCGTTGCTGTACCAGGTAGTCGAGTCCGGCGCCGAAGCACCGTCGCTGTGGCCGCTGGAAATCCTCAACACCTTGGCGATGGCCGAGCGACGGCGGCGCATCGACTCCGAACGGCGCCAGCGCTTGTGCGGTCTTCTGCACGACCTGCCCGTGAACATCGATGTCGAGACAGCCAGCCGGGCATGGGCTGCAGCCTCGCAGCTTGCAACGCGGTTCAAGCTCACCCTTTACGACGCCGCCTACCTCGAACTGGCGCAGCGCCTGAACCTGACGTTGGCCACGCTCGACAAGGAGTTGCGTGCGGCGGGTCGCGCACTGGGCATCGCCTTGCGGCCGTAGCCGCGCCGCACCGCCGATCGACACCCAATGCATGCCCCGGGCTCCACACTGTTCAGCACCCCGATCGGCCGCTGCGCGCTGGCCTGGGGCGGGCATGGCCTGCTCGGGGTGGCGCTGCCGGCGGCGACCGAAACGCTGACCCGAAACCGCCTCGCACGCCACTTTCCACTCGCGCGCGAAGCACCGCCGCCAGCCGATATTGAGCGCACGATCGCGCGCATCGTCGCCGTGCTGAACGGCATGCCCGACGACCTTGCCGATGTGGCCATCGACCTCGCCGGTGTGCCGGATTTCAATCGCCGTGTGTATGCGGTCGCACGCAGCATCGTGCCGGGCGCCACGCTGACCTATGGTGAGGTGGCATTGCGTCTGGGCGAGCCGCACGCTGCGCGGGCGGTCGGACAGGCGCTGGGCGCGAACCCGTGGCCGGTCGTCGTGCCCTGCCACCGCGTGCTCGCGGCGGGTGGCAAGGCCGGGGGGTTCTCTGCCCCGGGCGGCCTGCGCACCAAGCTGCGGTTGTTGCAGATCGAAGGCGCCGCGCTCGGCGGCACGCCGGGCTTGTTCGACGCGCGCGTCACTTGAAGCGCCGCGGCGCACCACGTCGCTCAGCGTGAATCAAGCGCTCAGGCGACGCGCCCCTGCGCCGCCACCAACTGGCAGGCACTGATGCGCCAGCTCTTGTCGCGCTGGCGTTCCAGCCGGTACAGCGCGAGCCAGAGCACGCCTTCGGCATCGGTCAGGTGCACGCCCTGCACCAGCGAGCCTGCGGCCAGTTCGGGCTTCAGGAAGGCGACGGTTTCATGGCGGTACACGGCCGGGTAGGCGGACCGAACCACCTCGATGAAGCGGTCGGCCGTGCCGAACATTTCGCGCAGCTTCGGCGTGGCGTAAGAGAACGCGCGCTTCGCGTCGTCGGCGGTGAAGGCGTCGAACTGCGCCAGGATCACCGCGCGCGCGCCGCGCGCATCGCCTTGCGACACCTCGGCGACATCGGCCGCGTGGGCGGCGGTCAGCGGCGCCATGAACCCTGCCAGCGCCGCCAGCCACACGAGGGTCGTCAAGAAGCGCCGCATCATCATCTCCCGTTCATGCCGATGTCAACATCATGAACGTTTCAGCGCCGGGCTGCTGGGGCGGCGGCAAAAGAGGTGGCTGGAGCGGCGTCAAGAGCGGCAGCGGCGAATGCGCGGCTGGCTCGGGCAGGGCCGGCGCCAGGTCGAGCCAGAGGCGGCCGAGGTCGATGCGCCCGCCGAGCACGGCTGCCATCTTCGGCGTGCACAGCGCTGGCACGCGCGCAAACGCGAACCAGCCGTAACCGTCCATCTCCGGCAGGCGCCGGCCGGTATGGTGGTCGAGGTAGCGGCTTTCGCAGCGCAGTTGGCTCACATCGATGCGCGGCATGCGGGTGGCGAACAGGTGCAGGTTCTTCTTCGCCGTGTACTTGATTCGGCCCAGCTCGACCAGCGCCTCGGCGTGCAACCGCAGGCTGGTCTCCTCGAAGGTCTCGCGCAGCGCCGCCTGGAGCGGCGTTTCACCGGCGTCGATGCCGCCCTTCGGCAGATCCCAGTGGTTCTGGCCGGTCACGTGGCAGAGCAGCACTTCACGCTCCGGGCTCAGGATGACGACGCCGCAGCTCAGGCGTTGGGGGTTGAAGAACGACATTGGCGGTGCATCGGGCAAAGGCTCGGGCACGAGTATGGCCGGGGGGGCGCAAGGCGATGCGCCGAACAGCGCGTTGAAGCCGGTGCTGTTCGGTGTGGCCTTCAACGTTGCGGTGCTCTCTTCGCGCCGGCTTTCTCTGCGCCGAGTCTCTTAGGCGCGGCCTTCTTGACGACCACCTTCTTCACCACCACGCGCTTTGCGGTGGCCTTCTTGACCGCCACCGGTGTCGCCACAGCCTGATTCGCCATCACTGCGCCCGCCTTGCGGATCGCCTCGTGGCCACGCGTCAGCGGCTCGGCCGGCAGCGTTGGCAACGCGGCCGAGCGTGCACCGCGCGTCACCGCACCCACCGTGAACCCTTGCGCCAGCACCGCCTGCGCCTTGGCGTAGTACTGCTGCCGGTCCGCCAGCCCGTTGGTGCCGCCGTTGATGCGGCGTGTGATCGTGACGAACTGCTGCGCATCGGCCAGCTCGTTCAGGCCGTTCGTGGTCCAGAACAGGCCGGCGGTGGCGAACGCGACCTCGGGCGTGGCGGCGCGCGCCGGGTCCGCGATCAGGTCAATGCCGAGCAGGCCGCCGTACTTGGCGTAGTTGAAGCGGCCGGTGATCTGGATCGGCCCCCGGCCCTTGAAGCGCTTGCCGTCGCCAGCCTGGGTGTTGCCGAGCTTGGCCGCCAGCGCGTTCGGCGGTTCGTAGCGGCGCTGCGCATCGGTCGGGCCCCAGATTTCTTCCATCCAGCGGAACTCGCCCGACTCGTGCGCGAGCTGCGCGATGAAGGCGGCGGTGCGCAGCATCGTGTTCACGCCACAGGCCTGCATCGCGGCGTTCAGCGGCGGCAGGTAGAGCGCCAGCTTGGCGGCCGCCAGGTTCGGCATGATCTGGCGCAGTTGAACGTCGGTGAGCATCGGGTGTCCTCGGTGGGGTGGAAGCAACGTGAAGTCGATCTGACCACAGGCGGCGCGCGCTTCGTATCCCTAAACCCGCGCTAAACCCGCGCTGAACCGGCGCTGACCCCGCGCCACACGCCCGTCGCAGATCAGTATTCCTCGACGCTCAGCAAGGCCGAGCCGAACGCATCGGAGCAGGCAACGCCCACGCCCACGCCCGCGCAGCCGGCGCCCTGGCGCAGGTTCGTGCCCAGCAGCCACGCCAACCGGGCTCGCCCCTGCGCGTCGGTGAGTGGCTGCACGAACGGGCCGGCCCGGCCGCCGCGCAGCGCCGTCAGGTCGCGCGGACCATCGGCCACCAGCACCAGCAAGGTGTCGGTGCCGGGCGGGCCGCCGGCGGTGAGGGTCCAGTTCGGGCGCGGCAGGGTCAACGTCTGGCCGGCGGCGATCGCGTTCGCGGAGTCGAGTGCGTTCGGGAACAGCAAGGTCAGCGTCTGGCCGTCGGAGCCGAGCAGGGCCACGTACACCTGGCCGGCATGGCTGGACATCACGCTGAAACCGAGCGCATCGGCGCCGATGCGCAGGCGCTCGCGCGTGGCGCGCACGACCACGCTTCGCTTGCTGTCGCGCTGCTCGTGGATCTGGTCGAGAACGCGGCGCAATGACAAGCCGGCGGGGTCGGTCGGTGTGGCGGTCGGGGGCGTGGAGGGCGGGGCTGCTACACCCACCGGGGCCACCGGGGCCGCCGGGGCCATCGCCTGCGCATTCGCGAACCATGCCGGCACGAACTCGCGGTTCCCGCTCACGGTGATGTGCGGCGCGTTGCTCAGCCCGCCATCTTGCGCGGTGCCGCGCAGCGCCGCATCGACCTTGGCCTGCGCGCAGTCGGCAAGTTCGCGCATGCTGATCGAGCCGCTGCCGTCGGTGTCGACCGCCTCGCCTTGCAGGCAGGCGCGCAAGGCGGTGGTCGCCAGGCCGCCGCTGCCGGCGGCCTGCAGGCTGGCCTCGTCCGGGCCTGACGAGGCCCAGTGCACCACGTCTTGCAAGCTCAGGCCGAGCGCGGCCAGGGCACCGCTCAGGCTGCGCGTTAGCCCGCCGCCCGTTGCCTGGCACGCGTCGCTGCCGGGCATGTACTTGGGGCGCAGCAGCGCGGTCCCGCCGGGCGCGCGGCCAGCATCGGAGACCACCAGCAGCTTGTCGGCCTTGGCACCGATCGGCTCGAGCCATTTTGCGAGCTGGCGGTTGCCGATGTCCTTGAGGTCGTAAGGCAGCAAGGTCTCGACGCAGCCGCCGTCCACGGCATCGGCCTGGCGCGAACCGTGGCCCGACCAGTAGATGAATACGCGGTCGCCGGGCAAGGCGCGCGCGGCCAGTTCGCGCAGCGCCTGGGCAACCGCCTCGAAGGTGGCGGCCTCGTCGCGCAGCAGCGTGATGTTGGCGCTCGGCACCTGCAGGGTGGCGGCCATCGCCAGCGCATTGGCCAGGTCCTGTGCCACGCCCTCGAGCGGCTCGACGCGCCGCGCCGCATCCGGCAGGTAAGTGCCGATGCCGATGAGGAGTGCGTGCCGGTTGCTGCGCGGCGCCATGCCGCGCGAGCCGAGCGTGACGGCCGTCGCACCCTGCGCGCGGCGGCCGGTTTCGAGCTGGCTGACGAGTGCGACCTCCGGTGCGCGCAGGTCGAGCAGCGAGGCCCGCAGCCAGCCGCGCAGCGCCGCAGCCGGCGGCTTGCCGCCCGGCGGCGTGACACCCGACACGGGCAGCACAGGTGCCACCTGCACTTGAGCCCAGCCGCCACTGAGCTGCAACAGGTTCACCGCCGCATCGGCGGGCAAGGCGGCCAGCGTGGCGGCGTCGGCCGAGCGCTCGCTGCGCAGCGGCGCGGCCTGCACGGTGCGCACCGTCTGCGCCAGCGCGGCGCTGGCCAGCGCGCACAGCAGGCCGGCGGCGGCTGCATGCCGCATCGCACTAAAACGCCGTCCGTCGCGGCGCGGCAAGGTCAGCCTGGTTTCAGACGCGTGCATGGGATTCGTCCTGCGGTGGGGATGACGTGGCGTCAATGGCATCGGCATCGGCATTGGCGACCTCAATAACCGCCCGCGCGCCGAGCGCACGGTGCAGATCATGCTGCGCATCGCTCGAGACTTCGAAGGGCAAGGCCCAGGCCCCCGGGATGGCCGCGCGCAGCGCAGCGCCAAACGCCGCCGCATCGGCCGCATCGAGGTTCCACAGCGCCCAGCACGAGTCGCCGTCGCCCCAGATGCCTGCCGTGTTGACGCCACCCGACACCTTCAAGCCGTGCCGGCCGGCGAGGTCGAACACCTGGCGTTCGAGTTGCTCGGCGCAGCGCGCGGCGCTGCCGGTGGCCAGCGCATGGCGGCCGGCCTCGGGCACGGCGCGCAGGCCGAAGCCATGGCGGCGCACCGTGTCGTGCAGCTTCACCAGCGACAGGAAGCTCAGCGCCACGCCGGCCGGCAGCATCAGGTCGAGGTACAGCCACTCGGTGTGCAGGCTGGTGTAACCCAGCGCCACCAGGCAGACCGGCAGCACGATGAGCGCAAGCTGGGTCGCGCTCGCGGCCCGCCAGCGGGTCGCGCGCCAGGCGATGGCCAGCGCCGCCAGCGCCAGGGCGAAGCGCCAGCCGGCATCGATCTCGCGGTACCAGCGCTGGTGCAAGGCGTTGTCGATCAGGGTGGCGAGGATGTCGACGCCGGGGTGGTTGGCTTCGAGTGGCGACGACATGATGTCGTGCAGCGACGACGCGGTGACGCCGATGACGACGATCCTGCCGGCCAGCGACACGCACCCCGGAGCGCGCGTGCGCTGCTCGGCGCAGGCCAGCACGCGCGAGAAAGAAACGCGCGGGTAGGCGTCTGCATGCTCGCGCCAGACCACCAGGCGCGGCGGGCCCGAGGTGTCGGCCGGCACGCCGAGGGCGCGCGCCACGGCCAGCGGGATCGACACCACGCGCCAGCCCTGTAGCGGCTCGGCCCAGGCGAAGCGGCGCAGCTTGCCATCGGCATCGAGCTCGACCGTGTTGGTGCCGATCCGGGCGGCGGACAGCATCGCCTGCATGAACGGCAGGATCAGCGCGATGCGGGGCGCGGCGGGTGGTGATGCCAATGCAGATGCCGCTGCCGAGGCGGGCGCTGCCGGCGCAATGCCCAGCCCCGGCACGCGGTCCAGCGTCAGCTCGCTGAGGGCGTCGTTGCGGGCCGGCAGGCGCACCGCCTCGAAGAAGCTCAGCGTGCCGGCGCGCACCGCCGCGTCGAGCGCGCGGTCGCCGCCCGGGCGCAGCCGGTCGGGGTCGGAGAACAGGATGTCGAACACGACCGCTGCCGCGCCTTCGGCCTGGGCCTGCTGCAGCACCGTGGCCAGCGTGTCGCGCGACCAGGGCCAGCGCCCGAACTCGGCCGACAGATCGGCGAGCGAGCGCTCGTCGACATCGACGATCAGCAGCCTCGGGTCGGGCGCGCTGGCCCCAACGCGGTGGCGCTGCATCAGGTCGAAGGTGGCGGCCGCGATGCCTTGCGAGCGCACTGGGCCGAAGCGCTGAAACGCCGCCCACGCAATCAGCAGCGCCGCCAGCGCCGCATGAACGTGGGCGGCCTTCGGGTAACCGAGCCAGCGCCAGGGGTTCATGGTCGGCGGTGGTCGCGCCACGCCGCTATTCAGCGTCAAGGTTGACGATGCGCACGCGCCGGTTCTCGGCAGCAAGCGGCAGCAACGGGTTCGCCGGCTCCTGCGCGCCGCGGCCGACCGCGCTCAGGCGTGGCAGGCTCACGCCGTGAGCCACCAGGAAACGCTGCACTTCGTCGGCACGCTGCTGCGACAGGCGCAGGTTGTAGGCGGCGTCGCCCTTCGCGTCGGTGTGGCCCTCGATGCGGAAGCGGCTGCCTTTCAGCTCGGGCGTCTGCAGCGCACTGGCAAGCCGGTCGAGCACGGCGGCGCCTTCGGGGCGCAAGTGGGCTGAATCGAAGTCGAAGCGGATCGCCATCGACAGGCTGGGCGGCGCCGCCGGCACGGCGGCCGCAATGTCATTCGCCGCGGCGACCGGCGTGCCGCCATCTGAGCTCGGGCCGGCCGACGCGGCCGCGTCACCTGCCGCCGCCGCACTGGCCGCTGCCTCGCCAACGACCAGGTTGCGCAGCCCGCGCGTGCGCGGCTTCAGTGCTTCGATCATCTGCTGCGCGTTGGGCGACGCGCTGGTCGCGGCCCCCACTGCGGCCTCTTGCGCCAGCGCCGTGCGGTGACCGGGCAAGGCGCTTAACGCCAGCACCGCGGCCAGCACCGCGGCCGCCACCGCGAAGCCTGCGCGCCTGTCGTGCTTGCCTGCCATCGTCATCACATCGAGCCCCGGCTGATCTGGCCGCGACCTTAGCCCAGCTCGCCCGGCAAATCCAGCAACGCGAACGGCCCGCGCCCGCTTGCGGCGGTGATGACGCCGAGCACGCGCGCCGGCTCGGCGCCCACCATCGCCCAGTCGAAGCGCCAGGCCCAGTTGCCGGTCGGCGAGCCGGGCCGGTTCATGCGGTGTGCGCCATCGAGGCCGAGCACGTCCTGCAGCGGCACGACCACGGTGTTCGCCACCGAATTGCCGACCGCACGGATCATCGCCCAGTGGATGTCGTCGCCCCCCGCCGCAAGGTAGCTGCCAGCGAAGGCCCGCTCGCGCGGCGGCGCGGTGTGCCACCAGCCTTGCACGGTGTCGTTGTCGTGGGTGCCGGTGTAGGCCACGGTGGCGGGCTCGAATTGATGCGGCAGATAGGCGTGGCCGGCGTCGCCGCCGAAGGCGAACTGCATCACCCGCATGCCAGGGAAACCGCAGGCCTGGCGCAGGGCGGTCACGTCGGGCGTGATGATGCCCAGGTCTTCGGCAATGATGGGCAGCGAGCCGACGGTCGTGACCAACGCGTCGGCCAGCGCCTCGAACAGCGCCGCGCCGGGGCCGGGCACCCAGCGGCCCTGCATGGCGGTCGGGCAGTCGGCCGGCACTTCCCAGTAGGCCGCGAAGCCGCGGAAGTGGTCGATGCGAAAGCCGTCGGCCTGGGCCAGCGCGCGCCGCACGCGGGCCGTCCACCAGGCGAAGTTTTCGCTCGCCATGCGGTCCCAGCGGTACTGCGGGTTGCCCCAGCGCTGGCCTTCGGCCGTGAACGCATCGGGCGGAACGCCGGCCACCACCGTGGGCTGGAAATGGGCGTCGAGTTCGAAGAGGTCGGGGCGGGCCCAGCAGTCGGCGCTGTGGTGGGCGATGAAGATCGGCAGGTCGCCCAAAAGCATCACATCGCGCCCGTTGGCGTAGGCCCGCAGCGCCGCGAACTGGGTGTCGAAACACCATTGCACGAACTCCCAGAAGGCGATCTCGGTGGCGTGTTCGCGGCGCGCGGCGGCCAGTGCCTCGGGCACGCGCTGGCACACCGGCTGCGGCCACTGCCACCACGGCCGGCCGCCGTGCGCCACCTCGAGCGCCATGAACAAGGTGTAGTCGACGAGCCAGTGGGCGTGGGCCGCACACCAGGCGGTCAGGGCGTCGTGATCTTCAGCCCGAGCATTGGCGTGGAAGCCGCTCGCCGCCTCGCGCAGCCGGGCCAGGCGCCAGGGTTCGACGTGGGCGTAGTCGACCTGCTGGGCATCGAAACGCGCGCCGGTCAGCCGGTCGGCATCGAGCCAGCCCTGCGCCACGAGCGGCTCCAGCGCCACCATCAACGGGCTGCCGGCGAAGGCCGAGACGCTTTGATACGGCGAGTTGCCGGGGCCGATCGGCGTGGTCGGCAGCAGCTGCCACAGGCGCTGGCCGGCCGACGCCAGCCAGTCGACGAAGTGATACGCATCGGGCCCGAGATCGCCCACGCCGTGCGGGCCCGGCAGCGAGGTGATGTGCAGCAGCACGCCGGCGCGGCGTTCGTCAAAGTTCATGGCGGGCAGGGGCTTGGGGTGTGATCACTCAACAAGCCTTCCAAACTCACCACCGCAGAGGCGCAGAGGACGCAGAGTTGCGCAGAGGAATCCAGTCGTTTGGTTTGACTCTGCGCAACTCTGCGGCACTCCGCGCCTCTGCGGTGAATGAGTTGTCTCTTGCATTGCTCTTTGGTCCATCGGAAGGCTCCGGGTTCGGGCAAGGCGGTCGGGTGGCGTCATCTCAGGCGACGGCTGACTTGCATCACGACATCGATGATGCGCCACCCGCGCCGGCCAGCGGCTCGATCGGCGCCTCGTTCTTTTATCAATCAACTCATTCAAATCATATGAATGACACGTTTGACACGCTGGATCACTTCACTAGACTCGCGCCGGTTCAAGGCCCAACCGCAAGGAGAGTTTCGATGATTCATTTCGTGTTGCACGACGCCCGCGATACCGTGGCCGTGGTGGTGGTGGAGGGGGTTGCGGATGCCGACCCGCCCGTTGTCGCGCCGGTAGCCGAGGAAGGTGGTGTCTTTGTTGACGATGGACAGGGTGGACAAGGTGTGGGCTCCTGCTTACCAGCGCTTGGTCTTGATGTTCTGCACATGGGCGTGCTCGCCCTTCCTGATGGGTGCGACGACCTTGCCCATGTCGATGCCGTACTTCAGCACCGTGTCGCCGATAGCCATGTCGGCCAGCGC
>JANXZA010000202.1 GCA_025355745.1 Rhizobacter sp. | reverse complement strand
CCGTCACGGGCGAGGATGAAGGTGCAGATGTCGAGCGAGGTTCGCGCGCCGGCGATCAATTCCAGCAGGACGGCGCGCGCCTCGCGGCCGTCGGCGTGCACGCGCAGCGCCCCGTAAGTCGCCGCCGGCGCCAGGCCCATGGCGCGGCCGAGTCGTCGCGCCCAGAGCGACGCCGCCTCGGCTTCGTCGGCGGCGCTCTCGACCAGCGGCAAGGCCGGCGGTGGCGCGTCGCGCATGCGGAGCTTGCGGCTGCCGAACATCAGGTAGAGCGGAATCGCGACGTAGGGCAGCAGCGCCAGCGCGACCACCCAGGCGATCGCGGCCGGCGGGTCGCGGCGCTGCGGCAAGGCGCGCGCCACGGCGACGTAGACGATCAGGCCGAACGCGACGACGAGGCCGTGGACGGTCAGCAGGTAGCGCGAGAGGAAGATGTCGAGCGTCATGCGGTCCCGTCACCCTGAGCGAAGCGAAGGGTCTCGCGCGGCGCAGGATCCTTCGCTCCGCTCAGGATGACATACGCGGCGGCCGATGGCCGCCCATGTCACTTCTTGCGGTACTTTCGCAGGGCGGCGATCTGCGCGGCCACCGCCACCAGTTCGCTCTGCGCCATCGCCAGGTCGATGTCGCTCTTGGCGTTCTTCATCGCCTCTTCGGCCGCCTGCTTGGCCTCGTGGGCCTTGGCCTCGTCCAGGTCCTTGCCGCGGATCGCGGTGTCGGCGAGCACCGTCACCGAGCCGGGCTGGATCTCGAGGATGCCGCCGGCGACGAAAATGAACTCTTCCTGGTCGTTGTCGGCGCGGATGACGCGCACCGCGCCGGGCTTGATGCGCGTGATCAGCGGCGTGTGGCGCGGCAGGATGCCGAGCTCGCCGCTCTCACCCGGCAGCGCCACGAACTTCGCCTCGCCGGAGAAGATGCTGCCTTCGGCGGAGACCACGTCTACGTGCAAGGTTGCCATGTGAATTCCTTCCCTCCGTCAGAAGATCAGTTGACCTTCTTGGCCTTCTCGAAGGCCTCGTCGATGGTGCCGACCATGTAGAAGGCCTGCTCGGGCAACGAATCGCATTCGCCGCCGACGATCATCTTGAAGCCGCGGATGGTTTCCTTCAGCGGCACGTACTTGCCGGGCGAACCGGTGAACACTTCGGCGACGTGGAAGGGCTGGCTCAGGAAGCGCTGGATCTTGCGGGCGCGGGCCACCGCCAGCTTGTCTTCGGGCGAGAGCTCGTCCATGCCGAGCACGGCGATGATGTCGCGCAATTCCTTGTAGCGCTGCAAGGTGCCCTGCACCGCACGCGCGGTGTTGTAGTGGTCTTCGCCGACGACGTTCGGGTCGAGCTGACGCGAGGTGCTGTCGAGCGGGTCCACGGCCGGGTAGATGCCGAGCGATGCGATGTCGCGGCTCAGCACCACGGTGGAATCGAGGTGGG
Source organism: Rhizobacter sp. (assembly GCA_025355745.1). GTDB lineage: Bacteria > Pseudomonadota > Gammaproteobacteria > Burkholderiales > Burkholderiaceae_C > LMDS01. The sequence goes on along the minus strand of JANXZA010000202.1, from coordinate 3,110 downwards.
CGAAGGTGGTTGCGGGCGACGGGTCGGTCAGGTCGTCGGCCGGCACGTACACAGCCTGGATCGAGGTGATCGAGCCGACCTTGGTGGAGGTGATGCGTTCCTGCAGCCGGCCCATCTCTTCGGCCAGCGTCGGCTGGTAGCCCACGGCCGAAGGCATGCGGCCGAGCAGCGCCGAGACTTCGGTACCGGCCAGCGTGTAGCGGTAGATGTTGTCGACGAAGAACAGAACGTCCTTGCCTTCGTCGCGGAACGACTCGGCAATCGTCAGGCCGGTGAGTGCGACGCGCAGCCGGTTGCCCGGCGGCTCGTTCATCTGGCCGTAGACCATCGCGACCTTCGACTCCTCGAGGTTCTCGAGGTTCACGACGCCCGAGTCCGACATCTCGTGATAGAAATCATTGCCCTCGCGGGTGCGCTCGCCGACGCCGGCAAACACGCTCAAGCCGCTGTGCGCCTTCGCGATGTTGTTGATGAGTTCCATCATGTTCACGGTCTTGCCGACCCCGGCGCCGCCAAACAGGCCGACCTTGCCGCCCTTGGCGAACGGGCACACGAGGTCGATCACCTTGATGCCGGTTTCCAGCAGGTCTTGCGACGGGCTCAGCTCGTCGTAGGCGGGCGGCTTGCGGTGAATCGACATCGTCAGCTCCTGGCTGACCGGGCCGCGCTCGTCGATTGGGCGACCGAGCACGTCCATGATGCGGCCGAGCGTGGCGCGACCCACCGGCACCGAGATCGGCAGCCCGGTGTTCGACACCATCAGGCCGCGGCGCAGGCCGTCGGAGGAGCCGAGCGCAATCGTGCGCACCACACCGTCGCCGAGCTGCTGCTGGACTTCGAGCGTCAGTTCGCCGCCGTCCATCTTCAGCGCGTCGTAGATCTTGGGCATCTGGTGGCGGGGGAACTCAACGTCCACCACCGCGCCGATGCACTGGACAATCTTGCCCTGCGTTTGGTTCTGCATTTGCACGTCAGCCATGACTTTTCCTTTGACTCGAATCTTGGGGTCTTGTGGATTAGACCGCCGCCGCACCGGCGACGATCTCGGACAGTTCTTTGGTGATCGCCGCCTGGCGCGTGCGGTTGTAGATCAGCTTCAATTCGCCGATCAGGTTGCCCGCGTTGTCGGTCGCCGCCTTCATGGCCACCATGCGCGCCGAATGCTCGGACGCCATGTTCTCGGCCAGCGCCTGGAACACCAGCGCCTCGGTGTAACGCACCAGCAGTTCGTCGATCACGGTGGGCGCATCGGGCTCGTAGAGATAGTCCCAGCTGTGCTGGGCCCCGCCATGCTCGGCCGCGTCGGCGCGCATGGTCTCGGCCGACAGCGGCAGCAACTGCACGACCATTGGCTCCTGCTTGATGGTGTTGATGAAGCGCGTGTAGCACAGGTAGACGGCCGACAGCTTGCCTTCGGCATACGCATCGAGCAGCACCTTGACCGGGCCGATCAGCTTGTCGAGTGTCGGCTTGTCGCCCAGGTGCGTGGCGTGCGAGACGACACGCGCGCCGATGCGGTTCAGGAACCCCAGGCCCTTGTTGCCGATCGCCACCGCTTCGCTCTTCTGGCCGGAAGCTTCGACTTCCTTCAGCTTGGCCGTCACGGCGCGCAACACATTGGTGTTGAGGCCGCCGCACAAGCCCTTGTCGGTCGTGACGAGGATGAAGCCGACCGTCTTGGCGGCCACGTTCTTCACCATCAGCGGGTGCTTGTATTCGGGCGTGGCCGTGGCGAGGTTCGCCGCCAGGCTGCGAATCTTGTCAGCGTACGGGCGCGCCGCGCGCATCCGCTCCTGCGCCTTGCGCATCTTCGCGACCGAGACCATCTCCATGGCCTTGGTGATCTTGCGCGTGTTCTCGAAGCTCTTGATCTTGCCGCGTATCTCTTTGCCTGCTGCCATGTGGCTTTCTCCGTTCGCCCTGAGCTTGTCGAAGGGTCAGGCGAAAGACTTCTTGAACGCGGTGATCGCGGTCGTCAGTTCGGCCTCGGCGTCTTTGTCGAGCGCCTTCGTGTCCTCGATCTTCTTCAACAGCGCGGCGTGGCTGGTCTTCAGATGGGTGTGCAGGCCATGCTCGAAAGACAAAATCTTCTTCACGTCGATATCGTCCATGAAGCCCTTGTTGACCGCGAACAAGGTCGCGCCCATCAGGCTGATCGGCTGCGGCGAATACTGGTTCTGCTTCAGCAGTTCGGTGACGCGCGCGCCGCGGTCCAGTTGCTTGCGGGTGGCTTCGTCGAGGTCGGAGGCGAACTGCGCAAACGCGGCCAGCTCGCGGTACTGAGCCAGGTCGGTGCGGATGCCGCCCGACTGGCCCTTGATGATTTTGGTCTGCGCTGACGAGCCGACACGCGACACCGAGATGCCGGCGTTGATGGCCGGGCGGATGCCGGCGTTGAACAGCGAGGTCTCCAGGAAGATTTGGCCGTCGGTGATCGAGATCACATTGGTCGGCACGAAGGCCGAGACGTCACCGGCCTGCGTCTCGATGATCGGCAGCGCGGTCAGTGAACCGGTCTTGCCTTTCACCTCGCCTTTGGTGAACGCTTCAACGTAGTCGACGTTCACGCGCGCGGCGCGCTCCAGCAAACGCGAGTGGAGGTAGAACACATCGCCCGGATACGCTTCGCGGCCCGGCGGGCGGCGCAGCAGCAGCGAGACCTGGCGGTACGCCACGGCCTGCTTCGACAGATCGTCATAGACGATCAGCGCGTCTTCGCCGCGGTCCCGGAAGTACTCGCCCATCGTGCAGCCGGAGTAGGCTGAGACGTACTGCATCGCCGCCGATTCGGCCGCAGTGGCGGCCACGACGATGGTGTATTCCATCGCCCCGTTGGCTTCGAGCGCGCGCACCACGTTCTTCACCGACGAGGCCTTCTGGCCGATCGCGACGTAGATGCAGGTCATGTTCTGACCGCGCTGGTTGATGATCGCGTCGATGGCCACGGCCGTCTTGCCGGTCTGGCGGTCGCCGATGATCAGCTCGCGCTGGCCGCGGCCGATCGGCACCATCGAGTCGATTGACTTGAGGCCGGTCTGCATCGGCTGGTCAACCGATTTGCGGGCGATCACGCCGGGAGCGATCTTCTCGATCGGCATCGACAGCTTGGC
>JANXZA010000198.1 GCA_025355745.1 Rhizobacter sp. | reverse complement strand
TGTGCGTCGTCGATCAGCGCAGCGACGACGCGCTCCATCGCCATGAAGCGCGAGCCCTTCACGACCACCGCGCGGCAGTCGGGCGCCTCGGCCAATGCGGCGATCAGGTCGCCGGTGGTGTCGAAGTGGCGGGCCGTGTGCGCGGTCTTCGAGCCTTCGGCGAACGCCGTTCCAGACGCAGCGCCGAACTCCGCGATGAACGCACCGAGTGCATGCCGGCTCGCGCTGCCCGCCGTCCACAACACCTCGATGCCGCGCGCCTGTGCATACGCGCCGACCTCGCGGTGAAAGGCCAGGCTCTGGTCGCCCACCTCGCCCATGTCGCCCAGCACCAGCCAGCGCGGGCCGGGCAGCGCGGCCAGCACGTCGATGGCGGCGCGCACCGAATCCGGGTTCGCGTTGTAGCTGTCGTCGATCAAGGTCACGGCGCGGCCCTGGCGTGTGAGAGCCCTGACTTGCGAGCGCCCCTTCACCGGCTCGAAGGCTTCCAGGCCGCGGCGGATCGCCTCGAGCGGGCAGCCGACGGCGAGCGCGCAGGCTGCGGCGGCGAGCGCGTTCTTCACGTTGTGCCAGCCGGCCACATGCAGTTGCAGGGTCTGCGCACCGGCCGGCGTGCGCAGCAGCAGCGCCCAAAGGTCGCCCACCCATTCGGCATGGCAGGTCACATCGGCCGGGCCTTGCAAGGCGAAGGTCAGCATCGGGCGCTGGCCGGCGAGTGCATGCCAGACACCCGCATGGTCGTCGTCGGCCGGGAACACCGCCACGCCGGACGCGCCGAGCGCCTCGATCACCGCGCCGTTCTCGCGCGCCACCGCCTCGACGCTGGCCATGAACTCCTGGTGCTCGCGCTGCGCGTTGTTGACGAGCGCCACGCTGGGCGCGGCAAGCGCAGCGAGCAGCGCGATCTCGCCCGGGTGGTTCATGCCGAGTTCGACCACGCCGGCGCGGTGGAAGACGGCGTCGTCCTGGCGTAAGCGCAGCAAGGTCAGGGGCACGCCGATGTGGTTGTTCAGGTTGCCGGCCGTCGCGAACGCGGCGTCGCCGAGCCAGCTGCGCAGGATGCTGGCGATCATCTGCGTCACGGTCGTCTTGCCGTTGCTGCCGGTGACTGCGATCAGCGGCAGGTGCAGGGTCTGGCGCCAGGCACGCGCCAGCTCGGTCAGCGCCCGCTGGGTGTTGGCCACCTGCAAGCCGGGCAGGCTGGCGGCTTGCAGGCCGTGCTCGGCGATCGCCGCGGCAGCGCCGCTGGCCTTCGCCTGGGCGAGGAAGTCATGCGCATCGAAGTGTTCGCCCTTCAACGCGACGAACAGGTCGCTGCGGCGCAGGCTGCGGGTGTCGGTGTGGACGCGCTGCAATGCGGTCGTGCCGTCGCCGACCAGAGCCGAGCCGGGCAGCATGGCGTGGGCTTGCGCGAGCGTCATCATCGGGCGCCGCCCGCGCGCAGGGCCAGTGCCGCGCCTGCCTCTTCGGCATCCGAGAAATGCTGCTTCACGCCGCGCACTTCCTGATAGTCCTCATGGCCCTTGCCGGCGATCAGGATCACGTCGCGCGCGTCGGCGTTGCGCACCGCATGCGCGATCGCTGCACGCCGGTCCTCGATCACTTTCACGCCCTGCTGGCTGCCCGCCAGGCCGGCAACGATCTGCAGTGTGATGAAGGCCTGCGCTTCGCCGCGCGGGTTGTCGCTGGTGATGACCACCTGGTCGGCGATGCGCTGCGCCAGTGCGCCCATCAGCGGGCGCTTGCCGGCGTCGCGATTCCCGCCGCAGCCGAACACGCACCAGAGCTTGCCGCCACGCTCGGTGGCAAAGGGCTGCAAGGCGAGCAGCGCTTGCTCCAGTGCGTCCGGCGTGTGGGCGTAGTCGACGATGACCTGCGGGCCTGCTGCGTCGGTTCTTGCGATTGCGCTCCTGGCTGCGCTCGCGTTGATCTCGACCCGCTGCATGCGGCCGGGCACCGGCGTGAGTTGCGCACACACGGTTGCGGCATCGGCCAGCGTCACGCCGAGGGCGCGCAGACCGCCGATCACGGCCAGCAGGTTGCTGACGTTGTAGGCGCCGATCAAGCGCGTGGTGACCGGCGCGACGGCCACGCCTTCATGCACCTCGAAGCCCAGCCCACCGTCTGCGTACGCGACCTGCGCAGCCCGCAGGCGCGCACTGCGATCGTGGGTCGAGTAGGTCCACAGGTCGAGCGCGTTGACGACACCGGGCACGGCCAGCGCGCGCCCTCGCGCATCGTCGATGTTGAGCACCGCCGCGCGCAGCCCCGGCCACGCGAAGAGCTGAGCCTTGGCCTGCCAGTAGGCGTCCATCGAGCCGTGGAAGTCGAGGTGGTCCTGGGTGAAATTGCTGAACAGCGCGACCTCGATGCGCGTGCCCGCCAGGCGCTGCTCGACGATCCCGATCGACGAGGCCTCGAGCGCACAGGCCGCAAAGCCGGCATCGACGAAGCCGCGCAGCGCCGTCTGCAAGGTCACTGGGTCGGGCGTCGTCAGGCCATTGAACTTGATGTCGGCCGGGTGGTGCGCGGAAGGCGGCTCGCCGATGCCGAGCGTGCCGACCACGCCGCAGCGCCGGCCGAGCGCGCTCAGCGCCTGCGCCGTCCACCAGGCCATCGAAGTCTTGCCGTTCGTGCCGGTGCAGGCGACCACGCTGAGTGACTCGCTCGGCACGCCCATGAAGCGGCTCGCGAGTACGCCGGTGGCAGCCTTCAAGTCGGGCAGCGTCGCGACACGTTCGTCCTGCGGCAGTGAAATCGCATCCGCGCCCTGCGCTTCGACAAGGCAGGCACTGGCGCCGGCAGCCAGCGCGTGCGGCACGAACTGCCGGCCGTCCACTGCATGGCCGGGCCACGCGATGAAGGCATCGCCAGCGGCGACGCGGCGGCTGTCGGTCGCGAGTGCGCGAACGCCGCGCTGCGTCAACCACGCGAGCGCTGCGTCAACCGATTCGAGTTCGCGCAGCGCCATCAGAAGCTCTCGTCCTCGGCCGGAATGTCACGCGCGATGATCTGCATCTTCACGTCGATGTCGGGCTGCACGCCGAGCGTGCGCAAGGTCTGCTGCACCAGGTCGCTGAAGACCGGCGCGGCCACGTCGCCGCCGTACCACTTGCCGTTGCTCGGCTCGTCGACCATCACCGCGACGATGATGCGCGGGTTGACGATCGGCGCGATGCCGACGAACCACGCGCGATATTTCTTCACCGCGTAGCCCTTGCCCTCCTGCTTGTAGGCCGTGCCCGACTTGCCGCCCACCGAGTAGCCGATGGTCTGCGCCTTCGGAGCCGTGCCGCCGGGCTGGGTGACGAGGGCAAGCATCTCGCGCACCGTCTTGGCGGTATTCGGCGAGAGCACGCGCAGGCCGCTGACGCGCGCGTCTTCGCCCTGTGCCGCGCTCTTCGTCAGCGTCACCGGAATGAACTCGCCGTCGTGCGCGAACACGGTGTACGCATGGGCGATCTGGAACAGCGAGGCCGACAGGCCGTAGCCATAGCTCATCGTCGCCTGCTCGATCGGGCGCCAGGTCTTGAACGGCCGCAGCCGCCCGCTCACCACCCCGGGAAAACCGAGCTGCGGCTTCTGGCCGAAGCCGGCCTGCGCGTACAGCTCCCACATCTCGCGCGGCTGGAACATCAGGCCCATCCGCATCGCGCCGATATTGCTTGACTTCTGAATCACCTGCGAGACGGTCAGGTCGCCGTGCGGGTGCGAATCGCTGATCACGAAGCCGCCCATCGAGACCTTGCCCGGCGCGGTATGGATGATGGTGTCGGGCTTGACGCGGCCGGTCTCGAGGGCCCAGGCGGCGATGAAGGGCTTGACGGTGGAGCCGGGCTCGAAGGTGTCGGTGAGGGCGCGGTTGCGCAACTGCGCGCCGGTCAGGTTGCGACGGTCGCTCGGCGTGTAGCTCGGGTAGTTGGCCAGCGCCAGCACTTCGCCGCTGCGCGCGTCGAGCACGACGACGCTGCCGGCCTTGGCCTTGTGCTCGGCCACCGCATCGCGGATGCGCTGGTAGGCGAAGAACTGGACCTTCGAGTCGATGCTGAGCTCGATGTCGCGCCCGTCCACCGGCGCCACGCTGTCGCCGATGTCTTCGACCACGCGGCCGAGCCGGTCCTTGATGACGCGGCGTGTGCCGTTGCGCCCCGACAGGTCTTTCTCGAACGCGAGTTCGATCCCTTCCTGGCCCTTGTCCTCGACGTTCGTGAAGCCCACCACATGGGTGGCGGCCTCGCCTTCGGGATAGCGGCGCCGGTACTCGCGCACCTGGTGGATGCCCTTCAGGTTGAGCGCCAGCACGCCCTGCGCGACCGGGTCTTCGACCTGGCGGCGGAGCCAGACGAAGTTCGGGTTGTCGTTCAGGCGGTCGCCGAGTTCCTTGCCCGTCATGCCGAGCAGCCTGGCGAGCTGCTGGCGCTGGGCCGGGTCGGCGTCGAAGTCTTTCGGGATCGCCCACAGCGAAGGCGCCGGAATGCTGGAGCCGAGGATTTGGCCGTTGCGGTCGAGAATCCGGCCGCGGCTGGCCGGCAGATCGAGCGTGCGCGCATAGCGGATCTCGCCCTGGCGCTGGAAGAAGTCGCTGCCGATCACCTGCACGTAGAGCGCGCGGCCGAGCAGGCCGCAGAAGCTCAGGCCGACCAGCGCAACCAGCAGCTTCGAGCGCCACGGCGGCGTGCGTGAGGCGAGCAGCGGGCTGGTCGAGTAGTTGACGCTGCGCACATTGGAGGCCGCGGCGCGGCCCTTTCCGGCGCCCGCCTTGGCGACGTCCTTCGGTTTCTGCAGCCAGGTCATCGCGGGCTCCCGCTGGCGGCCGGTGTGGCCGATAGCGCCGCGAGTCCATAGGTCACGTACTGCGTCACGGCCGGCGTGGCGCTGCGCATCGCCAGCTTCTCGCGCGCAGTTTTCTCGACCCGCAGCGGCGTCGCCTGCGACTGCTTGTCGGACTTCAGGCGCTCGAATTCGCTGTCGAGCAGGCGCTCTTCGCTGCGCGCCTTGTCGAGCGCGGAAAACAGCCGGCGCGACTCGTGCGACACCCGCACCAGGTAGACGCTGCTGAGCAGCAGTGCGGCCAGCAACAGCACGTTGAGCTTGGTCATGCGGCAGCCCCAGCGCGGGCCGCGCGGGCCATGTCATCGATGCCGACATCGGTGCGCTCGGCCACCCGCATCACGGCCGAGCGCGCGCGCGGGTTGGCGCGTACTTCGGTCTCGCCCGGCTTGATGCGGCCGAGCGCCGTCATGCGGTTCGGCTTCGGAGCGGCGAACGGCGCGCGCCGGTCGAAGGCGCTCTTGCTTTCGCGCGCGATGAAGGTCTTGACGATCCGGTCTTCGAGCGAATGGAAGCTGATGACCACCAGCCTGCCGCCCGGTGCCAGCAGATCCAGCGCGGCACTCAGCCCTTGTTCGAGCTCCGCAAGCTCGGCGTTGACGAAAATCCGAAGAGCTTGAAATGTGCGCGTTGCAGGGTTCTGGCCCGCTTCGCGGGTCTTGACCGCACCAGCCACGAGGTCGGAAAGCTCACCTGTGGTTCGAACAGGGCTCCCGCTTTCGCGCCGAGCAACAAGCGCCTTTGCAACCTGTAGAGCAAACCGTTCTTCCCCATAGTCACGTATCACCTCCGTCAGTTGGCGCACGTCGGCGCGGGCCAGAAAATCTGCCGCGCTCTCGCCGCAGCTCGTGTCCATGCGCATGTCGAGCGGGCCGTCGAAGCGGAAGCTGAAACCGCGCTCGGGGTCGTCGATCTGCGGCGACGAAACACCGAGGTCAAGCAGCAGCCCGTCGATGCGCCCGATGCCGAGCGCCGCCAGGGTGGCGGCCATGTGCGCGAAGCTGGTGTGGTGAATCGAAAAGCGCGGGTCCGAGAGCCGCGCTTCACCCGTCGTGGCGGCCTGCACGGCCTGCACGTCGCGGTCGATCGCGACCAGCCTGCCCTTGGCCGACAAGCGCGTCAGCAGCAGCCGCGAATGGCCACCGCGGCCGTAGGTGCCATCCAGGTAGATGCCGTCGGGACTGGTCACGAGCGCGTCGATTGCTTCGTGCAACAGCACGCTCGTGTGCTGCAACGATTCGGGGGAGGCCATGGGGCGGAGGCGGTGAAAGGACGGCGAGGAAGCGGGAGCGGGAGTGGCAACGGAGATCGGTCAGAAGCTGAAGCTCTTCAGCGACTCGGGCATCTCGGACTGCATCACCTTCGCCTCGTGCTCGGCGTGGCGGGTGGCATCCCACAGCTCGAAGTGGCTGCCCATGCCGAGCAGCATCACCTCGCGCACCAGGCCGGCCGAAGCGCGCAACTCGGGCGCAATCAGGAGCCGCGATGAAGCGTCGATCTCGACTTCCATCGCATTGCCCAGGAAGACCCGTTTCCAGCCGGCAGCGTCCATCGGCAGCGCCGCGATCCGGTCGCGAAACAACTCCCACGCCGGACGCGGGAAAATCATCAACGCGCCTTCCGGATGTTTGGTGACCGTCAACTGACTGACATTCATCGCCGTCAACAGCTCGCGGTGGCGCGCGGGCATGGCAATGCGCCCCTTGCCGTCCAGCGTCAGGGCCGCCGGCCCCTGAAATACGATGTTTGCCACGAATACCCACAAAAGTGCACTTTCCGCCACTTTAGCGGATGGATTCGCAAAGTCAACGAAATCCAGATCAAAAAATCAATGGAATCAAAGACTTAGGAACGGTTTGAAAGACTCTTTTCGCAACAAAAAGTATTGAAAAATAAGGACTTGCAGGAGGCTGTGAAAGTGATGGGTGAGATGGGGCAGCGTGAACTGAGGTTTTCCTTCCCCAGGATGGCAACCCGATCAAACCTCCTAAAGCCCCGATCTGACTCCTGAAACTCCGGTCTGACTCGTGAAGCTCCGATCAAGGTCGTGCAGTGACCCACAGGACACTCACTTGGCTAACCTAACTGAGCCCGCGAAGGCCGGAGCAACCTCGCGAAATTCGGAGCAACCTCGCGAACGCCGGAGCGACCTCTCGAAAAGTGATCAACTCACCTGCAAGGCGGACTCCGGTTTCGCCATTGAAACGGCGCCCTGCCTATGACACACGCATTGCAATCGCTGTCATCGCCCCGAGCACCATTTCCTCCAGGCGCGGCCCATCCAATGGCAACCCGATCAAACCTCGTGAAGCTCCGGTCTGACCTTTGAAGCTCCGATCACAGTCGTGCGACTTTCCGGCAGTCTGCGGGCCGGCAAGCGCGTCGCCACGATCATGAGCCTAGTGCACTCGGCGTGGCTCAACGGGCACGATCCATATGCCTACCTGAAGGAGGTGCACGAGCGGCTACCCACGCAGGCCACCAAGTCAAAGAGCCGCTCATGGCTGCGCGCTGTCCGCGTGCGGTGCACCTTGAATGTCCGGCTGCTTCCATCGGCAGCGACACCACATCGATCCCAATGCTGCTAGCCAGAAAATCCGGCTTCGAGCGACTCGATGTAGCGCAGAACATCGCGTGCTCGCCCTTGCAGGACGAGTGCCTCCGCGGTCAACCCATCAAACGCGTCGATACCATCGGCGAAGTAACACGAGGCCGCCTTTTAAGGTCGCAGCTCAATAGTGCTGCCGCGCGAATCACTGCAAGCGCATAATCCAGAGAGTCTGTCATAGCCGAACTATGCCACCCGCAGGCACGGACGGCTCGCCCAGCGATCCGCCTCGACGCGACACCCCTCAAGGAGTGGTCCGCCACCGGATGGCTACCTGACGAACGCATCGCTTGTGGCGCCGCACCGAAATGACCAAGGCCACCTCAAGCTAAGGAACCTTCTCTGCACCTCAGTGCCGCTGCAAGTCTCGCGCCCAGTCCATCACCGCAGTTTCCACAGTATGGCGAACCTGTCTCGCGCTTCCGAGACGATCCCATGGCAAGCTGAGTTCCCTCAGTGTGGGCAAAACCTGCCGATCCAAGGTCCAGCTCTTTGCAATGTCGGCAAGAACGTTCTCCGCGATCACGCCGAAGTGCTCCGCAGAAGGTTGGCGCAGCGGAAGAACTCGCAGCCTAGACAGCAGCGGCGCATGGACGGCGCTCAGCTCATTCGCGGTTCCGATCCACATCACGCCGGAGAAGTCGCACTCGGTCTTCAGGAACGAATCCATCAGCCGGCTGGCCGTTTCAGGCTCGAGGAATCCGAGGACATAGGACTGCAGCCCGACGCCGACTCGATCACCGTCTTCCGCCTTGTCCAATTCGTCCAGCAGGACCAAGGCCGAGGCCGTCCTGCGCAGGGCCATCAGGGTCGCCAGGTCACTGGGCTTGGCCGACCCCCACCCCCGAGAAGTCCCGCTGAGCACCTTGCTGTCGGAGACACCTCCCACCGACAGGTCCATGCGCGGGAGTCCGAACGAGTCAGCCAAGCGCCGGGCGAGCCGGGACTTCCCGCTTCCTGGCGCTCCCACCAGCAGCGTTGGCGGAAATCCAAACACCTGGATGCCCAGCTTCGCGCGGCCGACCAGATCGCCGAAGATGGCCGAGAGCACATCGCCGCCCCATGGAAACTCCTTGACCAACGCCCGATGCATCTCGAGCAGATCCTCGAAGTGCGGCATCAAGGCCAGCGGAAGGGGTGTCTCAAGAATCTTGTGCCGAGCGATCTCTTCCTTGTCACACCTTTCGGTCCCGTCCACGATTGGCGTGCGGCAGACGACAAGTGACGGACCGGCGATGGGTGCGGCTACCCGCAAGTTCGGCAGCCGTGATACATGTGACGACACTTGGTCGAATACAACGCTCGGCGCCTGGGGCTGTGGCGTCCGTTCGATCCCCGAAACGATCGCCTGTCGCACGACATGACGCGCCGTCGCGTGCCATGTGGAGTCCCTCAGCGAGAGCGAAGAGGCGGAGCGCCGTGGCCGATCCTTGAGTTTCCGTTGGAGCGCGTCCCAGAGGACGAGACCATGCAGGTCGAAGTCCACGATCAGGTCGCTCGGCTCCGCGTTCGAACCATCCATGGACCTTCCGAACACGCAATACAGCATTCGCAGCGCGAGGAACGCGCACTCGAAGTCGGTTGACGACCAGTCCTTGAATGCGTCGTCGCATCCCGTCTGATCGAAGGCGTGGCTGCAGACCCGCGCAACGTGCGCGCCGATCCACCCATAGACCAGGCCCGGGCTCATCAGACCGACGATCGGAAGGTGCGGACTCCAGGCCGGCACAATGTCTTCGATCCCGATCACCGACATGCCGGCAGCCATCATGCCGAGGTCCACGCAGAGCATCCGCGCCGAAGGCCTGTCGTCGAACCGCAGCGACAGGGTGTGCAGCGCCATCTCAAGCACCTGCCCGCTGGTGGCGTGATTGCAGTCGCACAGGGCGTAGTTCGCCACGCGACGCATCTGCTCTGCCGCAATTTTGGGCTCGTCCGTATTCATGGTCACCAGATTCCAGAGAGACCGGCGCATCGACACCATCTCTCGTGGCGGGCCCGGATGATGCAAGACCAGGCCAATGAAGCTCAAGGTCTCTCGGACCGGAGCAGTGTCCGGCATGCATTCCCGCACGGACGCGATGAATCCTGAGACGAGTGACGCGTTGTGGCGAGCGGTATCCATGCGAGCTCCTGACGGTCGGGCGTCCGGCGGACGGTACGCCAAGGCTGCGAGACCGACCACTCTTGACAGAAAGAACGAGTCGGCGTCGACGTTCAGTCATCATGACTCATCGGTAGCTCATGGAGTGAGCCACCACGGATCTGATTGCTCTTCAGGTGCTTGACTGGATCTAGATTGACCACGCGATCGCGGCGATCGACGCCTTCGAGCGGCAGTCAATGCATCGCGGATCTCGGGGCACAATTGCCCCATACCCAACATCGCATCCGTACTCAAAGAAGAAATTGGCCGAATCGCCCGCAAGGAGATTCGAGCTGAGACCGAGAGCCTCAAGAAGGCCGTGGCTTCGTCTCGTTCGGAGATCGCTGCACTCAAGCGGCGCATTCTTGCCCTCGAGCAGGAACTGCGTCGGGTCGGCAAGGGCACTTCGAAGAAGGCAGCCGCCACGCCAATTGACACCTCACCGCAAAACCTGCGCCTCGCTGCCAAAGGCTTCGCGTCAACTCGAGCGCGATTGGGCCTCTCCGCGGAAGACTGCGGTCTTCTCGTCGGCGCGTCTGGGAAATCCGTCTACCGCTGGGAGACGGACGAGGTCCGACCCAGGGCCACGCACTTGCCGGCCATTGCGGCGCTGCGGACGATGGGCAAGAAAGAAGCGATCGCACGCATCGAGGCCCTGCGCGCAGCGGGGTAGCTAAAAAGGCTGACGGTTCAGATCGGCTATCGATCAGCGGCACACCAGCGTTCGCGTCAGCTCGTCGCGCCGACCGTCGTAGAACTGATCGAGCGCCTCGCCAAAGCACGGATCCGCCGACGCCAGCTCGAATAAGGTCAGGCAGCTGCAGAACTTGAGGTCGTCCGGCGAGCCGAAGATATCGTAGGCCGTCCTCGACCGGACACTCAGCACCGCGTGCACGCACTCCGTCAGTCTCGGGCCCAGCACCGCATGGTCCCAGTATGACTTCGCTTCGTTCAGATCGTGAAGCCCATAGAACTGCGCGATGGAACTGCGGCCCAGGGCCCTCAGCTGCGGGAACACGAACCACATCCAATGCGATTGCTTGCGTCCAGCTCGCAATTCAGCCAAGACGCGGTCATAGACCGGTGTCTGCGCTTCCACGAATCGGCGCAGATCACCCATCGTGACCAGCGGCCGCCATCTCGGGCGGCGGCTCCTCGCTGATCATCGCGAACGACGGCTCGCCCGGTGCCGACCCTCGCGCCCAGAAACGCCAGATCAGCATGTCGTGCGTCGTTTGCGGCAGCAACGCGCAACCCCGTGTGATTGATATCAGTCCGGGGTCAGGCCCGGGCAATTGGGCCGCGAGCACGGTTCGAACTGTTTCCATGCCACCGCCTACTTGCCGACCCGCCCCCGCGAACCACCGCGGGGCGCCCGCGTCCGCACCGGTATCGGGCTGGTGGGCGCCTCGAACAACGCAGCTGGCCCGACCCGCAACGCACCTGCAAACGTCAGTAGCGCGTCGAACGTCGGGTTCGCGGCACCGGTCTCCACTCGCGACAGGTACGTTCTGAAGAACCCCGTCTTTTCGGCAAGGTCGTCCTGCGTCATGCCTCGGGCCGCGCGCAGTTCCTTGATTCGCAGGCCGAGTTCGATACGTGGGGGGAGGCGCTTCACCCCGCCATACTCGATCGCTTACACTAATTCATACACACACTCATTCGTACATATGTGTTCCAGCATGCGACCGCCTCCTCGTGGATTCATTGCGCGAGTGCTCTGCTCGGCTCCGAAAGGCCTCTCATCGTTCGAAGCCGCTTGCCAACGTCCGACCTCTGTTCTACGATTCGCTCCATGTCATCCCGACTCGCCCTCAACCGCTGCACTCAGACCTCGGTCATATCGACCGGCCGGGGCCGTGTGTGTACGCCGGGTTGACGAGTCTCATGCATCTCTGAGATTCCTCTCTCAGCACCACAGGCCCCGCACCCGCCGGGGCCTTGTCGTTTCTGGGTCGCTCTGAACCCGATGACCGACGACAAGCGTTCCGTGACCTCCGATCACCGAAGCGCCCACCATGTCCAAGCCATCGCACATCCATCCGATTTCCGTCGCCGCTACCGATAGCGATGTCGACACCGGCGCCGCGCGCCCCAAGCTCATGTTCTTCGGCGACCCGCACGGCCATTTCGACTTCGTCATCCGCTGCGTCCAGAAGTACCGCCCACAGGCGATCGTCCTGCTCGGCGACATCCAGGCCCAACGTCCGCTGCAGATCGAACTCGCCCCCATCCTCGACCTCACCGAGGTCTGGTGGATCCCGGGCAACCACGACACCGACTCGGAAGCCGACCACGACAACCTCTTCGGCTCCGCGCTCGGGCACCGCAATCTGCACGGCCGCGTCGTCGACATCGGCGGGTATCGGCTCGCCGGTCTCGGCGGCATCTTCCGCGAGAGCATCTGGTCGCCGCCGCTGGAGCCGGCTTATCGGAGCGCCATCGATCGTCTGAAGGTCATCCGCCCCTCCGAGCGCTGGCGCGGCGGCCTGCCGCTGCGGCACCGCTCGTCGATCTTTCCCGACGAGTACGAGCGCCTCGCCGGTCAGCGTGCCGACATCCTCGTCACGCATGAGGGCCTCGGCGGGCACCCACACGGCTGGAAGGCGATCGACGATCTGGCGGTCGCCCTCGGCGTGCAGGTGGTCGTCCACGGCCATCTGCACCAGACGATCGACTACGTCGCCGACGGTCGCCTCGACACGAATGCCGGCTACCAAGCCTTCGGCGTCGCGCCCGAACACTGCTTGATCTGGCCGCGCCCTCCTGCGCCACTCGACGGGAGCCCCGCATGAACACGCCCGTGCGCCTGCTGATCCTCAGCGACCTGCACCTCGAGTTCGCCACGTTTCGGCCACCGAGCCCGGACCTGTACGACCTCATCGTGCTCGCCGGCGACATTGCGGTCGGCGTCCCGGCCGTCCACTGGGCGCGACGCAAGTCCACCTTGGCCGGCAAGCCGGTCGTGCTCGTGCCTGGCAACCATGAGTTCTACAACAGCGAACGCACCCGCATGCTCACGAGGCTGCGCGAGGCGGCGGCCGGTACCAATGTGCACCTGCTCGACCGCGACGAGGTGACCTTGCTCGGCATCCGCTTCCTTGGCGCCACTCTCTGGACCGACTTCGAACTCGATGTCGCCCATGGCACCGATGTCGCACGAGCCAAGCGCGACGCCACGATTGGTTTGAACGACTTTGCTGGCGCAATCCGCGAGCGATTGCCAGATCAACCGGGCCAGCGGCGCTTCACACCGGAAGACGCAGCACGCGAGCATCAGCTCAGCCGTGCGTGGCTTCAGCAAAAACTGCTGGAAGCAGTCGGCCCAGACGTCGTGGCCACGGTCGTCGTGACCCACCACGCTCCGAGCCCACTCAGCATGGACTCGATGTACGAAGGCAGCGACCTGAACCCGTGCTACTACTCTGACCTGCCCGCCGTCTTCTTCCAGTCGGCCGCGCTCTGGATTCACGGCCACACGCACAGCTCGTCGGACTACCAGCATCACCGCACGCGCGTGATCGCCAACCCGCGTGGTTACGTGCGCTGGAACGGCGCGATCGAGAACGCGAACTTCGACCCCCAACGGGTGATCACGCTCGGAGCCGAACATGGCTAGTCCCGTGCTCAGCCTGCGCGACGCTGCCCCGGGGTACGCGCTGCTGCTGTGGGTCGACCTGACGACCGGCCGCCACAACGGCTCGGAGACCGTCCTCGTCCCACTCGTGCTCGCGCAGACCCTCAACGCGGCTCGGCGCGAGCTCTACGACAAGTGCGACAACTCGGGCGCCTGGGACCGTGCCTGCGCCATCCGAACACCTCCGCCGCCACCTCAGGACGAGTTGGACCTCGACCCGGAGGAAAGCGCGGCCCGACTTCGCGCCATTCGCGAGCAGATGCAGGCCAACGCCGCGACGCCACCCGCCAATCCCGCTGCGGCCCCCGTTGCGACGCCTGCCCGCCGCAAACGTCAGACCGTCGCCGGCCATCCCGTTCCCGTGATCTCCGTCGCCCTGATCACCGAGCGGCGCAAGAGTGTGGAGCAGCGCACCAAGTTCAGCTCGGAGGAGAAGAAGACCGAGTTCAAGGTGATGGATGACCTGCTCGCCCGCGGCGAGACGCGCCTGGTGGGCCTCAAGGCCGACTGGCGTGCCCGCATCGCGCAGATGCGCACGGACATGCCGAACCTGTCGAAGGTCATCGACCGGCTCGAGGCCTGCTGCGCGTTGTCGGCGTTCGCCCGCAAGCCGCTGAGGATCCCGCCACTGCTCCTGGTCGGGCCGCCCGGGGTGGGCAAGACGCACTTCGCAAAGTGCGTGGCCGACATGCTGGGTGTACCGCGCTTCATCTACGCGCTCGAGTCCGCCGAAACCGTCTCGGTCCTGACTGGGTCCGAGAAGCACTGGTGGAATTCCGAGACCGGCCAGCTGTTCAAGCTGATCGTGCAGACCGACTTCGCCAACCCCGTCGTCGTCCTCGACGAGCTGGACAAGATCAGCTCGGGCAACCACTACAAGCCCGCCAACGCGCTGCACGCGGTGCTGGAGCCGGCGACAGCACAGCACTTGCGTGACAAGTGCATCGACCTGGTGTTCGACGCCTCCTACGTCGTCTACATCGCCACCGCCAACCGGCTCAGCCCGATCGACGCGTCGCTGGTGTCGCGGTTCGAGCTATTTCACATCGAGGCGCCGGAACCGCGTGCGGCGGTGGCGATCGCCCGAGCGGTCGGACAGCAGGTGCTAGGGGAGTTGAAGCTGACCCGGCGCTTCGACAAGCCGACGGGCGAGGTGGTGCAGCAGCTCGCGCTGCTCGGCAGCCCGCGGCGGATGCACAAGGTGCTCGTCGCCGCTGTCGGCCGAGCCGTCGTCAGCGGGCGTTCGCGCCTCATGGTCGCGGACCTTGTCGACCCGCAGTGGACCTCGCAAGAGTCATCGACCACCGGCTGGCGCGAGTCGCCTGTTCATTGAAGTATCACCGACCGCAGGCAGTTTCATGTCGACCAGTGACTTCCCCACCGACCCGAAGATCGACGCACTCGTCGCGCGCTTTCCGCGCTTGTTCCATCACCGGCATCCGCGCGTGTGGTCGGACCTGCCACAAGGCTGGACCGAACTGGCGGACCAGCTGTTCGCGGACCTCGACGCGATGCTCGACGACGATGCAGCCAGTGTCTTCAAGGTCATTCAGATCAAAGAGAAGTACGCCAGCTTGAGGGTCTATTGGAGCTTGGGCGAGGAAGAGACCTTGGTCCTGGACGTCATCGGTTCGGGTTCGACACAGCGTTTCGACAAGGGACCCACGGACCCGACTGCACTGTTCGAGCGGATCAGGGCGTGCGTGAAAGAGGCCTGCGAGCAGGCCGAGACGACATGCCAAGTCTGTGGCAACGGCAGCGCGAGCGCCGTTGGCTCGGGCTGGATCGTCACGCTGTGTGGGACCTGCCGGGCAAGGGCGGACAAGAAGGACGATCGATGATCTTGTTCCTCGACTTCGATGGCGTCTTGCATGCGAGCAATCAGGTCGGCCCGCTGTTCGTGCGGGTGGTCGACTTGGCGATTTGGCTGCAGGCCTGGCCGGAGGTCGATGTGGTGATCTCGTCCAGCTGGCGCGTCGCGCACTTCCAGCGGGAGATGGTCGAGATGTTTGGACGGATCGTCGGCAGTCGCATCGTCGGCTGCACGCCTCGGGCGTCTCAGGAGCGCGACGACGACGATGTCTATTCGGCAACGAAGACTTCCGTGTTCACCCATGAGCGTCAAGTACAGGTCGAGGCGCGGATGGCGTCCAGCTGGGATCCCGCCAAAGCATAGGTCGCGCTGGATGACATGCCGTACTTGTTCGAGACCGACTGCGGTCAGCTGGTCGTGTGTCCGGGGCGGCAAGGCCTCTCCCGTGAAAGCTTGCAGGCGCTGAACCGACATGCGGAGCGAGCAGGATTGACGCGGTCACGGCGCCAAGGCGCTGCCGTCGAGACCATTCCCGCGGTCGATGCTTTGGATCAATCGGGAAAGGAAATGCGAATGCAGACCATCGACAAGTTTCTCAAGCACACCGTTTCTTGCCTGCCCGACGAGATATTCCGGATCACCGTGGATCCGGACAGGCTCCTCGTCACCATCGCATCGAACGCTTTCGACTCCGCGCTTGTTGGCTGGCTCGTTACGAGAATCCTGCCAGACCAGCATGGCATCTTCGCCTACCGTGAAGACGGCTCAGGTTGGGACGTGCCGCCAGCGCCATACGAGTTACGAATCCGACTCGGCGGCCCGACCAGGATCGAGCTCGGCGCCCAGGTCGTGCGGCTGTCGCGTGACTTGGGAGGGTCTGTCGCCGTTCGACTCAGCGGGCCTCGAAAGCTCGTGGCTGGAGAGAGTTGAATGGCTTACTTGAAGTGGGGCAACTCCCCTTGGTTTGCGTACGCGCGCGCGGACGGTGGAGAGGAAGACGACGACGTGCTGGTCGCCTGGCATGAGCGCGGCGCATGTGCGTCGGTCGCCGCCGGCGAGCTGCTTCGGGCGGGATGCGAAGGGCGGCCCGGACGGCTTCGGGACTTCATGGCGGGCCGGTTCGGGGCGGACGAGAGCACGATGACAGCGGCGATGGACGACATCGATGCACTCGCCCCGGCGGTCGACCAGTTCCTCTTTGAAATCTTCAATGCGGGGAAGATTCCGATGCCGCCCGACGTGGCGAATCGGTATCGCGAACTGGCGGGGCTGATCAAGACGGCTGTGAAGCAGCCGCGCCAAGCGCAGGCGGTCGACAGCCGCGGTTTCCCGATGTGGTTCGCGTGGTGCGCGGAGCTTGACGAAATCAACCGGCGACACCCGCCGCCGCGGCTGCCACGGGATATCCGCAGCCTGATGCACGCGCGGGCGCTGCGCATGCTGCAAGGCGAAGACGTTTCGGCAGCGCAAGACGAATTCGAGCGTGCGCGAATCGCTGCGGCAGTTGAATGGCCGCCGCTTGTGAGCGGACCCTACGCCGAGACAAGGAGAGATCCATGCGACGAACCAGTGACGAGCAAGCCACTAACCTCTACGAGATCATCTGCGATCGCTGTTGCCTGCGCGCACGACTAGCGGCCGAAGACAGCAACTTCAATTGGATGACATCGATCGGGTTCACGGCCGAAGAAAGATCGATCTTCGGGCAAGGCCAACGCGTCGAGATCGACCTGTGCGAGCACTGTCTGCGCGATTCGCTGGGCGAGTGGCTGCGGGTGAGCACGCAGGCCGACGCGGAGATCAGAGCGAACTCGGCCGATTTGTCTGCCTTCGACCCCAATCGACATGGCGGGGAGTTCCCGGCGGGGGACCTGGAAGGCTTGGACGAGGTGTTTCGTTCTCTTGCCGTTGCAGATGCCGAGGAAGCAGGCGCCGAGATGCCGGTGACCGCCCCGGACATCGATCGCCCCAGCGTATCTTTGGGACAGAGCGTCAGCGTTGAGCCTGAGCGTATGCACTTAAACCGAAACCATGGAGCACCCATCATGAAACTTTGGACAACGACGGTAGAGTACAGCGCCACGGGCGAGGGCGAGACCCTCATGGCCTGGATAGGGCACGCGGAGGATGCAGCGGAGGCGAAGGCGGAGTTAATCAAGGTCTTCAACTCATTCCACGGCGCCTTCGGCGTGTCGGTCGAGGGGGTCGCGCGCAACTCGGTCACCGAGTTGCTTTTCTCCGAAGAAGCGCTGAGGCAGATTGAAAGGCTGGAATGCAAGGCGACTGTTCGTGCGCACGCGATGATTCACGTCAATCGGTCTTAGCCGGAGGCGAAGATCATGACGATGCCCGATGAGCGGCTGCGAGCGATCGGTTGGGGCGAGGAATTGCTGCAGCAGATCGCTTCCGACACGGCACTGCCGAAGACGCTGACCGCAGCGGCGCAGCGAATTGCGCTGACGTACCCGCCGTCGCAGGCGCTTGAACAAGCGATCTCGTCTGTTGCACATGGCTTGCAGCCTGCGTGGACATCGGCCCTGCTCGACGCTCTCGAACTCTTCGACGAGATCAGAATCCGTGCGATCGGGTCCGCGGGGACACGCAGCGACCTGCGGTATACGCTTCGGCACTTCCCGGACAAGACAACGATCCGCGCCATGTCTTACAGTTCGTCGATTCAAGAATGGCTACGCCTACCCAGGAATCGTTAGTCAACGATCAACGTAGAAGCTCCTTTTCGCGGATCGCGTCGACCTCAAGATTGATAGTCATCCCGCACCGCTGCCTTGATTGCGCCAGCACCGTCGGCACACCGCGCGTAGTCTGTCGAAGTGTCCGCGCTTAAGATAACCATCAGCGGAAGTCATCCACGCATGGCGCTTCCCCGACGATTGGCCGAAAAAACAAGTTCCGTCCGTCAGCTTGACGGGTAAAGACGTCCTCGCGCCTTGGCCTTCGCATAGGCAAGCTTTGCAAAGGCTTGCTGTTTCTTCTCGTCTCCGGCAGCGCTGAAGTCAACGAGCGCATGGGCAGCGCTGTCTGGGAGAGGATCCGAATAGCAGAAGAGTCCTAGGCTTCCAAACTCCTGCACGGAAACTCCCCATGTTCCGCCTGCCTCGATCAGTTTCTTGCGCTCGAGATACCGCTCATAGGCGTCTTTCGGAGAGAGCAGACTTGATCGATCTGCAGATAGATAGCCGTCATCGCTCGCCGTCGGCGAAAACGACCTTGCGGACGGCCTGCCCTCAGCCATTTGACTCGGATGAACCTGACGGGTCATCAATTCGTCGGATTGCGGCAGCAGATGGTCGCTGGTGATTGGCATGTGGCGCTGTCAGTCCGCCGACACGGTGTTTATGAACGCTACGAAGTCGGTCATGAATTCAGTGTGTTTGAGGTCAAGGAGATTGTTGAGTTCTTCCATAGTCACCGAGTTGACTGCGTTCAGGCTCAGGCTTAAACCATCGACACTTACTTCAGCGCTGGCCTCCCACAATCCGACACTCCATTCGGCTGCTACCCCACCATCAGGCAACGGGTAAAGATAGGGCGACGGCAAAGGCTGTAGCGCAACCGCGCTTAGGAAAATGCGCATGGAATTAACGGCCTCGGCCGAGGGCGCTGGATTGCCGTCGTTGTACCAACCAGAGGGGGTCGCTCCGATCTCATCCAAACGCGCATCGAATGGTTGGGACGGGCCGCCGTCGCTGTAGATGACGTTCACAGAGACCAGCCTGCGCAGTCGCTCGTTGCTGTCATACAGACCGGTGCCGACGAGGCGAACCGCCTCCCGCGCGCGGTCGTAGGCCTTCTTGAACTCGAACTCCGTAGGAGGTTGAAAATCGTACTTGGCACCGTTCACATCGCGAACGTGAATCACGCCAGCGCCGACTTCTCCACCATGCAAAACGAACTGCTCGTCAAGCGCGTTTTCGTAGGTCGTCTCACGCGACAGGACAATCTTCTTCCTGATGAAGGTGTCGTAACGAACCGGTTTGGCCCCGCCATATCCCATTTCGACGAACTCGTCGTCCCGCAGGCCCTGCCCGAACGAGTTGAAGAAGCCAGCTAATTCGAATGGAAAGTCTCCCGGTACTCGACCAGTTTGACCAACGACCCCAATCAAATCGTCGATGTACGACCGAGCATGATCGAAGTCCGGGTACAGCGAACCCAGAAATGACGGCTCGTTCGCGGAAGCACCCAACAGTTGCTGCGCTGCTCCGTGGTTTGCAACGTGAAGGCGCGGCATAAGGGCGACGGCACTGTTGCCACCGTCCACGCGCGCGAGTCCGATCTGGAAAGAGCTTTCGAAGCCCTTCGGGACTCGAACCCGCGTGCCTACACGTTGGCGGTAGAGCATCTTCGCGACCTCGATGACGAGCTTTCTATAGGCGGCAAGATCGGGCAACACTTCGAGCGGTATCGTGTGTGAATCGAACCGCCCCCCGGCAAACCGAAGGCGAGCAAATGGCTCCTCAGGTGGAGCAGTCGTCGGCTGGTCAAAGGAATCGTTCACGCAGAAATGTACCGTGAACCGGACGTACGAGGTGGCTTTAGGGGCAGGTCAGCATATTGCCTAGCAGTTGCCATGCACAAGGTCGTCCAGCACGAAGGTTCCGACGACCACGCCGTTGCCGGTCGAGGTGCGTTGGAGATTCGGTTCCGCGAAGGGCGATCACCCCACGTCGAGCCCAAGAAGATGGATAACGCGCGCGGCGCCTTTCCAACTCCGGGAACTAGCCCTCGATCTGGTGCAAACTCCCCTAGCGATCGCGACACTCAGTCGAGTCGAAATGACAGAGCCTGGCGTCAATCCGTCTACTCACTTCTTTTCGCCAGCGCTCTTTCCGGGCTTCGAGTCTGCCTTCGACGCAAGAGCCTCGTCACCGCCGCGCGTGTGGCCCGGGAAAGCCACTTGCACCAGAGACGCGCCATCGGAGGCCTCCACTTCAACGCGATCAATTCCTTGGCCGAGCAAGCGGATGAGTTCGACCTGACGTGGACGATCGTCGGCAACCATCTTGACCGCCTTGTTGTCGACACAGTGGCCGATCAAGGTCGGCGGTCGGCCGAAATGAGCGATGAGGACATCAACTTGGTCGACAGGATTCGGCAACCGCAGTTCGCACCGGCCGCTGAGCGCGAGGCCCCGAATGCCGTGCTGCTCGTCGATTCGCGCAACGAAGGGGCGATCATCCGCCATGACGACGCGAATGCCTGTCTTTGCAAGCGCATCGTTGCAGTCCCCGAGCGGGTGAGCCGACAAATCGACCACCGTCTCCCTTTCGGCAACTACCGCCCGCTGTGCGTGCCACCAAAGTGGCGGATCGATCAAGGCATGCAGTACACGCGTGTCCATCAAATGGATGTGATCAAGAACTCCACGCCGACGCTTGAAGTAGGTCATAGACGGGCCGGGGCGACCGACGAAGCACATCTCGTTGAATCGGTACTTCAGTATGAAGTACAGCGCGGCCACGGCATTGCCATGCCCAGGACCGAAGTCGAGCAACCAGTGCGCGCCCTCTGCCACCTTCCAGCGTCCGCCGACCTCAATGACAGCCAGCTTAGCCGGGTCAAAGCCGATGGAGTCTTCGCCGACGAGACTGCCGCTGGGTGCCGCGCCGGTGTCTGTCAGCCAATACATCATCGGTGTCACGTCACCGCAGGATGGCCGCCCGACAAAGCACATCGATGCGAGCTTGTAGTGGTTGATGATCTCGACGATGCGGTCGGCCTCGGCCTTGATGCCGCCGGTGTCGATCAACCAGTGATTGCCTTCGACGACTTTCCATCGACCGCCGAACTGGGCCACCGACAGATTGGCCCGGTTGAAGCCGATCCGATCCTCCGGAATCCAAGGCGGGGCGATCTGGGTCACGCTGCCGCCGTTGATGCGCAGGCCGGTCCACTCAGTGTTGTCGCCAAAGCAGTCCTCGCCGACGATGTGCTTAGCGTTCGTGGTCGACTGCAGCGTGTAGTCGCCGTTGGGTACGGTGTCGATGACGATGTATTGGCAGGGAAGGCCACTGCTGTACACGTCGGCCCAACCTGACGATATGCCCTGGTCGCTATTGCAGTTCGCGAACCGTGCGGTGGCGCTCGCGTTCGCACCGATGCGCTCGATGTCGATCGCGCAGAAGGCCTGCTTGTAGCCGATCGTGGCGAGTGCGCCATTGGCGTTGAAGAGCAGGAACTCGTTGAAATCCCGCAGGTGATAGTGCCCATGGCCTGCCGACCAGACGAAAAGATCGGGGCGCGCCGCCGGGCTGCCGATCACCAAGTCCGAACTTCCCGCGTTGTACGAGAGAAAGTCGAATCGCATGATGCGGTGCGCACCGGGTGTGACGCAGCCGTCCTGCACATCGTGGTCGTTCGCTGTGAAGGTCTGGTTGCTGATCGCGAAGTTGCGAACGCGCGTGACGAGGTTGACGCCCATGGCACTCTCCTTCGCCGGTCGTCAGCCTCAGAACCGTATGGCGGCACTTTTGGCACTTCCGACGCGCTCTGAGTAGGCGCCCGACGCACCGGGCAAGACATCCCTACATTGGTGGAGCAACAGACGATTGCCGCCGACTTGGCCAGCGCCGGGGCGCAACGCTCGACTCCGACCGCTCACGCACTCGGCGCATCAACAGATAGGCCGCAGGAATCACGAACATCGACAGCAGCGGCGCGGTGATCATCCCTCCGACCATGGGCGCGGCGATGCGCTGCATGACCTCGGACCCTGTGCCCGTGCCCCACATGATCGGGAACAGTCCGGCGAGGATCACGGCGACGGTCATTGCCTTTGGCCGCACACGCAGTACCGCTCCTTCGCGGATGGAATCGAGCAGGTCGGCGGTGCTCGTGGTGCCCTGCGCGACGCGAACGTCCCAAGCCTGCTTCAAGTACAGCAGCATGATCACGCCGAACTCGGCCGACACACCTGCGAGTGCGATGAAGCCTACCGCCCCTGCAACCGATAGGTTGTAGCTGAGCAAATACAACAACCAGATGCCGCCGACCAGCGCGAACGGCAGCGTCGCCATGATCAGCAGCGCCTCGTCGAAACGTTTGAAGGTCAGGTACAGCAGCACGAGGATGATCAGCAGCGTGAATGGCACGACGACCTTGAGCTTCGCGGTCGCCCGTTCCAGGAACTCGAACTGGCCGGACCACGAGATCGAGTAGCCCGCCGGCAAGGCGACCTTCTCGGTGACCACGCGCTGCATGTCCTTCACCGCCGACCGCAAGTCACGCCCGCGAATATCCACATAGACCCAGCCTGACAAGCGCGCGTTCTCGCTGCGCAACATCGGCGGCCCGTCAGTGATGCGGATGTCGGCCACGTCAGACAGCACCAGCCGCGCGCCCTTCTCGGTGACGATGGGCAGCACGCGCAGCTTTTCCAGCGAGTCCCGGATCTCGCGCGGGTAGCGCAAGTTGATCGGGAAGCGTTGCAAGCCTTCGACCGTCTCGCCGATGTTGTCGCCACCGACCGCCGACGTGATGACCGCCTGCACATCGGCGATGTTCATGCCGAAGCGCGCGGCAGCGTCGCGGTTGATCGTCACATCTACGTAGCGCCCCCCCGTCAAGCGCTCGGCGAGCGCACTGCTGACACCGGGCACGTTCTTCAGCGCCTTCTCGATCTCGCCGGTCACCCGGTCGATGACGGCCAGGTCGGTGCCGGCCACCTTCACGCCCACGGGGCTCTTGATGCCCGTGGCCAGCATGTCGATGCGGTTGCGGATCGGCGGCACCCAGATGTTGGCGACACCCGGCACCTTGACGATGCGGTCGAGCTCGTCGACCAG
>JANXZA010000190.1 GCA_025355745.1 Rhizobacter sp. | reverse complement strand
GTGTGCAGTGCGGTGCGCGCAACACCAGCCGCGCCCAGCGCGCGATTTGTTCGGGCGTGGCACTGAACGGTGTGCGAAACCAGCCCGTGCCGTAGCGCAGCATCAGCAAGGCCAGCCGCGCCGCCGGCACATGGCCGAGGTTGGCGAGCGCGGCCAGGGCGGCGAAGGCGTGCGCCCAGTCGCCGCTCCGGTAGAGCGCCATCGCCGCCGCGAAGCGCAGGTTGAGCGCTGGCGTCTCGTCGTTGAACGCACCGGTGCGGGCGGTATCGAGACCGGCTTGTGCGCTGCGCAGCGCGGTCTCCAGAACGATGGCGGCGGCTGCAAGCGGCCGGCATGCGCCGGCGTCGCGCGATGAATTCGCAAGCGCGCTCATCGGTGGTACACGGCGGTGGCGGCGCCGCGCGTGTCGGTCGTCTCGGCATGCGGGCGAGCGTCCACCGTTGAAGCCGCATCCTCTGCGATGCTGGTGCGCACCCAGCCGTGATCGCCAGCCTTCAAGGTGAGCAAGATGAGCTGTGCGGCACCGGCCAACACAGCCACCGCAGCGACCCACGCGAGCAGTGCGAGGTTGCGCCGCTCGGGCGATGCAGGACGAGACGGTCGAGGATCAGAAGTCATGGCGTGCCTCTCGGTTCAAGCGTGGTTGAAGCGAGGTCGGCATGCAATGCCGAGCCTCAACCTGAATACGCTAACGAGAGGCAGAACCGGACAAGCAGCGCGGTTCACGCAGAGCTTGTCGAGATCAGCCGATGCCGATCCCGGTGCCTGCGCGGCGGCCGGTCAGTTCTGGCGCAGAGGGCTGATGTCGCCGTTCTTGATGCTCACGGAGCAGGGTTCTGGCGTCAACCGTGGCCGAGTCGGCCGATCACTTTGCGGGGCTGCGCTGAACCGGTGTCAGCAACCACAAGAATGCCGGCTGACTGTTTGCAAGCACGGTGCCTTTCTTGACCACACTCACACCCGGCTGAATGCCAGCTTCGAAATGCAGGATGAAGAGCGCTTGCTGACCTGGTTTATCGGACTCGGCCGAGTTCAGAGTCTTGAAGACAACGTCGAACGGCGCCGAAGGCTTATCGCCGAAATTCTTCACGATTGCCGCGATCGTCAGCTGCGCGCGGTTGTCGGACAGAAATTCCGCGCTCACGAAAGAGCTGACGATCCTGGGCGAATCAATTGGCATCCCGGACCCACCAGGATCATTGCTTTTTACATAGACGTCGCAAATCTTTGGCGGCTCGCAAATCTTCGTTTCCAGCTTCGTGTTCGTCGGAACCGCAGCCAGGTCGGGCGGCGATGAACAGCCTCCGATTGCCGACACCACCGAAACCGCAGCTGCCATTCTCAGAATTGCTTTCATGCTTCCTCCTGTGTTAACTGATGAACAGGTCATCACCTGATCGTTCGCCGCTGACGCGAGGTTGATTCGCTTCGAGGCCGGTCCTGAATCTCTGCAGCGAGAGAAATGCCGGAGCATCCCGCCCGAGCGCCTGCGCCAGCACCGGCTCCGCGTGCACTACCAATGCCAGACCTTCTGGCGCACGCCCCATGATCTGCAAGGCCCTGGCCCGGTTAAGAGAGCAGAGCAAGGTCACCGGATGATCGATGCCGATCGCACGGGTGTACCCCTCTTGCGCCTTTTCGAACCAAAGCAAGGCCTGCTGGGGCTGGCCCTTCTGAAGCAAGGCCATGCCGAGCAGACTGCTGGATCTCGGCAAGGTGTCGCGATCCACGGGTCCGCTTTGCGCGCGTGACAGAGCCTGCAATGCCCACACTTCCGCCTGCGCGCCGTCATTGGCAAACAACCTTGACTCGGCCAGCACCAGGAGCGCACGCGCTTTTGTCTCATTTCTTTGTGGTGTTGCTTCGCCGGACTGACCAAGGGTTTGCAATTGGCTTTGCAAGCCTTGAGCCACCATGCCATGCAGCGCAGCTGACTGCACCCTCACGACGATTTGGGCCGCAATGGCCTGCCGTTCCGGCGAGAGGGCGTTGCTCGCAAGGTCCTCCAGCGGTTGCAAGGCAGCCAGCGCGCGATCAGCCCAACCCAGGCGCAATAACGCAAGAATCCTGACTTGCTGCAGGCGGCGACAACCTTCGTCGTTCGGACCCACATTCCGCTGACACGGAACGATGGCCGCATCGGCAAGATTCAAGGCTTCTCGAAACGCGCCCGCTTTGTAGTGAAGATTCATGGCTTCGAACTGAATGCTCGCCAGCTCGCGCGCGTCCAGACCGGCAAGAAGTGCAGCCCGCGCCGCGAGGTCGTCATGCATCGTCAATGCGGCGGGGTACTCGCCCAGGTCGCCGAGCGTCTTGGCTAGGCCACGCATCGCATCCAGCGTCGTCGTGTGGTTCGGTCCGAAGGCCAGAGTCGCCTCCTTCAGTGACCGGGAAAAAAATTCCTGCGCCAGTTTCAACTCGCCGCCTTTGCCAGCGATCCATCCATCGATGAGATTCAGGCGCGCCTGCAATTCGTGGTCTCGGGCCGACCCGCCGATGCTGCGAGCCTGCTTCAGTGAGGCTCTTGCGCCCCCCAGGTCACCTGCCCACAACGCGTTCTCGGCACGATTCACGGCGGCCATTGCGGCTGCGCGCGAGCGCCCTAGCCGCAAGTACAGGTAAAGGACGTCGGCAAAAGCAGAATCGGCTTTTGTGTACTCGCCCATGTCGGCTTGAATCGCCGCGATGCTCTGCAGCAAGTCCACCTGCAGTTCGGGTTGAGTCGGCAGTCGCTGCGAAATGTCGCGGCGCGCCGTGTCCAGCAGTTCACCTGCGGTGACGCTCGCACCCCGCGCCTTCTCCGGGTCGGCGCGCTTGAACATGTCGAGCATGAAATCTTTCGACGCCACCGCCCTGGCCGACTCCTGCCGCGCCTGCACGCCG
>JANXZA010000188.1 GCA_025355745.1 Rhizobacter sp. | reverse complement strand
AACTGCGCGCTGATGCGCACCGCTTCGCCGGGCGCAGCAGCGATGTTGCAGTGCAGCGAAGCCAGCGGTCGGCGCAACCTTTGAGGTTAGAATTCACAGTCGTCCGGTGCGCCACTCCTCACGCCATCCGGGATGATTTTTTCAGCGTATTTGTTCTCCGCCGACGTGGTGAAATTGGTAGACACGCTATCTTGAGGGGGTAGTGGCGAAAGCTGTGCGAGTTCGAGTCTCGCCGTCGGCACCAAGTCTTCTCGCAGCTGTCTGCACGGCAGCGCGCAACTGCACCCGCGCTGCACCCGCGCCACACCCGCGCCACACCCGCGCCGCATCCGCGCCGCTCCTGCGCATCCCCGCAGGCACGGCCCACCGCCGAGCACAGACCCATGAATCTGGAACCCTATCTGCCCGTCATCCTGTTCATCCTGATCGGTGCGGCAGTGGGCGTGGTGCCGCAGGTGCTGGGTTTCGTGCTCGGCCCGCAGCGCCCCGACAAGGCGAAGAACTCACCCTATGAATGCGGCTTCGAAGCCTTCGAAGATGCGCGCATGAAATTCGACGTGCGCTACTACCTCGTCGCCATTCTCTTCATCCTGTTCGACCTCGAAATAGCCTTCCTGTTTCCATGGGCGGTATCACTGCGCGAGATCGGCACAACGGGGTTCTGGGCGATGATGTTGTTCCTCGCGATCCTCGTCGTCGGCTTCGCCTACGAGTGGAAAAAGGGAGCTCTCGATTGGGAATGACCCTGGCGGCGCGACCCCTCGCATCACGCATCGCGAACCCTAAGAATCAAGTGACCAGAGAGCAGCAGCATGGGCATTGAAGGCGTACTGAAAGAAGGCTTCGTCACCACCAGCGTCGACACGCTGATCAACTGGTCGAAGACCGGCTCGCTTTGGCCCATGACCTTCGGCCTGGCGTGCTGCGCGGTCGAGATGATGCATGCCGGTGCGGCGCGCTACGACATCGACCGCTTCGGCATGTTGTTTCGCCCCAGCCCGCGGCAAAGCGATTTGATGATCGTCGCCGGCACCTTGTGCAACAAGATGGCGCCGGCGCTGCGCAAGGTCTACGACCAGATGGCCGAGCCGCGCTGGGTGCTGAGCATGGGCTCGTGCGCGAACGGCGGCGGCTACTACCACTACAGCTATTCGGTGGTACGCGGCTGCGACCGGATCGTGCCGGTCGATGTCTACGTGCCCGGCTGCCCGCCGACGGCCGAGGCGCTGCTCTACGGCGTGCTGCAGCTGCAGGCGAAGATTCGCCGCGAGAACACGATCGCGCGCGCATGAGCAGGCTGGACACACTCGAAGCTGCGCTGACCGCAGCATTGGGAGATCGCGTCAAGAAGCTGGTGCGCGATCGCCGCGAACTCACCGTCACCGTGGGCGCCGCCGACTATCTCGGCGCGGCGCTCACCCTGCGCGACCACACCGACCTGAAGTTCGAGCAGAACATCGACCTCTGCGGTGTCGACTATTCCATCTACAAAGACCAGCCCTGGGAAGGCCCGCGCTTCTGCGTCGTCTCGCACTTGCTGTCGGTCAGCCACAACTGGCGCGTGCGCCTGAAGGTGTTCTGCCCCGAAGACGACGTGCCGGTGGTCGCCTCGCTCACCGAAGTGTGGAGCGCGGTCAACTGGTTCGAGCGCGAGGCCTTCGACCTGTACGGCATCATCTTTGACGGCCACCTTGACCTGCGCCGCATCCTGACCGACTACGGCTTCATCGGCCACCCGTTCCGCAAGGACTTCCCGACCTCCGGCCACGTCGAGATGCGCTACGACGCCGAGCAGAAGCGCGTCATCTACCAACCCGTGACGATCGAGCCGCGCGAGATCACGCCGCGCATCATCCGCGAAGACAACTACGGTGGTCTGCACTGATGAAGGCCGTCAAATCAATTCATTCACCGCAGAGGAATGGAGTTAACGGAGTTGCGCAGAGTAAATTCTTGAAACTCTGCGGAACTCCGTTAACTCCGCCACTCTGCGGTGAAGTATTCCCCCATGGCTGACATCAAGAACTACACGTTGAACTTCGGGCCGCAGCATCCGGCTGCGCACGGTGTGCTGCGCCTCGTGCTCGAGCTCGACGGCGAGGTGATCCAGCGGGCCGACCCACACATCGGCCTGCTGCACCGCGCCACCGAGAAGCTCGCCGAGAGCAAGACCTTCATCCAGTCGCTGCCCTATATGGACCGGCTCGACTACGTGTCGATGATGTGCAACGAGCACGCCTACTGCCTGGCGATCGAGAAGCTGCTCGGCGTCGACGTGCCGCTGCGCGCGCAGTACATCCGCGTCATGTTCAGCGAGATCACGCGGCTGCTGAACCACCTGATGTGGCTCGGTGCGCACGGCCTGGATTGCGGCGCGATGAACATCTTCATCTACTGCTTCCGCGAGCGCGAAGACCTGTTCGACATGTACGAAGCGGCCTCCGGCGCGCGCATGCACGCGGCCTACTTCCGCCCCGGCGGCGTGTACCGCGACCTGCCCGACGTGATGCCGCAGTACAAGGCCTCGAAGATCCGCAACGCGCGTGCGATGGGCGCGCTGAACGAGAACCGCCAGGGCTCGTTGCTCGACTTCATCGACGACTTCGTGCGTCGTTTCCCGAAGTGCGTCGACGACTACGAAACCCTGCTGACCGACAACCGCATCTGGAAGCAGCGCACCGTGGGCATCGGTGTCGTCACGCCCGAACGCGCGCTGAACCTGGGCTTCACCGGCCCGATGCTGCGTGGCTCCGGCATCCTGTGGGACCTGCGCAAGCACCAGCCCTACGAGGTCTATGAGCACATGGACTTCGACGTGCCGCTGGGCGTGAAAGGTGACACGTATGACCGCTATCTGGTGCGCGTCGAAGAGATGCGCCAGTCGAACCGCATCATCAAGCAGTGCGTCGACTGGCTGCGTGCCAACGACGGGCCGGTGATCACCAGCAACCACAAGGTCGCGCCACCATCGCGGCTCGACATGAAGTCGGGCATGGAAGATTTGATCCACCACTTCAAGCTATTCACCGAGGGCTTTCATGTGCCCGAGGGCGAGGTCTACGCGGCCGTCGAGCACCCGAAGGGCGAGTTCGGCATCTACATCGTCAGCGACGGCGCGAACAAGCCGTATCGGCTGAAGATTCGTCCGCCGGGTTTCTCACATTTGGCGGCGCTCGACGAGCTCTCGCGCGGTCACATGATCGCCGACGCGGTGGCGCTGATCGGCACGATGGACATCGTCTTCGGGGAGATCGACCGGTGAGCGCGCAGGCCACTTCGTCTTCAACTGCAGCCCTTGTCGAGTGGTTGCCGACTGCCTCGACCTGGGAGCGCTTCGCGTGCGAGGTGGCCAAGTACCCGGCCGAACAGAAGCAGTCGGCCGTGATGGCGTGCCTCGGTGTGGTCCAGCAGGAACTGGGCTACGTCTCGGCCGAGAGCGAGAAGATCGTTGCCGACTACCTCGGCATGCCACCGATCGCGGTGCACGAGGTCACCACCTTCTACAACATGTACAACCAGCGGCCGCTGGGGCGCTACAAGTTCAATGTGTGCACAAACCTGCCTTGCCAGTTGCGCGATGGCCAGGCGGCTCTTGAGCACCTGTGCCGCCGGCTTGGCGTGGAAGAAGGCGGCACGACGGCCGATGGCCTGTTCACGGTGCAGAAAAGCGAATGCCTGGGCGCCTGCGCCGATGCACCGGTGATGCTGGTGAACGACCGTCAGATGGTCAGCTTCATGAACAACGCGCGGCTCAACGAATTGATCGAGACCTTGAAGGCCCACACCGCATGACCCCGATGCTTGACTTGTCAAGGTTCCAGGCGACTGGCGCCGAAACCTGTTTTCATGACCGCCACATCGGCGCGCAGATCTGTGCCGGCCTCGACGGCAAGAACTGGCGTTTGAAGGACTACGAAGCGCGCGGCGGTTATCAGGCGCTGCGCAAGATCCTTGCGCAAAGCGGCGAGGGTGATGCGAAGGCCGGGATGACGCCCGAGCAAGTCATCGCCGAGGTCAAGACCTCCGGCCTGCGCGGCCGCGGCGGCGCGGGTTTCCCGACCGGCCTGAAGTGGAGCTTCATGCCGCGCATGTACCCGGGGCCGAAGTACCTGGTCTGCAATTCCGACGAGGGCGAGCCGGGCACCTGCAAGGACCGCGACATCCTGATGTTCAACCCGCACATCGTCATCGAAGGCATGGCGATCGCGGCGTATGCGATGGGCATCAAGGTCGGCTACAACTACATCCACGGCGAGATCTTCGAGGTCTATGACCGGTTTGAAGAGGCGCTCGAGGAAGCGCGCGCCGCCGGCTATCTGGGCGACAACCTGCTGGGTTCGACCTTCGGCTTCCAGTTGCATGCGGCGCACGGTTTTGGCGCCTACATCTGCGGTGAGGAAACCGCGCTGCTCGAATCGCTCGAAGGCAAGAAGGGCCAGCCGCGCTTCAAGCCGCCGTTCCCGGCCAGCTACGGCCTGTACGGCAAGCCGACGACGATCAACAACACCGAGACCTTTGCGGCCGTGCCGTGGATCATCTGCAACGGCGGCGGGCCGTACCTGGAGATCGGCAAGCCGAACAACGGTGGCACGAAGATCTTCTCGGTCGTCGGTGATGTGCAGAAGCCCGGCAACTACGAAGTACCGCTCGGCACGCCGTTCACCAAGCTGCTCGAACTGGCAGGCGGCATGCGGCCCGGTCGCAGCCTGAAGGCGGTGATCCCCGGCGGTTCATCGGCGCCGGTGCTGCCGGCGGCGATGATGAACGAGCTGACGATGGACTACGACGCCATCGCCAAGGCCGGCTCGATGCTCGGCTCGGGCGCAGTCATCGTGATGGACGATTCGCGCTGCATGGTCAAGAGCCTGCTGCGCCTGTCGTACTTCTACATGCATGATAGCTGCGGCCAGTGCACGCCGTGCCGCGAAGGCACGGGCTGGCTATTTCGCATGGTCGATCGCATCGCGAAGGGCGAGGGGCGGATGGAAGACATCGACCTCCTGAACTCGGTGGCCGACAACATCCAGGGCCGCACGATCTGCGCGCTGGGCGACGCGGCGGCGATGCCGGTGCGGGCGATGATCAAGCACTTCCGGGCTGAGTTTGTGGACTTGATCGAGCGGGGGACGGCGAAGGTGGCGACACATGCTTGATCAATTGTTCTGGCAGCGAGCTGCCCCCATCCCGGCCTTCCCCCAGCGGGGGAAGGAGAAGAAGGAGCCGCCGCGGCCAAAGAAAGCGCCGGGCCGCCCCAAGCTTTCTTTCTCCCCTCGGGGGGCGGACAGCGCGAAGCGATGGCCTTGGGGCCCGATAACTCATGCTTGAGATTGAACTCGACGGCAAGAAGGTGGAGGTGTTGGAGGGCAGCATGATCATGCATGCGGCCGACAACGCCGGCACCTACATCCCGCACTTCTGCTATCACAAGAAGCTGTCGATCGCGGCCAACTGCCGCATGTGCCTGGTCGATGTCGAGAAGGCGCCGAAGCCGATGCCGGCCTGCGCCACGCCGGTCACGCAGGGCATGATCGTGCGCACCAAGAGCGCCAAGACGCTGCAGGCGCAGAAGGGGGTGATGGAGTTCCTGCTCATCAACCACCCGCTCGACTGCCCCATCTGCGACCAGGGCGGCGAGTGCCAGTTGCAGGACCTGGCGGTGGGCTACGGTGCGTCGTCGTCGCGCTACGGCGAAGACAAGCGCGTCGTGTTCCCGAAGAACGTCGGGCCGCTGATCTCGATGCAGGAAATGAACCGTTGCATCCATTGCACGCGCTGCGTCCGCTTCGGCCAGGAAGTGGCCGGCGTGATGGAACTCGGCATGATCCACCGCGGCGAGCACTCCGAAATCACGACGGTGCTGGGCGACACGATCGACTCCGAACTCTCGGGCAACATGATCGACGTGTGCCCGGTCGGCGCCCTCACCAGCAAGCCGTTTCGCTACAGCGCCCGCACCTGGGAACTGTCGCGCCGCAAGAGCGTCAGCCCGCACGACAGCACGGGCGCGAACCTGATCGTGCAGGTCAAGAACCACCAGGTGATGCGCGTCGTGCCGCTCGAGAACGAAGCCGTCAACGAGTGCTGGATCACCGACCGGGATCGCTTTTCGTACGAGGCGCTGAACGGCGCCGAGCGGCTGACCCAGCCGATGATCAAGCACGGCGGCGCGTGGACGACCGTCGACTGGCAGACCGCGCTCGACTACGTGACGCGCGGCCTGACGCAGATCTCGGCGGGCCATGGCCCGAGCAGCATCGGTGCGCTGGCCTCGGCGCACAGCACGGTCGAAGAACTGCATCTGCTGGGCAAGCTGGTGCGCGGTTTGGGCAGCGAGAACATCGATTTCCGCACGCGGCATGCCGATTTCGGTGACCATGAAGCTGCCGCTGCGGCGACTCACTCGGTGCGCTGGCTCGGCACCTCGATCGCCTCGCTGTCGAATCTGCAGCGCGTGCTGGTGATCGGCTCGTTCCTGCGCAAGGACCACCCGCTGTTCGCGCAGCGCATCCGCCAGGCCACGCGCAAGGGCGCGAAGGTGCACAGCATCAACGCCGCGCACGACGACTGGTTGATGACGATGGCGTCACAAAGCAGCGTCGCGCCGAGCGGTTGGGTGCAGGCGCTCGCCGATGTGGCGGCTGCGATCGGCGCCGCTGGCGGTTCAGATGACCACAACGCAGCGCCGCTGCAAGGCCAGGTCAGCGATGCTGCCAAGGCCATCGCGACGTCGCTCATGAGCGGCGAACGCAAGGCGCTCCTGCTCGGCAACGCGGCGGCCCAGCATCCGCAGGCCACGACCTTGCTCGCACTCGCAAACTGGATCGGCGCGCAGACCGGCGCCAGCGTCGGCTATCTGACCGAAGCCGCGAACACGGTGGGCGCACAACTCGTCGGCGCGATGCCGCGCAACGGCGGCCTGAACGCGGGTCAGATGCTGGGAGCTTCGGGCGCATCGGGCGCATCGGGCGCATCGGGCGCATCAGGCGCATCAGGCCCAGCGACCGCGGCCCCGCTCAAGGCGATTCTGCTGCTGAACATCGAGCCGACGCTCGACGCCGCCAACGCCGCCACCGCCACCGCGGCCATGCATGCGGCCGAGATGGTCGTCGTGATGAGCCCGTTCAAGACCGCCGCGCACGACGTGGCCGATGTGCTGCTGCCGATCGCGCCGTTCACCGAAACCTCGGGCACCTTCGTCAATGCCGAAGGGCGAGTCCAGGGCTTCCACGGCGTCGTGCGGCCGCTCGGCGAAACGCGGCCGGCCTGGAAGGTGTTGCGCGTGCTGGGCAACATGCTGGCATTGAAGGGCTTCGACTTCGAAACCTCGGAAGATGTGCGCGCCGAAGCGCTTGGCGACGTGGCGACCATCGCCGCGCGGCTGAACAACCGGACGTTTGACACCATCGACGCGGCCAACGCCGTGGCGCCTGGGCTGTTCGAACGCATCGCCGACGTGCCCATCTACGCCACCGATTCGCTCGTGCGCCGCGCCACCTCGCTGCAACTCACTGCCGATGCGCGCGCGCCGGTGGCGAGCCTGCCGCAGGCGCTGTGGGATCAACTCGGCCTGGCCGCCGGCGACACCGTGCGCGTCTCGCAGGGCACGGCGCACGCCGTGCTGCCGGCGCGCCTGGACCCGACGCTCGCCGCCACCGCCGTGCGCGTGCCTGCCGGGCATCCCGACACGGCCACGCTGGGCGCGATGTTCGGCGCCATCACGGTCGAGAAAGCCTAGGGCCGCCGCATGCTCGACACTTTCACCGCCTCCGGCGCAGCGCTGCTCGGCCCGTTCTGGCCGGTGGTCTGGGCTGTCATCAAGATCGTCGCGCTGATCATTCCGCTGATGTTGTGCGTCGCCTACCTGACCTTGTGGGAGCGCAAGGCCATCGGCTGGAGCCAGGTGCGCCCGGGGCCGAACCGGGTCGGCCCGCTCGGCCTGTTGCAGCCGATCGCCGATGCGGTGAAGCTGATCTTCAAGGAGATCATCGTCCCGACCGCCGCGAACAAGAACCTGTTCTTCCTCGGCCCGGTGATGACCATCATGCCGGCGCTCGCGGCCTGGGCGGTGGTGCCTTTCGGCCCCGACGTGGCACTGGCCAACGTCAACGCCGGCCTGCTGTTCCTGATGGCGATCACCTCGATGGAGGTCTACGGCGTGATCATCGCCGGCTGGGCCTCGAACTCGAAGTACGCGTTCCTCGGCGCGCTGCGGGCGTCGGCGCAGATGGTCAGCTACGAGATCGCGATCGGCTTCTGCCTGGTCGTGGTGCTGATGGTCAGCGGC
>JANXZA010000186.1 GCA_025355745.1 Rhizobacter sp. | reverse complement strand
CGGCGCGCGCTCTACGTGGGGATCAGCAAGCCGTTCTGAAATCGCGCCTGACCCGCGTTTAGGCCGACTCAGGGCTGCGCCGTGTGATGGCTTCGCATCACAATCGCTGCCATGAGACTGAAGGCAAAAATCCTGTCGCTGGCGGTCGCGCCGCTGCTGCTGGCGATCGCGGTCATCGGCGGGCTGCTGGTGTTCGAGACCCAGCGGCTCGAGCGTCAGCAGGCGCAGGTGCTCGAAGAAGTTCTGCTGGGCACCAAGCGCGACGAGCTGCGCAGCTACATCGAGCTGGCGCTGACCTCGATCGAACATCTGTACGGCGCCGGCCGCGACGACGAGGCCGCGAAGGAGCAGGCCAAGGCGATCCTGTCGAGCATGAAGTTCGGCGTCGACGGCTACTTCTTCGTGTACGCAAACGACGGCCTGAACATCGTGCACCCGCGCATGCCCGACCTGGTCGGCCAGAACCTGTGGAACATGCGCGACACGAACGGCACCTACGTCATCCGCGAGCTGATCCAGCGCGCCAAGGAGGGCGGCGGCTACCAGCGCTACCTGTGGCCCAAGCCGTCAACCGGGCGCATCGAACGCAAGCTCGGCTATTCGGTCGAGCTGCCGCGCTGGGGTTGGATGCTGGGCACCGGCATCTACGTCGACGATGTCGACGCGGCGGCAGCGCGCCTGCGCGGCAACCTGCTGGCCAGCGTGCGCGAAACCCTGCTCGGGCTGGCCACGGTGGCGGTGGTGGCGGCGCTCGCGGTGTTTGCCGGCGGGCTGGCGCTGAACATCAGCGAGCAGCGCCAGGCCGACCGCAAGCTGAAGGCGCTGGCGCACCGCGTCGTCACCTCGCAAGAGGAAGAGCGGGCCCGCGTCTCGCGCGATCTGCACGACCACATCTGTCAGTTGCTGGTGTCGATCAAGTACCAGTTCGAACTCGTCGGTCACCGGCTCGCGCACCCCGGCGCGCAGCCGGTGACGGCGATCGACCGGGAGATCGCCGCGCTGTCGAAAGCCATCGGCGAAGTGCGCCGCATCTCGCACGATCTGCGCCCGGCGCTGCTCGACGACCTGGGCCTGCCGGCCGCGCTCGAACACATCGCCGGCGAACTCGCGCAGCGCAGCGGCCTGGAGGTGCGCGTGTTCCCGCGCGTGCACGAAGAGCGGCTGCCCGAGTTGCAGGCAGTGAGCCTGTTCCGCGTCGCTCAGGAGGCGCTGCGCAATGCCGAGCGGCACGCGCGAGCGCGGCGCATCGACATCCGCCTGGAAGACGCCGACGACAAGCTCGAACTGCGCATCACCGACGACGGCTGCGGCTTCGACGTGAAGACCGTCGAGTCGAGCAAGGACCGCGGCATCGGCCTGAGCAATATGCGCGAGCGGGTCGAACGCAATGGCGGCACATTCAAGCTCATCTCGCACCCCGGCCACACCGTGCTGACGGCGAGCTTTCCGCTTGCCGGCCTGGCCTGAGCACGCCCGTGAACCTTACTGCTGCGACCATCCGTCTGGTCATCGTCGATGACCACTCGCTGGTGCGCGACGGCCTGCGCGCGCGCCTGTCGGTGGTGCCCGGCCTGCAGGTCATCGGCGAGGCCGCCAGCGGCGCCGAGGCGCTGCTGCTGGCGCAGGCCGACGCGCCCGATTTGATGCTGGTGGACGTGGGCATGCGCGGCATGAACGGCATCGCGCTGGCGACTGTGTTGCGCGAGCGGCATCCGTTGATCCGGGTGCTGATGCTGAGTATGTACGACACGCGCGAGTACGTGCTCAGCGCGATCCGCGCCGGCGCCCGCGGCTATGTGCTGAAGGAGTCGCCGACGGAAGAGATCATCACCGCGATCGGCGTGGTGCGGGCCGGCGGCACCTACTTCAGCGCCCAGGTCGCCGAGCTGGTCGCGCAGGGCGGCTCGGCGCAGTCGCAACTGACCGGCCGCGAGCATGAAATCCTGCTGTTGCTGGCGCACGGCAGCAGCAACAAGGCGGTCGCGCGGCAGTTCGACATCAGCGTGCGCACGGTCGAGACGCACCGCCTGAGCCTGCGCCGCAAGCTGGGGGTCGATTCGGCCAGCGAGCTGCTGAAGATCGCGGTGGCGAACGGCTGGACGAGCCTGTAGCCGGGGCGGACCGGGCCCGCCGCGTGGTGCCTCGCCACCTATAATCTGCAGCAGTTCAAACCCAGTGTTCATGCGGCTTGCCGGGCGATTTGCCGGGCGCTTTGCCGGTGCCCACGAGCCACCAAAGATTGCCCGCATGAAAGCCTCCGAGATCCGTTCCACGTTCCTGAAATTTTTCGAGGCGAAGGGCCACACGATCGTTGCCAGCAGCCCGGTCGTGCCCGGCGACGACCCGACCCTGCTGTTCACCAATGCCGGCATGAACCAGTTCAAGGACGTGTTCCTCGGGCTCGATCGCCGGCCCTACCACCGCGCCACCACCTCGCAGAAATGCGTGCGCGCCGGCGGCAAGCACAACGACCTCGAGAACGTCGGCTACACCGCGCGCCACCACACCTTCTTCGAGATGCTGGGCAACTTCAGCTTCGGCGACTACTTCAAGAAGGAGGCAATTGCCTACGCGTGGGAGTTGCTGACC
>JANXZA010000178.1 GCA_025355745.1 Rhizobacter sp. | reverse complement strand
CCCGCGCCCGACGGCGCCTGCGTGCGGTCGCTCACCACCCACCAGTGGCCGTCGGGCGAGCGCGCCAGGTCGGCCGCGTACTGGAACAGGTGCACGCCGCCGGGCGGACGCAGGCCCTGCACCGGGTGCAGGAAGCCGCTGTGGCCGAAGATCACCGGAGCCGGAATGGCGCCGGAACGCAGCAGGGTCTGCGGGCCGTAGATGTCGGCCAGCACGCGGTTCAGCAGGTCGGCGCGCTGCGCGATGCCAGCCTCGATGTGGGCCCATTCGTCGGCCGAAATCAGCAGCGGCAGCGGGTCGACTTCCCAAGGCCGGTCGGCGCCTTTCGGGTCGGCGTAAACGTTGTAGGTGATGCCGTTCTCGCGGATCTCGCGCTCCATCAGCGACAAGGTGTCGCCGATCTCCGGGCCCTGGCGCGCGGCCAGGGCCCGCAGGAAGGCGTCCCAGTGCGCGCGCGGCACGCCGGCGGCGAGCAGCATCTCGTCGTAGCGGCCCGGCTGCACCGCGTAGGCGTCGAGCAGGGGTTTCAGCATCGGCGGGCGCCGACTGCGCCGCTCACCCAGCGGCCTTGCGCGCGTCCGGTTTGCATCGTCCGGCCTACCGATGCAGCACGGCGAAGAGGAACTTGTTGGTCAGGTTGGCCGGGCTGATGTTCAGCTTGTACTGCTCGATCTTCTCGCGCCGGCGCTCGGCATCACGGGTGCTGCGCAGATCGCGCCAAAGCGCGCGCGTGCTGACCAGCAGGATCAATGGGTACAGCACGAACATCAGCGCCACCGACGAGCGGCTCTTCTCGGTGAGCTCGATCCGGATCGACGTGAAGCCTGCCACCCGGCTCAAGGTGCGCAGCTGCTGTATGCCCATCAACCACAGGTGGCCATAGCACTTCTTGGTGCCGGCGTCGTCCTGCAGCCAGACACCGTCGGTCGCACCCCAGGGCGTGGCTTTCAGCGTCTCGCTCTCAAAGCACAGATAGCTCAGGCGCGAGGCCAGCGAGCTGCGGCTCGGGGTGGTCAGGAACAACTCGCCGCCGGGCTTCAGGATGCGGGCAATCTCCTGCAATGCGAAGAGCTGGTCGGGCAGGTGCTCGATCACTTCCTGAAAGATCACGATGTCGGCGCTGGCGTCGGCAATCGGCAGGGCTTGTTGAATGTCGGCGTACTGCGGTCGGTCGGCGAGCTTGCAGATCTCGGGGAACAGATCGAAGGTCGCGACCGTGGCGCCAAGGCCGCGCAGCAGGTGCGTGGTGCGGCCGTCGCCACAGGCCAGGTCGATGATGGCCTTGCCGCGCAGGTCACCGCGCCGGGACCAATAGTTCGCGACGTTGCGGTGAACCCCCGCCGCGCAGGCCTTCGCAAAAGGCGATGCCGGCTCGCTGCCCGACAAGGTTCCGAGTGCCGCTTCCACCATGTCGCGCTGCCTATTGTCGATTCAAGTCGCGGCACTATGCCACAGGCAACTCGCGGCCCTTCACAGCCGGCGCGCCATGAAAGCCACATCAAGGCAGTGGCGCGCGGCGCAGGTCGAGCGTGAACGGGAAGTTGGGGTTGCGGGCTTCCTTCGGCACGGCCATCGTGCCCGGCGTGTGGCCGGTGCGGAAGAAGCGCGCCAGGCGGCGGGCTTCGGCCTCGAAGGCGTTGACCGGGAAGGTGTCGTAGCTCAGGCCACCGGGGTGGGCGACGTGGTACTGGCAGCCGCCGATCGAGCGGCTCATCCACGTGTCGACCACGTCGAAGACCAGCGGCGCGTGCACGTCGATGCTGGGGTGCAGCGCCGACGGCGGGTTCCAGGCGCGGTAGCGCACAGCGGCGATGAACTCGCCGACATTGCCGGTCGGCTGCAACGGCACGACGCGGCCATTGCACGTCAGCACATGGCGGTCGCTGACCAGGCCGGTGACCTTGAGCTGCAAGCGCTCGACCGAAGAATCGACGAAGCGTGCCGTGCCGCCCGGCGCGCCCTCTTCGCCCATCACATGCCAGGGTTCGAGCGCCAGCCGCAGCTCCACGTCAACGCCCTGCGCGCTGAAATCGCCGAGACGCGGGAAGCGGAAGTTCAGGTGCGCGGCGAACCAGTCGACCTGCATGTCGCAGCCGGCGGCGCGCAGTTCGGCGGCGACATCGCCCAGGTCCTGCCAGATGAAGTGCGGCAGCATGAAGCGGTCGTGCAGTTCGGTGCCCCAGCGCTTCAGGCGCTCGGGCTGATACGGAGTCTTCCAGAAGCGCGCGACCAGGGCGCGCATCAGCAACTGCTGCGCGAGGCTCATGCGCGCGTGCGGCGGCATCTCGAAGGCGCGCATCTCGAGCAGGCCGAGGCGCCCGGTCGGGCCGTCGGGCGAGTACAGCTTGTCGATGCAGAACTCGGCGCGATGCGTGTTGCCCGACACATCGATCAGCAGGTTGCGCATCAAGCGGTCTATCAGCCACGGCGGGACATGGCCGTTCTCGGCAGTGATGCGCTTCAGCTCGGCGAACGCGATCTCGATCTCGTAGACCGAATCGTTGCGCGCTTCATCAACCCTCGGCGCCTGGCTGGTCGGGCCGACGAACAGGCCCGAGAACAGGTAGCTCAACGACGGGTGGTTGTGCCAGTAGCCGACCATGCTCATCAGCAGGTCGGGCCGGCGCAGGAACGGCGAGTCGGCCACGGTGGCGCCGCCGAGCACGAAGTGGTTGCCGCCGCCGGTGCCGGTGTGGCGGCCGTCGAGCATGAACTTCTCGGTCGACAGCCGCGTCTCGTGCGCCGATTGGTACAGGTGCGTTGCCTGCTCGACGAGTTCGCCCCAACTGTGCGCGGGGTGCACATTGACCTCGATCACCCCCGGGTCGGGCGTGACACGCAGCAGCGCAAGGCGCGGGTCTTTCGACGGCTCGTAGCCTTCGAGGATCACCGGCAGCTTCATCTCGGCCGCCGTGTCTTCGATCGCCGCGACCAGCTCCAGATAGTCTTCGAGCGCACTCGTCGGTGGCATGAAGACATAGAGCCGGCCGTTGCGCGGCTCGGCGCTGAGGGCGGTGCGGGTGACCGACGCGGCCGACTCGAAACGCTGCGGGGCGCGCGTCGATGCGCCGGTGGACGCACTGGTGCCAGGGCCGGTGGTCGGTGGCAACGCCGCCGCCTGTGCAGGCACCGCCATGCGGCCTTCACCGCCGAAGCGCAGCGTCGCCGGCAGCGGCGCGAAGGTCTGGGTCTGGTCGGGGGGATGGACCCACGGCAGGTCGTTGTCCTTCGCCCAGGGCTGCGAGTCGAGCGGCAGGCGGTAGCCCATCGCCGAGTCGCCCGGCACCAGGAAACAGCGCTCGCTGCGCAGGTACCACGAGCCGGTCTGCCAGCGCGCGCCGGCCCCCGTGACGCGCGGGTCGCGCCCGACCGGCAGCACGTGACCGACGACCTTGTCCAGGCCTTGCGTGAAGACCTTGCGCAGCCGATCCCGCTCGAGCGGGTCGGCCAGCCGCGCGTCGAAGGCGTCGACATTGCTCGGCAGCTTGCGCTCGCGCCACAGGTAATACCAGGTGTCTTCGAAGGCCGGGAACACGAACTCGGCACTCAGGCCGAGGCGCTTCGCCACGCCCGCCAGCAGACGCTGCGCGTGAGCGTCGGTGACCCCGTAGTCTTTGTGTTCGCTGGCGAAAAGAGCCGGGTCGGACCAGATGGCCTGCCCGTCCTTGCGCCAGAACAGGTTCAACGACCAGCGCGGCAATTGCTCGCCCGGGTACCACTTGCCCTGGCCGTAATGCAGCAGGCCGCCCTGCCCGTACCTGGCGCGCAGCTTGTCCATCAGGTCGGCGCTGAGGATGCGCTTGGTCGGGCCCATCGCCTCGGTGTTCCACTCGTCACCTTCGCGGTCATCGACCGAAACGAAGGTCGGCTCGCCGCCTTGCGTCAGGCGCACATCGTGGCGCCGCAGGTCTTCATCGACGGCGTGGCCAAGCGCGTCGATGGCGCTCCACTGGGCTTCGGTGTACGGCAGGGTCACGCGCGGCGCTTCCCAGACGCGGGCCACCGACATGTGGTGCTCGAAGGTGGTCTCGCAGTCGTCGATCGCGCCGCTCACCGGCGCGGCCGAGCCGGGCTCGGGCGAGCACGCGAGCGGGATGTGGCCTTCGCCGGCGAAAAGGCCCGAGGTCGGGTCCAGGCCGATCCAGCCGGCCCCCGGCAGGTACACCTCGCACCAGGCGTGCAGGTCGGTGAAATCGACCTCGGTGCCGCTCGGCCCATCAAGCGATTTCACGTCGCTCTTGAGCTGGATCAGGTAGCCCGAAACGAAGCGCGCCGCCAGCCCGAG
This sequence comes from Rhizobacter sp., assembly GCA_025355745.1. Classification (GTDB taxonomy): domain Bacteria; phylum Pseudomonadota; class Gammaproteobacteria; order Burkholderiales; family Burkholderiaceae_C; genus LMDS01. The sequence continues at coordinate 36,523 of JANXZA010000178.1, read as the reverse complement.
ATGCCGCAACACTTGCACCAGCAGCCAGCCGGTGTCGCGGCACGAGCCGCTGCCCTTGAGCAGCGTTTCCTCGGCCGTCTGCACGCCCGGCTCCATGCGCACCAGGTAGGCGATGTCGCGTTGCAGCTTCTGGTTCAGCGCGACCAGGAAGTCGTTGGTCCGGGTCTTGTCGCGCGAGATGCCGGCCACGTAGGCCTGGAACGCAGGCGCGTGCGCGAGTTCGGGTGCCTTGATGCGGTAGGGCGCGAGTTCGGTCGCAAGCTCGGGCTCGTAGTCGAACGGAAAGTGGTCGGCCGAGGGTTCGAGGAAGAAGTCGAACGGGTTCAGCACCGACATCTCGGCGACCAGATCGATCTCGATCCGGAACGACGTGGTCTTGTCGGGGAAGACCAGCCGCGCGAGGTAGTTCGACTGCGGATCCTGCTGCCAGTTGATGAAGTGCTCGGCCGGCTCGACGCGCATCGAGTAGCTCAGGATGCGGGTTCGCGAATGCGGCGCCGGCCGCAGCCGCACGACCTGCGGGCCAAGGTTGACCGGCCGGTCGTAGCGGTAGTGCGTGACGTGGTTCAGCGCGACGTGAATGGACATTCGGTGTCTCCGGGAAAGAGCCAATGCTTACCGCAGAGGCGCAGAGAACGCAGAGGAAACGCAGAGGAAATGCAAAGGAAACGCAGACATGTGCGTTCAATGTTTTCTCTGCGAACCGCTGCGTTCTCTGCGCCTCTGCGGTGCGTGAGTTGAGATATTCCGATCAAGCCGCCACCGGCACCAAAAAGTCGCGGCTGATGCCCACGCCCAGGGTGCCGACGCGGTCGAGGAACTGGGTAAGGTAAGCGTGCAGGCCGGTCGCGAGGATCTCGTCGATGCGGCCGTATTGCAGGTCGGACTGCAAGCGCCCGGCGCGCCGCAGCGTCTCGGCCGACTGCTCGTTGGCGACCATCTTCAGGTTCGTCACGACCTCGTGCATGCAGGCGGCGAGCGAGCGCGGCATGTCGGGGCGCAGGATCAGCAGTTCGGCCACCTTCTCGGGCCGGATCACGTTGCGGTACACCTTGCGATAGACCTCGAAGGCCGAGACCGAGCGCAGGATGTTCGACCAGTGATAGAAGTCGACCTCGATGTCCTTGCCCGGCGCCGCGCCATGGAACTCGCTCGCGACGGCGTGGAACTTCACGTCGAGCAGGCGCGCGGTGTTGTCGGCGCGCTCCAGGAAACTGCCGATGCGCAGGAAGTGGAAGGCCTCGTCCTGCAGCATCGTGCCGACCGTGACGCCGCGCGACAGGTGGGAGCGGAACTTGACCCACTCGAAGCCGCCGGCCGGATCGCGCTCGAACTCGCCCTCGGCCACCATGCGCTGGAATTCGAGCCAGGTCTGGTTCTGCGTTTCCCAGACCTCGGTGGTCAGCGTGCCGCGCACCGCCCGCGCGTTCTCGCGCGCGGCCCGCAGGCAGTTGCGAATGCTCGAGCCGTTCTCGGCGTCGCTGACCATGTAGTCGATCACCGCCCGCGGCGTGACGGCGCCGTGGTGCTCTACATAGTCGGCCGTCAGCTCGCTGATGCCGAGCAGCCCGCGCCAGCCGTTCTCGGCCGCGTCGGTCGATTGCGGCACAAGCGAGGCCTGGTAGTTCACGTCGAGCATGCGCGCGGTGTTCTCGGCACGTTCCATGTAGCGCGCCATCCAGAACAAGTGGTCAGCGGTTCGTGAAAGCATTTGTCATCTCCAGCTTCAGACTTCCGGTTTCAGGCTTCCCGTTTCACGCTTCAAGCACCCAGGTGTCTTTCGTCCCCCCGCCCTGCGACGAGTTGACGACCAGCGAGCCTTCCTTCAGCGCCACCCGCGTCAGGCCGCCGGGCACCATCTGCACCTCCTTGCCCGACAGCACGAACGGCCGCAGGTCGATGTGGCGCGGCGCGATGCCGCTGTCCACGTACGTGGGGCAGGTCGACAGGCTCAGGGTCGGCTGCGCGATGTAGCCGCTCGGGTTGGCGAGCAGCGCGCGGCGGAAGGCTTCGATCTCGGCCTGCGTCGAGGCCGGGCCGACCAGCATGCCGTAGCCGCCTGCGCCATGCACTTCCTTCACGACCAGTTCGCCGAGGTGGTCGAGCACGTACTTCAGCTCGTCGGACTTGCGGCACATATAGGTCGGCACGTTGTTCAGGATCGGCTTCTCGCCGAGGTAGAACTCGATCATCTTCGGCACGTAGGGGTAGATCGACTTGTCGTCGGCCACGCCGGTGCCGATGGCGTTGCTCAAGGTCACGTTGCCGGCCCGGTAGGCGCCGAGCAGGCCGGCACAGCCTAACGTCGAATCTGCGCGGAAGGCTTGCGGATCGAGGAAGTCGTCGTCGACGCGGCGGTAGATCACATCGACGCGCTTCGGGCCCTGGGTGGTGCGCATGTAGACGAAGTTGTCGCGCACGAACAGGTCCTGGCCCTCGACCAGCTCGATGCCCATCTGCTGAGCCAGAAAGGCGTGCTCGAAGTAGGCGCTGTTGTGCATGCCGGGCGTGAGCACCACCACCGTCGGCTCGTTCACCGCAGCCGGCGCCACCGAACGCAGGGTTTCGAGCAGCAGGTCGGGGTAGTGCGCCACCGGCGCGACGCGGTGCTGGCTGAACAGCTCGGGGAACAGCCGCATCATCATCTTGCGGTCTTCGAGCATGTAGCTCACGCCGCTGGGAACGCGCAGGTTGTCTTCGAGCACGTAGTAGCTGCCGCTGCCGTCGGGGTTCGCGGCCCGCACGATGTCGATGCCGGCGATGTGCGAGTACACGCCGCCGGGCACGTCGACACCCTTCATCTCGGCGCGGAACTGGGCGTTGTTCAGCACCTGCTCGGCGGGAACGTGGCCGGCCTTGATGATCTCCTGGCCGTGATACACGTCGTGGATGAAACGGTTCAGCGCGCTGACGCGCTGCACCAGGCCGCGCTCCATCTCGCGCCATTCGTGGGCCGGGATCACGCGCGGGATCAGGTCGAACGGGATCAAGCGTTCCGTGCCGGCGTTCTCGGAATTCGCCGCGTCATCCTTCGCGCCATAGACCGCGAAGGTGATGCCGACACGGCGGAAGATCACTTCCGCTTCTTCGCGACGCGACAGCATCACGTCGCCGGGTTGCTGTGCCAGCCAGAGGTCGTAGCCGCGGTAATGCTCACGCACTTCGGCGCCCGCGGCATGCATCTCGTCGAAACCGGACTTCATCGGCATTTCTCCTCGCTGGAAGGGTAGCAACATTCAGGCCACGAGCGGCTCAGGGCCGGAGAGTTGTTCAAGTGGAATGGGTCGCCCCCTTGAAACCCCAAACTCACCACCGCCGAGGCGCAGAGGACGCGGAGAACCGCAGAGGAATGCAAAGAATTCCAGCTTGATTTCATCTCTGCGCTTCCTCTGCGCCCTCTGCGCCTCTGCGGTAAGCGAGTTGGCTGTTGAATTTCAAACGAACCTCTCGGCTCTCACCATCCCAGTCTATTCGGGCGCCGCGCTGCGATGGTGCCAGTAGCGCCGCACCGCGTCACGCTGACAAACCCCGTCGGCGCTGGTTGCGGCCGCAGCGCGCCATTGCCAGGCACCGCACTGCGGGCTGGTGACGATGGCGATGCCGCGCTCGCGGTAACGCGCCAGCACGTCTGGCGCAGGGTGGCCGAAGCGGTTCCGGTAACCCGCCTGGAAGACTGCGAGCTTGGGCGCCACCGCGTCGAGGAACGCGCCGGTCGATGAGGTACGGCTGCCGTGGTGCGGCACGATCAGCACCTCGCTGCGCAGCCGCTCGCCCTGCGCGCTGACGAGCGCGGCTTCCTGCTCACGCTCGATGTCACCGGTGAGCAGCACGCTGTGGCCGCCGGCCCGCGGCTCGCTGACCCGCAGCACGCACGACATGGCATTGGTCTTCAGAGTGCGGTCGTAGTCGGTGATGTCGGGCCGCAGCACCTCGAACTGCACGCCGTCCCAGACCCACGACTGGCCCGCCGCGCAGCGCACATCGACGCCGCCTCGCGTGCCAATCAACGCGCGCAGCGGGTGCCCGGCTTCGAGCGAGCTGTGCAGTTCATCGACCTTCAGCGCGGTCAACAAGGACTTCGCGCCGCCGACGTGGTCGAGGTCGCGGTGGCTGAGCACGAGGCGGTCGATGCGGGCCTCGCCGCGGCCGCGCAGCAACGGCAGCAGCACCCGCTGGCCGGCGTCGCTGTCGCGCGAATATTGCGGGCCGGCATCGAAGACAAGCAGGTGCGAACGGGTGCGCACCAGCACCGATGTGCCCTGCCCGACGTCGACGGCGATCAGGTCGAATCGGCCATCTGCGGGAAAGTCGCGCGGCGGCATCAACAAGGGCACGGCGAGCGGCAACGCCAGCAACCGGGCGCGCCACGGCAGCGGCATCACCATCAACACGGCGCCGACGATGCCGGCCCACTGGGCCCAGACCGGCGCGGCCGGCACCGTCCACACGGCACCGGGCAGCGCCGCGAGCCAGCTCAGCACGGTGTTGAGTTGCTGCACGACCCAGGCACCGACGGCCCACAGCGGCACCAGCGCCACGCCGAGCAAGGCCAGCGGCGTGATCACGAGCGTGATCACAGGAATGGCGATCAGGTTGGCGGCGAAGCCGATCACCGAGACTTGCTGGAAGAACACCAGGGTCAGCGGCGTCAGGCCGAGGGTGGCGATGACCTGGGTGCGCAGGTCGGTGCGCACTGTGGTCCACAGGCGCGCGGGCCAGCGGCGCCAGCCGGTCGCTGGCTCGCGCGGGTCGGCGCCACTGCGGGCCGGGGTCGCCGCGGCCGACGACGCCGAATTCGACGATGCCATCAGCAGCCCCACCGCGACGAACGACAACCAGAAGCCGGCCTGCATCAGCGCCCACGGGTCGATGGCGGTGACCACCACCGCTGCCATCAGCAGCACCAGCAACCAGGGCCAGCGCAGGCCGAGCGCCTGCAGCAGGGTCACGCTGGCGAGCATCCAGATGGTGCGCTGCGAAGGCACGCCCCAGCCCGAGAACACCGCGTAGGCGCTGGCGAACATCAGCCCGCCCCAGCGCGCCGCCTGCGGCACCGCCAGCCACAGCATCGCGCGCGAACTGCGCCGCCACAGCACGGCCACCAGCGCGCCGGCGAGCCACGCGAACATCGTGATGTGCAAGCCGCTGATCGACACCAGGTGGGCGATGCCGGTGTTGCGGTAAAGGTCCCAGTCTTCGCGTTCGATCGCGCCTTGATCGCCCACCGCCAGCGCCGCCAGCACGCCGGCGGCGCGGCGGTCGGGAACGCTGGCCTCGATGGCGTCGCGCACGCGCTGGCGCAGGCGCTCGACCGGGTAGCCTGCCGCGCGGTGCAAGAGCTCGGGCGGCGGTGCGTCGCGCACATAGCCGGTGGCGCGCACGCCTTGCTCGAACAGGTTCAATTCATAGTCGAAACCATGCGGGTTCAGGTTGCCATGCGGCTGGCGCAGCCGCAGCGTAAAGCGCCAGCGCTGGCCGGCGCGCAACTCGCCGCGCGGCTGGCTCGCGGCCGCGTCTTCGTGGAAGCCGGCGTACCAGCCGAGTGCGAGCAATGCCGGTATGTTCACCGGCTGCCCGCCTTGCGTGGCCGCTTCGACCTCGAAGCGAAACCGCAGGCCCGAGGCGCTGCGCTGCGGCAGGCTGGTGATGACGCCGGTGACCGCCAGGTCCTGCCCTTCCAGCACGGCCGGCAAAGCGTCGGCCAGCACCGTGTTGGCACGCCAACCACTGGCGCCCCAGGCGAGCAGCGCCGCGCCGAACAAGGCGAGCACGAAGGCATGCCGCGTGCGCCAGCCGAACCCCAGCGCCAGCACGCCACCGGCGCTGGCCGCCGCGCACACGCCGGGCGGCGCAAGCGGCGCTTGCTGAAGGTGCAGCGCCACGCCCGCGACCCAGGCCAGCATCAGGCCGGCCAGGCGCCACCCGATGTCCATGCTGGCCTGCATCGACGCAGTGTAGGATTTGTCCACCCGCCACCCACCCGCTGCAAACCCATGCCACCGCTCACCAACTCGGCCCCCGGCTCGGTCTACGACCGCCTGACGCAGCTCGGCATCACCTTGCCGCCGCTGGCGATCCCCGCTGCTGCCTACGTGCCGTTCGTTCGCAGCGGCAACCTCGTGTTCATCTCCGGCCACATTGCCCGCCACGACGGCAAGCCCTGGGTCGGCCAGCTCGGGCGCGACATGACCACTGCCACCGGCAAGCAGGCGGCCCGCGCGATCGCGATCGACCTGCTGGGCACCTTGCACGCGGCCGTCGGCGACCTGAACAAGATCGAGCGCATCGTCAAGGTGCTGAGCCTGGTGAACAGCGCGCCCGACTACACCGAACACCACCTGGTGACGAACGGCTGCTCCGAGTTGCTTGGCGAGGTCTTCGGCGAACGCGGCGCCCACGCGCGCAGCGCCTTTGGTGTGGCGCAGTTGCCGATGGGCGCGTGCGTGGAGATCGAGTTGATCGTGCAGGTCGGTTGATGGCGGCCTTGTACCGATCGGCCGAGCGGGGCCGCGGTCGGTGGATGCTCGCAGCGGTGGCGCTGCTGTGCGTGGCGGCGGTGGGCGCGGCGCTGGTGTCGCAACACGTGTTCGACATGCAGCCCTGCCCGTGGTGCGTGCTGCAGCGCGTGATCTATCTGGCCATCGCGCTCGCCTGCGGCATCGGCTTGCTGTGGCGCAACGCCACCGGCAGGCGCGTGGCTGCGGGCCTGGGCCTGCTGCTGGCCCTTGCCGGCGTGGCGGCTGCGTTGTGGCAGCACTTTCAGGCGGCGGCATCGGCGTCTTGCAAACAGACGCTGGCCGACAAGATCGTCAGCGGCTGGCTGCAACTCGACAGCCTGTGGCCCGATGTGTTCTCGGCCCGCGCGAGTTGTGCGGATGCGGCCGTGAGCCTGCTCGGAATCTCGTACGACCTGTGGAGCCTGGCGCTGTTCGCGGCCGTCGGGTTGGCCTTGCTGGCAGTGCTGCGGCAGCGCGGACAGGCTCGATTCCAATGAAACGGAGTGATGCTTGAGATTGCGGATCACAGCGCCGGGGTCGAGCGCGCCGGCCTTGCTGACCCTGGTTCTGCTGGCGGCACTCGCCGCTGCGAGCCTACCGGCAGTTGGCCAGAGCACCTACCGCTGTGGCCGGGGCTCGAGCGCCATCATCAGCGACCGACCATGCGACACCTCTGGCCGCACCCAGCTCGGCGCCCTTGGCAACACACAGGGCCAGATGCCGCGTGCGTACGACGGCAGCGCCTTGCCGGCGCTCGCCAAGCTCCGGATGTGCTTCGCTACCTGAGCCCGGAATGCGCGCAGCTGAACGACGCCATGCGCACCGGCCCGACCCGCAGCCTGAAGGGGGCCGCGATGTCGGAGTTGACTGCCGACTGTCGCAAGCGCTGCAGTGAAGACGAGCAACTGGCCCACCGCCGCATGCAGGACGATTTGGGGCGGGAGCGCGAGCAGCGCCAGCACGCGGCGGCTTCGCGCACCGCGCAGGCCGATCTGGTGAAGCTGGGCAGTGAGCAATGCCACGAGATGTTGCGCATCCTGGCCGGCAAGCGCCAGCGCGCGGCCACCATGAACGCGGGTGAGCAGCGCGACCTCGAACTCTTCGAGGCGAATTACAAGGCGCGCTGCAAATCAGACTGAGGTTCGCGCATCGTGCCGGGACAGGAACGTGCCGCGCGCGAGTCGCTAGATCCGGCGCACCTGCACGTCGACAAACATGCCGGCAAAGTCACCCGGGAAGCCGTGCCATGAGCCGCTGACCGGCGAAGCCAGGCTGGCATGGCGGGCCACGCCGACGCGGATCAAATCGGTGCCGCCGATCAGGTTGTTGGTCGGATCGAACGGGATCCAGCCGGCCCCCGGCAGGTACACCTGAACCCAGGCGTGGGTGGCACCCGCACCGGCGTACGTTGCGTTGCCGGTGTCGAGCCACGGCGTGTACAGATAACCCGAGACGAAGCGCGCCGCATAGCCGAGCAGGCGCACCGCTTCGATCATCAGGGTGGCGAAGTCGCGACAGGTCCCGGACTGAAACCGGATGGTCTCGTAAGGCGTCTGCACACCTTCGCCGAAGCGCGCGAGATAAAGCATCGAGTTGCGGATGGATTGCGTCATGTCGACCAGCAACTCGCGCGTGCCGGTCGGGCCGTCGCTGCGGATGAACTGGCGCGCCCAGGCGTTCAGCTCACCGGTCGGATCGTCGTAGTACGGCAGCAGGTAATGCTGGAGCGCAATGCGATCTTCGTCGCTGTAGGCGAACGGGTGCTGCAAGGCCTGCGGGTTCAGCGGCAGGTCGAGCGCGCGCGTGCCAGTGTGCTCGACCGAGAACGAGCACTCGACCTTCAATTCGCTGGCCGGGCTTTGCGGTTGCACGAGGGCCACCGAGTTCGAATACACATCCTGAATCAGCCGGATGTCGAGCGGTTCGGGCGTCACCTGCATGTCGGTCGCCAACACCCGCAGGTCGTGGCTGCCGCGCGGCCGGAACATCACCCGGTGCTCACCGAGCTGCACCGGTTGGTGGTAGCGGTAGTGGGTGGTGTGGGTGATGTCGAACAGGACCAACACAGCGCAGCCTTCTTCGTTCTAGCCGGCTCGTTCAACCCATCCTGATCTCGGCCTGCTCGCCGAGCCGGGTCGGCGGCTTGCCGGTGAACGCGGCCTTGGCCATCTGGTAAAGCTGCACGATCTTGCTTTCCTCCACGTCCCAGTAGTTGGCATGGCTGATGGTCACGCACACCAGCGCCAAATCGGGGTCGGCCGCACCGCCGGGGAACCAGGCCGCTGCGAGCTTCGACCAGAGCTGCTGCTTCTTCGCCATGTCGTTGACCACAGCGGCAGTGCCCGACACCGACACATAGCTGTCCTCGCCCGGATCGGCATAGCTGACGTTCACCGTGGCGTCGACGCCAATATCCGCCACCGGCTCGCCCTTGCGGGACATGAAGAACCACAGGTTGCGGTCTTCGTCGAGGTGCGAGTTCTGGGTCGTCATCGGCCGCGAGTGAAGGTGGCCGTTGCCGTGGCGGGTGGTGAACATCGCGAAGCGGATGTCCTTGATCAGGTCCCAGAGCTTGGCCCTCGAATCGGTCTGTGCGTGGTCGTGATCGTGGTCGTTGTTGAGGTCGTGGTCCTGGCTCATGGTGCGTCCTTCGGTGCAGTGACAAGAGACTGCCACGGCAGCGGCAGATCAGTTTTCATTGGAGCAGCGACACCGCACCGGCGCGGTCAGTCCCGACCGCCGCAGCCTGTAGGAAAAAACCTGATTCAGCCCGGCATGAGCTGCGTGGCTTTCATCGTCCCGCCGAGCGCCTTGCCCTTGCGGGCGCGCCGATTCACGTGCAGCGCCAACGCCGCCCCTTTCAACACCTCGTCGCGCGGCTTGCCGCCGCGGCCGGTGCCGATGACTCGCAGCGCATCACTGAGTGCCGTGATGCTGACGAGTGCGTCTTGCGCGTCGAGGTCGATCAAGGTCAGACCGCGCCCGCCGTTGGCCTGCAGCTTCAGCTCGTCCAGGCCAAACACCAGCAGCCGGCCGGTGGACGACAGGCAGGCCACCTGGGTCTGCGCATCGACGCGGCTCGGCGCCAGCGTGGTCTCGCCATCCTCCAGGCTGAGGAAGCTCTTGCCGCCGCGCTGGCGTGCCAGCAGATCGCCGACGCGTGCCAGCAAGCCGAAGCCGCCGCTGCCCGCGAGCAACAAGGTCGACTGCATCGGGCCGGCATAAAAGTGCGCCGCCTGCGTGCCCGACTCGAGCTCGATCAGGCTCGTGATCGGCTGGCCATCGCCGCGCCCGCTCGGCAGGCCCGATACCGGCGTCGAGTAGACGCGCCCGACGTTGCCGAACACCAGCAGCGCATCGACGCTGCGGCACGCGAAGGTGTCGCGCAGCGCATCACCGGCCTTGAACGCCAGGCCGCCCGGCTCGACCTCATGCCCCTTCAGCGCCCGCACCCAGCCCTTCTGGCTGATGACGACGGTGACCGGTTCATCGACGACCTTCAACTCGGCCACGGCCTTCTTCTCGGCCTGGATCAAGGTGCGCCGTTCGTCGCCATGCTGCTTCGCATCGGCCTCGATTTCCTTGATGACCGTGCGCTTCAACGCGGCCGGGTTGTTCAGGATGTCGTCGAGCTTGCCCTGATCAACACGCAGCGCCGTTAGCTCCTGCTCGATGCGGATCGCCTCGAGCCGCGCGAGCTGGCGCAGGCGGATTTCGAGAATGTCTTCGGCCTGCCGGTCGCTCAACGCGAAGCGTTCGACGAGGGCCGCCTTCGGCTCGTCGGCGGCGCGGATGATGCGGATCACCTCGTCGATGTTGAGCAGCACGAGCTGCCGGCCTTCGAGCACATGGATGCGGTCGAGCACCCGCGCCAGCCGGTGCCGGGTGCGGCGCTGCACGGTCACCGCGCGGAACGCCACCCACTCGGCGAGGATCTGGCGCAGGCTCTTCTGCGACGGCCGGCCATCGGCGCCGATCATCGTCAGGTTGATCGGCGCCGAGCACTCCAGGCTGGTGTGCGCCAGCAGGATGGTGATGAGTTCGGGCTGCGAGATGCTGCGCGTCTTCGGCTCGAACACGAGGCGCACCAGCGCGTCCTTGTTCGACTCGTCGCGCACCGCATCGAGCACGCCGAGCACGCTGGTCTTGAGCGCCTGCTGATCGGTGCTGAGCGCCTTCTTGCCGGCCTTCACCTTCGGGTTCGTCAGCTCCTCGATCTCTTCCAGCACGCGCTGCGAACTGGCGCCGGGCGGCAACTCGGTGACGACGAGCTGCCACTGGCCACGCGCCAGCTCTTCGATCTTCCAGCGAGCGCGCACCTTCAGGCTGCCGCGGCCCGAGGCATAGGCGGCGCGGATGTCGGCGGCCTCGCTGATGATCTGGCCGCCGCCGGGGTAGTCAGGGCCGGGGATCAGCAACGCGAACTCATCGTCCGAGAGTTGCTCGTTGCGGATCAATGCCACGGCCGCGGCCGCGACCTCGCGCAGGTTGTGGCTCGGTACCTCGGTGGCCAGGCCGACGGCGATGCCGCTCGCGCCGTTCAGCAGCACGAACGGGAGGCGCGCCGGGAGCTGGCGCGGCTCTTCGGTCGAGCCGTCGTAATTGGGCTGGAAGTCGACCGTGCCTTCGTCGATCTCGTCGAGCAACAGGCGCGTGATCGGCGCCAGCCGTGCTTCGGTGTAGCGCATCGCCGCGGCGCCGTCGCCGTCGCGCGAACCGAAGTTGCCCTGGCCGTCAACGAGCGGGTAGCGCTGCGAAAAGTCTTGCGCCATGCGCACCATTGCGTCGTAGGCCGCCGTGTCGCCATGCGGGTGGAACTTGCCCAGCACATCGCCGACGACGCGCGCGCTCTTCACCGCCTTCGGGCCGCTGGCAGTCGTGAAGGCCAGGCCCATGCGCTCCATCGAATACAGGATGCGGCGCTGCACCGGCTTCTGGCCGTCGCACACATCGGGCAGCGCGCGGCCCTTCACGACGCTCAATGCGTATTCGAGGTAGGCACGCTCGGCGTAGTCGGCCAGGCCGACGGCGGCGCCGTTGTCGTTGCCGTTGTCATCACCCGGCAATGGCGAGAAGAGATCAGGTTCGGAAGTCATGCGTCGAGTTCGATCGAAAGAACCGCGTCAACGCAGGCGCAGTGCGGACGTCTTGAGGGGCTGCTCAAGCAAAGGGATTGCGGATCGTCAGGGTGCCGTCGAGTCGCTGGCCAGCAGAAAAGTCTTCCGATGCCAACGTCGTACAACCGGCCTCCAGGGCAGAGGCGGCGATCATCGCGTCATAGACATTCAACTGATAGCGGCTTGCCAAGGCAATGCCGCGCTGGTGCGTTTCAAGCGTCAATGGACAGACCTCGGCGAAGCGGCGAATGTCTGTGAGCGATTGCCCGATCACGCTCCAGTCATGGCGCATCTTGCGACGCGCGACGTTGGCGAACTCGTTCAGCACCTGGACGTTGATCACGATGCGCCTGGTCAACAGTGTCTCTGCCCGGTTGGCCTTGGCCGCATCGTCCGACAGGAGATATAGCAGTACGTTCGTGTCGACAAACGGACGGACCCACAGACTCATCGACCGCGCTCGTTGGCTTCCATGCGATCAAACTTGAAATCGGCCGGCAGACTGCCACGGTATTTGCGCAAGCGCGCGAGCGCTTGACGATCTCCCGCATCGGATCGGTTCACGGCCAGGGTTCGCGTGCTGGCCACCTCGACCTCGACCTGATCGCCCTCCTTCAAATCGAGCACCTCGACCACCGCCGCAGGCAGGCGGATGGCCAGGCTGTTGCCCCATTTCGAGACTTGCATAACGCGCCCCTCATGTGAATGGATATACAACTCTGGATTGTATATCTGGCACCCGTCGCGGCGCCCGCCACTCACGCGGGAACGATGATCACCAGATCGGTGTACGGCCGCAGCGCCGCGTCGCAGGTGAGCAGGTGCATCGGCTCGCTCATCGCCTGGGCGATCAGCAGGCGGTCGAACGGTTCGCGGTGCTTGCCCTGCGGCAACAAGGCGACCTGCGCGGCGTGGGTCCAGCGCACCGGAAGTTGCGCAAAGCCGGCATCCGCAAGTCGCTCCTCCAGCAATGCCATATCGACGTCGAGCTTTCCCAACGCCGCCTTGATCGCCGCTTCCCACAGCGACGCGGCGCTGACATAGACCGCGTCGGCGCGCTCCAGCCAAGGCAGGGCTGCCTTCGGCAACGCCGCGCGCCCCTGCATCGCCCACAGCATCAGGTGGGTGTCGAGCAGCAGGTTCACCGACGTGAAGCGCGCGGCACGGGTTTGCCGGCACCTTCGAAGGCCGCCAGCATGTCGTCAGGCAAGGGCGCATCGAAGTCGTCGGCGATCCTGATCTTGCCCTTCATCAGCCCGAAGACGAGCTTGCGCTTGGCAGCGCTGGTGAGCGGCACCAGCTTGGCCAGCGGCGTGCCGGCCTTGGCAATGATCACGGTCTCACCCCGGCTCGCCTGGTCCACCAGTTCGGACAAGCGAGTCTTGGCTTCGTAGATGTTGACTTGCATGGTGCCGGCTCCAGACTTGACCAACCTTGGTCAATGCCAAGAGTGTAGTGCAAGCCCCGCTCAGCGCGGGAACCGCTCGCGCAGCTTGAGCTTCCAGAACTTGCCGGTCGAGGTGCGCGGCACGGCATCGATCAGCTCGTAGCGGTCGGGCAACTGCCACTTGGCGAAGCCGTGCTGCAGCAGGTGCGCGGCCAGCTCGGCCGGCGTCACGGCCTGCCCGGCCTTGACGACGATGCAGGCCAGCGGACGCTCGCTCCACTTGTCGTCGGGGATCGCGATCACGGCCGCTTCGATGATGGCCGGATGCGCCATCAGCGCGTTCTCCAGATCGACCGAGCTGATCCATTCGCCGCCCGACTTGATCAGGTCTTTGGTGCGGTCGGTGATGCGCACGAAGCCGAGCGCGTCCATCGTCGCCACGTCACCGGTACGCAGGAAACCGTCGGTCGTGAACTTGTCGTCGCTGACCGGAACCTGGTGGTACGAGCCGGTGATGAACGGGCCACGCACCTGGATCTCGCCCATCGTCGCGCCGTCCCACGGCGCGTCAGCCCCGTCGTCGGTGCGGATGCGCACATCGACCAGCGGCACCGGCACGCCGGCCATCGCGGCGCGTTTGAAACGTGCTTCGTCGCCCGCATCCTTCAACTCGTTGCGCAGGTACGAGACGGTCGCCAGCGGCGAGGTCTCGGTCATGCCCCAGCCTTGCAGCAGCCACACGCCGTGCCTGGCGAAGGCGCGGATCAGGGCCTCGGGAACGGCCGCACCGCCGACCAGCGAGCGCATGCCGTGCGGCAGCTTCCAGCGGCCGGATTCGGTGCTCAACGCCTGGTCGTAGCGCTGGATCAGGCCCATCCAGATGGTGGGCACGCCGAGCGCCAGCGTGGGCGGTTCGAGCTGCATCAGGTCGAGCAGGTCATCCGGGTGCAGGTGCGGGCCGGGGAAGACCAGCTTCACGCCCATCATCACCGCGCCATAGGGCACGCCCCAGCAGTTGGCGTGGAACATCGGCGTGACCGGCAAGACCACGTCGGTGCTGCACAGGCCCCAGTAGTCGGGCAGGCAGCCGACCAGCGTGTGCAGCACGCTCGAGCGGTGCGAATAGGCCACGCCCTTCGGCCGCCCGGTCGTGCCCGACGTGTAGCACATCGCGACCGGATCGTCTTCGCTGTGCGCGGCGTATGCGAAGCCGTCCGGGTCGGCGCCGGCGAGCAGCGTTTCGTAGTCGATAAACCCGGCTGGAACTGCCGCAGCCGAGAACGGCACGACGATGATTCGCTCGAACGCGTGGGCCGCTGCGAACTGCCGGTATAGCGGCAGCAGGATGTCGTCGACGATCAGGAACCGGTCTTGTGCATCGGCTGCGATCCAGCCGATCTCGTCGGCCGCGAGGCGCAGGTTCAGGGTGTGCATCACGCCGCCGGCGGCCGGGATGCCGAAGTAGCACTCGAGGTGGGCGTGGTGGTTCCAGCACAGCGTGGCGACCCGATCGCCCTGCTTCAACCCGAGCGCCTGCAACGCCGAGGCTAACGCCCGGGTTCGGCGGTAGATCTCGCCGTAGGTGTGGGTGCGCAGCGACTTGTCTGGCAGGCGCGAGACCACGGTGTTGCCGGCGAACAGCGTGCCGGCGCGCTCCAGCAGGTGGTTCAGCGACAGCGGCACATTCATCATCGTTGAGTGCATGCAAACTATCCTTCTACGGTGCGTTGCTGTGCGCGAGCCGAGGCCATCACACATCCACCTCGACCTCGTCCCCGCGCAACTCCATCAGGTCGCGCCGCGCCTGAGCCTCGCCCTTGCCCATCAGCTTGTTCAGCGCCGACGTGGTGTCGGCAAACCCGAGCACGCCGAACTCGACTTGCAGCAGGCGCCGGGTGTCGGGGTTCAGGGTCGTGTCCCACAACTGCTCGGCGTTCATCTCGCCCAGGCCCTTGAAGCGGCTGATGCTCCAGGCGTTCTCGCGCGTGCCTTCCTTGCGCAGCTTGTCGAGCGTGGCGTTCAGTTCGCCGTCGTCGAGCGCATAGATCTTCGCGGCCGGCTTCTTGCCGCGCGCCGGGGCGTCGATGCGGAACAGCGGCGGTTTGGCGATGTAGATGTGGCCGGTCTCGACGAGCCTCGGAAAGTGGCGGAAGAACAGCGTCAGCAGCAGCACCTGGATGTGCGAGCCGTCGACGTCGGCATCGCTGAGGATGCAGACCTTGCCGTAGCGCAGGCCGGACAGGTCGGGCTCGTGCCCCGGCGCATACGGCCCGGCGCCATGCGGGTCGACGCCGATGGCCACCGCGATGTCGTGAATCTCGTTGTTCGCGAACAGCCGATCCCGCTCGACCTCCCAGGCATTGAGCACCTTGCCGCGCAGCGGCAGGATCGCCTGAGTCTCCTTGTTGCGGCCCATCTTCGCGCTGCCACCGGCCGAGTCGCCCTCGACCAGGAACACCTCGTTCAGATTGAGATCGCGGCTCTCGCAATCGGTCAGCTTGCCGGGCAGCACGGCCACGCCCGAGCCCTTGCGCTTTTCGACCTTGAGTGACGCGCGCTGCCGCGTCTGGGCCTGGCGGATGACGAGTTCGGCGAGCTTGCGGCCGACCTCGACATGCTGGCTCAACCAAAGTTCAAGCGACGGCTTGACATAGATCGAGACCAGCCGCAGTGCGTCGCGCGAGTTCAGCCGCTCCTTGATCTGGCCCTGAAACTGCGGGTCGAGCACCTTTGCACTGAGCACGAAACTGGCGCGCGAGAACACGTCTTCGGGCATCAGCTTCACGCCCTTGGGCAGCAGGCTGTGCATGTCGATGAAGCCCTTCACGGCGCCGAACAGGCCGTCCTTCAGGCCCGACTCGTGGGTGCCGCCGGCCACGGTGGGGATCAGGTTCACATAGCTCTCGCGCACCGGCGCGCCTTCGTCGGTGAAGGCCACACACCAGGCCGCGCCCTCGCCTTCGGCGAAGTTCTCGCTCTCGCTGCCGTCGGCGTAGTGGGCGCCTTCGAACAGCGGGATCACCGGGTCGGCAACAAGGGTCTGCAACAGGTAGTCGCGCAGGCCGCCCTGGTAGAGCCAGGTCTGCCGCTCGGGCTCGGTGCGGCCGGCTTTTTCGACCGTCAAGGTCACCGTGACACCCGGCATCAGCACCGCCTTGCTGCGCAGCAGGTGGATGAGGTCGTGCTTCGGCAGCTCGGCCGTCTCGAAGTACTTCGGGTCGGGCCAGGCGCGCGCGGTGGTGCCGCTCTTGCGGTCGCCCGAGGCTGCCTTGCGCAAGGTCAGGGCTTCGATCACATCGCCACTTCCGAAGGCGAGCTTGGCGACCTGGCCGTCCCGAAACACCGTCACGTCGAGCCGCGTCGACAGCGCGTTCGTCACGCTCACGCCCACACCGTGCAACCCGCCCGAGAAGCTGTACGCGCCGCCCGCGCCTTTGTCGAACTTGCCGCCGGCGTGCAGGCGGGTGAAAACAATCTCGACCACCGGCACCTGCTCTTCGGGGTGCAGGCCGAACGGGATGCCGCGGCCGTCGTCGTCAACGCTGACCGAGCCGTCGGCGTGCAGCGTCACGTCGATGCGTTTGCCGTACCCGGCCAGGCATTCGTCGGCGGCGTTGTCGATCACTTCCTGAATGATGTGCAGCGGGCTCTCGGTGCGGGTGTACATGCCCGGACGCTGCTTGACGGGCTCCAGGCCCTTGAGCACGCGGATCGAGGCTTCGGCGTAGGTCGGTGCGATCTTGCTCGCGGGTTTGCTTGCGGGTCTGGTTGCCATGGCGGCGGATTCTAGGAGGCGCCGGAACTGCAAGAATGCAGCTTGCAACCAGAGAGGAAATTTCGATGATCCGACGCGAACTGGGCCGCTCCGGCCTGCAGGTCTCGCCGCTGTGCTTCGGCGGCAATGTGTTCGGCTGGACCGTCGACGAGACCACCTCGTTCAGGCTGCTCGACGCCTGGGTCGATGCCGGCATGAACTTCATCGACACCGCCGACCTGTACTCGCGTTGGGTGCCCGGCCACAGCGGCGGCGAGTCGGAAATCATCATCGGCAAGTGGTTCAGGCAAAGCGGCAAGCGCGACCGCGTCGTCATCGCCACCAAGGTCGGCAAGGACATGGGCGATGGCAAGGTCGGCCTGACGAAGGTCTATATCCGCAGCGCCGTCGAGGCCTCGCTGAAGCGCTTGCAGACCGATGTGATCGACCTGTACCAGTCGCACGACGATGACCCGAAAACACCGCTGGCGGAAACGCTGGGCGCATATGCCGACCTGATCCGCGAAGGCAAGGTGCGCGCGATCGGCGCGTCGAATTACACCGCCGCGCGCCTGAGTGAAGCACTCGACGTGAGCCGCACCCACGGCCTGCCGCGCTACGAAGTCTTGCAGCCTTGGTACAACCTGGTCGAGCGCGGCGCGTACGAAGACGAACTCGAGGCCGTGTGCGTGCAGCACGGCTTGGGGGTCATCAACTTTTTCGCGCTCGCCAGCGGCTTCCTGAGCGGCAAGTACCGCAGCGCCGCCGACCTGGGCCAGAGCCCGCGCGGCGGCGCGGTCAAGAAGTACTTGAACACGCATGGGCTCGGCGTGCTGGACGCGCTGGGCGAAGTCGCGCAACACTGCGACGCCACACCGGCGCAGGTGGCGCTGGCGTGGCAGATGGCGCGGCCCAGCATCACCGCGCCGATCGCCAGCGCGACTTCGCTGGAACAGCTCGCCGGGCTGGTCGCGGCGGCGCATTTGAAGCTCGACGCGAGCGACATCGAGCGCATCGACATGGCCAGCCGGGCCGCCGCTTGAGCATCGACGAGCCTTCGCCCGCGTCACGCTGGGTGCAGCGCTGGTCACATCTGGTGGCGCCCGGCGCAAGCGTGCTCGACGTGGCCTGCGGCTCCGGTCGCCACGTACGCTGGTTTGCGCAACGCGGCTGCCGCGTCACCGGCGTGGACCGCGACGGCGCTGCGCTGCAGGCATTGGCGAGCGTTGCCGAGACCGTCATCGCCGACATCGAGTGCGCGCCATGGCCGCTGCCCGGCCGGCGCTTCGACGCCGTGGTCGTCACGAACTACCTGTGGCGCGATTTGCTGCCAACGCTGTTGGCCAGCGTGGCCGATGGCGGCGTGTTGATCTACGAGACGTTTGCGAGCGGCAACGAGACGGTTGGCAAACCCTCGAACCCGGCGTTCCTGCTGCGCCCCGGTGAACTTTTGAAAGCGATGGAGAGTCTGCGTGCCGTGGCGTTCGAAGATGGCTTCGAAGCTGCGTTGAATGGCAGCGCGCCGCGCTTCGTGCAACGCATCGTCGCGGTCCGCGAGCCATCTGCGGCGCCCGCTCTGGCGCGCCACCTGCTCCGGCCCTCGGAAACCGGCGCCGGGCAGGTAAAATATTCTGATTCATAGGAACCCGCATGAAACCGATTCTGGGCAGCATCGTGGCGCTCGTCACGCCGATGCACGACGACGGCAGCATCGACTTCGACGCGTTGCGCAAGCTGATCGACTGGCACATCGCCGAAGGCACCGACTGCATCGGCGTGGTCGGCACCACCGGCGAATCGCCGACCGTGACGGTGCAGGAGCACTGCGACGTGATCCGCGTCTCGGTCGAGCATGCGAAGGGCCGTGTGCCCATCATGGCCGGCACAGGCGGCAATTCGACGGCTGAGGCGATCGAGCTGTCGCGCTATGCGCTCGAGGTCGGCGCCGACTGCAGCCTGTCGGTCGTGCCCTACTACAACAAGCCTTCGCAGGAAGGCATCTACCGTCACTTCAAGGCCATCGCCGAAGCGGTCGACATTCCGATGGTGCTGTACAACGTGCCGAGCCGCACCGTCGCCGATATGCAGGTCGACACGGCTATGCGGCTGGCGCAGGTGCCGGGCATCGTCGGCATCAAGGAAGCGACCGGCCAGATCGACCGTGCGTCGTGGCTCATCAAGCGCGCACCGCAGGGCTTTTCGGTCTACTCCGGCGACGACGGCTCGGCCGTGGCGTTGATGCTGCTCGGCGGCCACGGCAACGTCAGCGTCACCGCCAACCTGGCACCGCGGGCGATGCACGATCTCTGCATTGCCGCCATGGCCGGTCAGGCTCGCGAGGCGGCCGCAATCCACCTCAAGCTGCTGCCACTGCACAGCCACCTGTTCATCGAACCCAGCCCGGCCCCTGCCAAATGGGCGATGGCCCGGCTCGGCCTGTGCGGCGCGGCACTGCGCCTGCCAGTCACGCCGTTGACGCCAGCAGGCCAGGCGACTGTCGAGCAGGCGCTGCGCGACGCCGGCCTGCTTTGAATCGCCGTCCATCACACCTGCTGCGGGCGCCGCTGCGACCCGCGCACCATGCTTTCTGGAGATGCACCCTGTGACCCGTTCCCATCCCGCTCCCGCCACTTCCCCTATTTCCGCCACCGCACTGGCGCTGGTCTGCGCACTGGTGTTGCCTGGCTGCTCGACCCTCGATTCCCTGATGGCCGGCGACAAGATCGACTACCGCACGAGCTCCGGGACCAAGACCTCCGGGCTCGAAGTGCCGCCCGACCTGACCCAGTTGACACGCGACTCGCGCTACCAGCCGGTGCAGGGTGGCGCGGTCAGTGCGGCCGCGTACCAGGCCGGCACTGTGGCCGCCTCGCCCGCCACCGTGCAGGCAGCGGCGGTGGCGGCGCAGTCGGCCGGCGAGGTGCGCATCGAACGTCTGGGCAACGAGCGCTGGGTTCGCACCGGCCTGTCGCCGGAGCAGCTTTGGCCGCAATTGCAGGCGTTCTGGAAAGAGCGCGGCTTCGTCATCGTCAAGGACACGCCGACCGCCGGCGTGATGGAAACCGACTGGGCCGAGAACCGCGGCAAGATCCCGGTCGACTTCATTCGCGCCTCGATCGGCAAGGTCTTCGATTCAGTCTATTCGACCGGCGAACTCGACAAGTTCCGCACCCGCGTCGAGCGCGTGCCGGGCGGCGGCAGCGAGGTCTACATCACGCACCGCGGCATGATCGAGATCTACCAGGGCGAGCGCAAGGAAACCACCGTATGGCAACCGCGCCTGGCCGACCCGCAGCTCGAAGGCGAGTTGCTGTCGCGCCTGATGCTCAAGCTGGGCGCCACCGAAGAGGTCGCCAAGACAGCCGCGGTGATTCCAGGCGCGCCGGGCGCACCGGCGCGGGCCCGCATCATCGGTACGCTGCCCAGCACCACACTGCAGATCGACGACGGGTTTGATCGGGCCTGGCGGCGTGTCGGCGTGGCGCTCGACCGCAGCGGCTTCACGGTCGAAGACCGCGACCGTGCCCAGGGCCTGTATTTCGTGCGCTACGTCGACCCGGCATTTGCCGGCAAGGAAGAGCCCGGCTTCATCTCCAAGCTGTTCAGCTTCGGCAAGAAGGACGACCCGGGCGCACTGGCTCGCTACCGCGTTTCGGTGAAAGGCGAAGGCGATCGCAGCACGGTGTCGGTGCTCAATAACCAGGGCACTCCCGAGAGCGGTGAAGCCGGCAAGCGCATCACCACACTGCTGCTCGAAGAGCTGAAGTAGGCCGGCGGCGGCGGCCCGGTCCGTGCGCTTTTGTAGCCTGGGCAGCGGCAGCACCGGCAACGCCACTGTGGTCGAGGCGCGCAGCGGCGCCACCACCAGCCGGCTGCTGATCGACAGCGGTTTTTCACTGCGCGAACTCGACCTTCGGCTGACCCGCGCCGGCTTGCAGAGCGACGCCATCGACGCTGTGTTCGTGACCCACGAGCACGGCGACCACATCGGCTGCGCTGTACCCTTCGCGCGCCGCCACGGCCTGCCGCTGTGGATGAGCCGCGGCACCTGGCGCGCCATCGGCGAACCGGAATCCGACGGTTTGCTGCGGTTCGCACGCGACGGCCAGGCCATCGAGGTCGGCGATCTGCAGCTCATGCCGTACACGGTGGCCCACGACGCGCAGGAGCCGCTGCAATTGCGCTGTTCAGATGGGGCGCACCAGCTCGGCGTCTTGACCGATGTCGGCTCCATCACGCCGCACCTGGTGGCGAACCTGCAAGGCTGCGATGCCTTGCTGCTTGAGTGCAATCATGACGCCGGCCTGCTGGCGGATTCACGCTACCCGGCGTTTCTGAAGCAACGCATCGGCGGGCGCTTCGGGCATTTGTCGAACGACATGGCGGCGCAGATTCTCGACGCCTGCCGGCACGCCGAGATGCGTCATCTTGTCGCTGCGCATCTCAGCGAACGCAACAACCGGCCCGAGCTCGCGCGCGCTGCGCTGGCCCGCGTTTGCGGCGCCGCGCCGGCCGACATCGTCGTGGCCGACCCCGTGCTGGGATTCGGCTGGCTGGACCTCGGCTGAACGTTTCCGGCTGCGGCGCGCTGATGCGCTCCACCGCGCTGCGAGCGCCCAGGAAAAAGCCGCCCGAAGGCGGCTCTTCATAACATCGCGCGAGGGCGATTACTTCTTCATCGCGTCCGCAGCCTTGCCGGCAGCGTCCTTGGCGGCGTCGGCAGCGTTGCCGGCAGCGTCCTTGGCGGCGTCGGCGGCTTTGCCGGCGGCGTCTTTCATCGCGTCGGCAGCCATCGCTCCACCGGCGGATGCAGCGCCCATCGCCGAGCTGGCGCCGGCCATCGCGGCGGTGGCAGCAGCGGAAACGGCGTTGTCGACGGCGGTACCGGCGGCCGATGCAGCCTCAGCCACCATCGGGGCCGCAGCTGCCGAAGCGGCGGCGGCAGCGGGCATTTCTTCTTTCTTGCCGCAAGCGGAAAGCGCAACGGCGGCGACGATGGATGCGAGCAGAATCGACTTGTTCATGGGTGTCCTCGGTGTCATTGGGGTCGAACAATTACAGCAAATTGTGGGAACCCTTACAAGTGCAGAGCCCCAACGTCAACAGGCGCGGAGAGCTCTTGCCATTCCACTGCCTAGCCTTTGATTATAGCCAGCTCTAGGGAGATTCCCTAGAGACCGGTTGTGGTGACCGGAAAGGTCTCGGTCGAATGTTGCAAAACCGCGTCAAAGATTTCGCGGCAATGAACCAGGTCGGCGGTCTCGCGCGACCAGCGCCCTCGGTGCAAGTCAGCGTCCGACAAGCGCACGCTTAACAAGCCCGACGCGATCAGCAAGGTCGGCATCGGGCCGCTGTCAGGCTCAGCGCTGGTGCGGCACTGCACCGCATGCGACCACTGGCGCCGCCACTCGACCCAGCGCGGATGGCGCCGCACCACCTCATCGAAGCTGCCGGCGATGATCGTCAGCCGGCGTTGCGACGCGGCCCAGCGGCCGAGTTGCTCGACCACGCTGCGCTCGCCGAGCGGCCAGTCGGCGAAGTTCGCGTCGCACAAGCACAGCTCGCGACAGCCAACCGACGCTGCCGCCTCGAACGCTTCGCGCAGTGCAGCGTGGAATTCGCCGCGTGACGTGATCAAGCCGTGAGTGGCAGCAGTCATGGCGTCATCTCCTGGATCGTCAGTATCCAGCCCGCCGCGACCCAATCGTCGAGCAGCTCACGGGCCGGCGGGCTCAACGCAAACCGCTCGCGCGCCGACAGCGAGCGTTGATCGGCGAGCCGTCGCATCAGGGTCGCGTCGCGCCCGGCAGCCCGGAACGACTCACCGTTGATGAACACATGCCAATCGTCGTAGAGCATGCGCGAGCGCCGGTCCAGCACCACGCCGTCCTTGCCGCCCTCGCCGGACAGCGTCGTTGCGGTCTCGAACCAGACGCCGGGTTTGGGTTCGCTCAGCACCTCGCCCAATGCACAGCCGAGCCAGCGCGGCGCGGCCAACGTGCGCGCCACCGCGTCGGCCGCAAAGGCTTGCAAGGCAAGCGGGATGCGGCCCGCAGCGTCGGTGCCGGGCTGCTTCGGGTCCCGGTACAAGGAGTCGTTTTCGATCGGCTCAGCGCCATCCAGCGCACGCTGCAAGACCTCGCGGCCGAGCTGCTCGCGGCCCGCCGCACGAAAGCCGATCGAGGCTGTGAGGCACTCGCCTTCGGACACGCCGTCATGGCCCCAGCCGGGCGGCAGGTACAGCATGTCGCCGGGTTCCAGCAGCCACTCGTGCTCAGGTTCGAAGGCCGCGAGAATCTTCAACGGCACGTCGGGCAACAGCGCAGGATCGCCGACCCGCCCGATGCGCCAGCGCCGCCGGCCCTGCAACTGCAACAGGAACACGTCGTAAGAATCGACATGCGGGCCGACGCCGCCGCCATCGCTCGCATACGACACCATGACATCGCCGAGCCGCGCGTCCGGCACGAAGCGAAAGCGGTCAAGCAGCGCACGTGCGCCGTTCAGATGCAGGTCCACGCCCTGCACCAGCATGGTCCATGCGGCCTGCTTCAACGGCGGCAAGGCGGCGCGCTTGAACGGGCCCTGGCGCAGCCGCCAGCCGCCCGCACCGCGCTCGATCAGACGCGACTCGACCGTCTCTCGGGACGCCAGCGCGAACAGCTGAGCACGCGTCACGAAGGCCTCATCAACCGGCAGCGCGCCACGCGCCAGCAAGGGCTTCTTCTGCCAGTGCCGGCGCATGAATACTTCGGCCGAAAGGCCGCCGAGCAAGGGCGTCGCAAGGGTCAGGTCCATGGGGTGATTGTGCGATCATCGGTCGATGCAAATCACATCTCCGTGCGTCGTCAGCCTGACCTGGCGACTGCAAGACGCCCAAGGCAACCTGATCGACGAACTGGCCGATCCGGTGGAGTTTCTGGTCGGCGGCGACGACCTGCTGGCCAAGGTCGAAGAGGCCTTGCTCGACCAGCAGACCGGCTACTCGACCGAACTGCATCTCGAACCCGAACAGGCCTTCGGCGACTACCGCCCCGAGCTCGTTTTCTTTGAAGCGCGCGATGTGTTCGCGGACGCGGTCGAGATCGGCATGCAGTTCGACGGCCCGCCCGACGGTGCGGCTACACCCGCGATGCCCACCGATGCCGTCTACACCGTGACCGAGGTCTATCCCGGCCATGTGGTGCTGGACGGCAACCATCCGCTGGCCGGTATCGCGCTGCGGCTCGACCTGGTCGTGCGCGGCGTGCGTGAAGCCAGCGCTGCGGAAGTCGAGGCCGGCAGCGTCGGCGAGCCGCTGGTCAGCGTGATGAGTACCGCGCCGCCCGGCACGCGGCTGCACTGACGCGGCGCCACTTGCTCGGCGCTACGCCGGCTTCTCGGCTGCCGCCGCGCCCGACGATGTCGTGCCGACACCCTCCGGCGTCGTCACCGGTCCGTTGCCGCTGAAGCGGTCCAGCGCCAAGTAGATCACTGGCGTGATGTACAGCGTGATGGCCTGCGAGAACACCAGCCCGCCGACCACCGCCAGGCCGAGCGGCTGGCGCAACTCGGCGCCGGCGCCGAGGCCGAGCGCAATCGGCAGCGCGCCCATCAGCGCGGCCAGCGTCGTCATCATGATCGGGCGAAAGCGCAGCACGCAGGCCTCGCGGATCGCCACGGCCGGCGCGAGGCCGCGGCTGCGCTGCGCGTCGAGCGCGAAGTCGATCATCATGATCGCGTTCTTCTTGACGATGCCAATCAGCATCAGGATGCCGATGGTGGCGATCAGGGTCAGGTCCTGATCGAACAGGCGCAGCATCAGCAGCGCGCCGACCGCCGCCGATGGCAGGCCGGCAAGAATCGTCAGTGGGTGGACATAACTTTCGTACAGCACGCCCAGCAGCACATAGATGACCAGCAGCGCGCCGATGATCAGCACCGCCTGACTGCCTTGCGAGCTCTTGAACACCGCCGCGTCGCCGCCGTAGGTGGTGATCACGGTCGACGGCAGGCGGATCTGTTCGCGGTACTTCTCGATCTTTGCGGTGGCGTCGCCGAGCGCCGTTCCGGGCGCGAGGTTGAACGACACCGTCACCGCCTGCAGCTGGCCGACGTGGTTGATCGAGGTCGGCCCGACCGTGCGCGTGACGGTCGTGAAGCTCGACATCGGCACCAGCGCGCCGGTGCTCGAACGCACGTAGATGTTGTCGAAGGCGCTTTCATCCTGCTTCGCATCCGGCGCCACTTCCATGATGACCTGGTAGCTGTCGACACTGGTGTAGATCGTCGACACCTGGCGCTCGCCGAAGGCGCTGAACAAGGCGCTGCGCACCGCGTTGATCGACACGCCCAGTGTGTTCGCGCGATCCCGGTCGATCTTCAGCGAGGCCTGCAGGCCTTTCAGTTGCGAATCGCTGTTCACGTCGCGGAACATCGGGTCGGCGCGCATCGGCTCCTGCAGGCGCTGCGCCCAGGCGCTGAGCTCGTCGGCCGTCACGCTTTGCAGGATGTACTGGTACTGCGCCTTGCTCTGGCGCCCGCCGAGCTGCAGGTTCTGGATCGGCCGCATGAACACCGTGATGCCGGCCACGTCGCGCAGCTTGCGGCGCAGGCCTTCGACGACCTTCTTCATCGGCGCTCGCTGGTCGCGCGGCTTCAGGTTGATGAACAGCCGGCCGGTGTTCTGCGCACCACCGCCGCCGTTGAAGGCGTTCACGCTGGCGATGTTCGGGTCGTCGCGAAACACGCTGACCACCCGCTCCTGCAGGCGCACCATGGCCGGGAATGAGGTGTCTTCGGCAGCTTCGGTGCTGACCTGGATCTGGCCGATGTCTTCTTCGGGGAAGAAGCCTTTCGGAATCTCGATGAACAGCCAGACTGTCGCCACCACCGTCAGCAGCGCGACGAACCCGACCGACCACCGGTGCCGCAACGCAGCGTCGAGCGAGCGGGCGTAGGCGCGCAGCACCGCATCGAAGCCACGCTCGAACGAGCGCACCAGCGCACCGGGCTGCTTCTTGTGCGCGTCGTCGGTGAGAAAGCGGCTCGCCAGCATCGGCACCAGCGTCAACGAGACGAAGGCCGAGACGACGATCGCCAGCGCCACCACCACCGCGAACTCGTGGAACAGCAGGCCGATCACGCCCGGCATGAAGAAGATCGGAATGAACACCGCGATCAGCGAGCTCGAGATCGACAGGATCGTGAAGCCGACCTCGCGCGAACCACGCAGTGCTGCCTGGAACGGCGGCACGCCGTCTTCGACATGGCGGATGATGTTTTCCAGCATCACGATCGCATCGTCGACCACCAGCCCGACTGCCAGCGTGATGCCGAGCAGCGAGATGTTGTCGAGCGTGTAGCCGAAGGCCCAGAGCAGCGCGATGGCGCCGATCAGCGACACCGGCAGCGACAAGGTCGGGATCATCGTGGCAACGAACCGGCGCAGGAACAGGAAGATCACCAGCACCACCAGCACCACCGTGCCGAGCATCGTCAAGGTCACATCGTGGAGCGCCGCACGCACCGACACCGAGCGGTCGTTGACCAGCGAAATCTTCACCGACTGCGGCAGCTGCGACTGGAACCCCGGCAGCGCCGCGCGCACCGCATCGACCACCTTGACGGTGTTCGCGTCCGGCTGGCGGAACACGGCCAGCGAGATCGACGGCTCGCCGTCGAAGCTGGCGTAGGTCTTGACCGACTCATAGCTGTCTTCGACCGAGGCCACGTCGCGCAGCCTCACCGGGTTGCCGCCGCGGGTGCTGACGATCAGGTCGGCGAACTCGGCTGCGTTGCGCAGCTGCCGGTTCGCCTGCAAGGTCAGCGTTTGCTGGGCGCCTTCGAGCGTGCCCACCGGCGTGTTGACGTTCGCGGCCGTGAGCGCGGCGCTCAGTTCGTCAAGGCCGATGTTGCGCGCGGCCAGCGCCTGCGGCTGCACGCGCACCCGCACCGCGAAGCGCTTGGCGCCGAAGATGTTGACCTGGGCCACGCCCGCCAGCGTCGACAAGGTCGGCGAGATCAGGTGCTCGGCGTAGTCGTTCAGTTCCGACAGCTTCAGCGACGGCGAGGTCAACGCCATGAACAGCACCGGAGCATCGGCCGGATTGACCTTGCGGTACGACGGCGGCGACGTCATGTCCTGCGGCAACGAGCGCTGGGCGCGCAGCAGCGCCGCCTGCACATCGACCGAGGCGGCGTCGATGTCGCGGCCCTGGTCGAACTCGAGCGTCAGCGAGGTCGAGCCGAGAGTGCTGCTGGAGCTGATGATGCTGAGGCCGGAAATCGTCGCGAACTGCTTTTCCAGCGGCAGCGCCACCGAGGTCGCCATCGTCTCGGGGCTGGCACCCGGCAGGTTCGCCGAGACGTTGATGACGGCCGTGTTGTAGCTCGGCAGCGCCGCCACCGGAATCCGGCCGTAGGCGATCACGCCGGCCGCGACGATGGCCGCATTCAGCAGCACCGTCAGCACCGGGCGGCGGATGAACAGCTCCGACAGGTTCATGGCGAGGTGCCAGACGCAGCGCTCGCCGCGCCGGCGCCGCGCTGCCGCTTGGCTTCGCCATTAGCCCCGGCCCCGCTGGCCGCGCGCTCCGCCACAGCCACGCCGGCGCGCAGGTTCTGGCGCCCGTCGAGAACGATGCGCTCGCCCGGCTGCACGCCGCTGACCACCGCGTCCAGGCCGCTGCCGTAGACCACTTCGACCGGCCGGGCCTGGGCCTTGTTCTGCGCATCGATGACGTAGACGACGCTGCCGCGCGGCCCCTGGATCACCGCCGCCTGCGGCAGCACCGTCGCGTCTTTCAGCGTGCGCACGGCCAGGCGGACGGTCACGAACGCGCCGGGCCACAACACCTCATCGCGGTTCCCGAACTCGGCCTTGACCCGCACCGTGCCCGAGTTGGGGTCGACGACGTTGTCGACGAACTGGAGCTTGCCGGTCGCACTGCCAAGGTTTTCCGGCAGCAGCGCCGTGACCGTGCCGCCGCCCGCGCGCAAGGTGCGCAGCGCGTCAGTCAGGTTGCGCTGTGGTACGTTGAACGCGACGCCGATCGGGTCGAGCTGGGTGATGGTGACGAGCGCGGCGCCGCCGGGCTGCACCGTCGTGCCGGCGAACACATTGATGGCGCCGGCGCGGCCCGACGCGGGCGCCTTGATGCGGTTGTACGACAGCGCGACCTGCGCCGCGTCGATGGCGGTGCGGGTCGCGGCGACGACCGAGTTCTGGCTGTCGACCAGGGTCCGATTGGTATCGACCGCGCCCTGCGAAATGAAGCCCTGCGCGAGCAGGTCGGTGCTGCGTGCCAGTTGGCGTTGCGCATCGGCCAGTGTCGCCAGGTTGCTCGCGAGCTGCGCGCGCGCCTTGGCCAGACCCAGCTCGTCGTTGCGGGCGTCGAGCGTGAACAGCACTTGACCGGCCTTGACGAACTGGCCTTCGCGAATCTCGACCCGCGTGATCACGCTGCTGACCTGGGAGCGGATGTCGA
This sequence comes from Rhizobacter sp., assembly GCA_025355745.1. Classification (GTDB taxonomy): domain Bacteria; phylum Pseudomonadota; class Gammaproteobacteria; order Burkholderiales; family Burkholderiaceae_C; genus LMDS01. The sequence goes on along the minus strand of JANXZA010000178.1, from coordinate 8,300 downwards.
CAGTGTTCAGCGCCGTCACCGTGCCGGTGGCCTCCAGCATCACATCGACATCGCGCCGCTGCGCCCGCACCGAGGTGACGCTGATCGGGGCACTGCCACCGGGGCCAGCGCCGACGCCCGACGACGCCGATGCCTGGGCAGCAGCAGCCCCTGCCCCGTTCCCCGCCTGCGGTTCCTTGCTGCATCCGGCAGCGGTCAGCACGCCCACCACCACCCCAACCCTAGCCACGAGCACCCAGTGCATGAACCGTCCTGTCGATTTCAAAATCGTATGCGAATGTAGATCAAGCCAACTCACCACCGCAGAGACGCAGAGAACGCAGAGTTGCGCAGAGTAGATTCAAGGAAATGGAGCCCTCATCTTTCCTCGGCGTTCCTCAGCGTTCTCTGCGCCTCTGCGGTGCGTGAGTTGTCTGTCAAGCGCCGGACGTCTCATCGCGCCCAAACCCTCAAGCCCGACCCGTCGACCCGAAGCCTTCAACCCCGCGCGCCGAAGCACCGAACTCGTCCACGACCCGAAACCCCGCCTGCACCACCGGCACGATCATGAGTTGCGCAATGCGCTCCATCGGCTGGACCGTGAAGGCCACGGCGCTGCGGTTCCAGCAACTCACCATCAGCGGCCCCTGGTAGTCCGAGTCGATCAAGCCGACCAGGTTGCCGAGCACGATGCCGTGTTTGTGGCCGAGGCCCGAACGGGGCAGGATCATCGCGGCCAGGCCGGCGTCGTTGATATGGATCGCCAGGCCGGTCGGGATCAGTTCGGTCTGGCCCGGCGCCAGCACCAGCGGCGCATCGAGACAGGCGCGCAGATCCAGGCCGGCACTGCCGGGAGTGGCGTAAGCGGGCAGCAAATCGGCCAGGCGTGCGTCGAGCACCTTCAGATCGATCAGCGGGGCGCGAGCCACATTCATGCAGCCGCTGCCGACAGTCGCGCGGCAATCTCGGCCACCAGTTGCCGCGCCAGAGTCAGCTTGTCGGCGCGCGGCAATTCGCGCTCGCCGCTCGCGTCGACCAGGGTCAGCACGTTGTCGTCGCGGCTGAAGGTCGCCGGACCGAAGTTGGCGACGATCAGCGGCACGTTCTTGCGCGCCCGCTTCTCGCGCGCATGCTTCAACAGGTCGTGGCTCTCGGCGGCAAAGCCAACGCAGTACGGGCGATTCGGCAGGCGCGCCACCGTGGCCAGAATGTCGGGGTTCTCGGTCAGTTCGATGCTCGGCAGCTTGGGGTCGCCGGTCTTCTTCAGCTTGTGTTCGGTGCACATGGCGGGCCGCCAGTCGGCGACTGCGGCAGTGGCAACGAACACATCGTGCGAGGCGGCCAGCGCCAGCACCGCATCGAACATCTGCTGCGCCGTGCCGACATCGATGCGGCGCACGCCGCGCGGCGAGGCCTCATGCACCGGGCCGGCGATCAGGGTGACGGCGGCTCCCGCCTCGGCGGCAGCGCGGGCGATCGCAAAGCCCATCTTGCCGCTCGACCGGTTCGTTAGCCCGCGCACCGGGTCGATCGGCTCGAAGGTCGGGCCGGCGGTGATCAGCAGCGTCTTGCCGCGCAAGGTCTTGGGTTGGAAGGAGGCGACCAGATCGGCCAGCAGCTCGGCCGGCTCCAGCATCCGGCCGTCGCCGGTTTCGCCGCAGGCCTGGTCGCCGCTGCCGGGGCCGAGCACGGTGGCACCGTCGGCACGCACCCGGGCCAGGTTGCGCTGGGTTGCCGGGTGCGCCCACATCTCGCGGTTCATCGCCGGGGCCACCAGCAGCGGGCAGCGCTCGGCCGGCCGCGCCAGGCACAGCAGGCTGAGCAGGTCGTCGGCGCGCCCCTGCGCCAGTTTCGCGAGGAAGTCGGCGCTGGCCGGCACGATCACGACCGCAGCGGCCTCGCGCGTCAGGTTGATGTGCGCCATGTTGTTCGGCGCGCGCGCGTCCCACTGGTTCGTGAACACCGGGCGCAACGACAGGGCCTGCAGCGTCACCGCCGTGATGAACCGTTCGGCCGCCTCGGTCATCACCACCTGAACCGTGGCGCCGGCCTTCACCAGCTCGCGCGCGAAGTCGGCCGCTTTGTAGCAGGCGATGCCGCCGGACAGGCCGAGCACGATGTGCTTGCCGGCCAGATCGAGCCGCGCTTGAACGTCTCCCGTAGTGCCACCAGCAGCGAGGCTCACAGCGCCGTCCACAGCCGCGACAGATCGTTCAGGTTGAACAGCACGCGCACCGCCTTGCCGTAGACCTGCTCGTGCGGCAGGAAGCCCCAGACGCGCGAGTCGGCCGAGTTGTCGCGGTTGTCGCCCATCATCAGGTACTGGCCCGCCGGCACCGTGCATTGCCAGGCGCCGGCGCGCGCCGTGGTGCAATGCGCGGCCATGCCGTCGGCGCCCAGGCGGCCCATCACGAAGGGGTTGACCTTGATGGTGCGGCTGCGGCCCTCGGCCGTTTCGCGCAGCAGCCACTGGCCGCGGTCTTCGGCCGCCACGGCGGCGCCGGTGCCCTCGCTGAGCATTTGCACGTCGAAGGGTGCGCCGTTGACGCGCACCGCACCGTCCTGGAACGCCACCACATCGCCGGGCAGGCCGACCAAGCGCTTGACGTAGAACTCCGACACGTCGAGCGGATAGCGGAACACCACCACGTCGCCGCGCTGCGGCTGGCCGAACTCGATCGCGGTGTTCGTGAACGGCAGGCGCGGGCCGTAGGCGAGGTGATTGACGAGCAGGTAGTCGCCGACCCGCAGCGTTGGCTCCATCGAGCCGGTCGGCACCTTCGGCCAGTCGGCCACGGCGACGCGGCAGGTGAACATCAACGCCACGACCAAAAACAATTCGGCGCCGAAGCTGACCCACAGCGGCTTCTTCTCGGGCACCGCACCGAGGCGCCGGGTGCGCAGCTTCCAGGTCAGCCAGCAGGCGCCGGTGACGAGCGACGCGAGGGCCAGGATCTCGTTGATCGAAAAGCCGATCTGGACCGGGCCGCTCATGACCACACCTTGCACCGAGCGGGGTTCGGACGGTTCATGTTTGCCTCCATGGAACTGGGTTGCAGATTATCGGCGTCGCGCGCCCTTCATGCCATGCCGGGGCGGCCCGCCTTCACGCCACCTTTGGCCGCGCGAGCAGCGGCTCGATCAAAACACGCGCGTCGGCGCCCAGCCAGTCGAGGCCGCCGAGCACCTGCACGCGCGGCACGCCGCGGCGATCGACCAGCACTGTGGCCGGGAAGACGCGCGGCGTCCAGGCGGCGGCTGCGGCGCCGTCGGGGTCGAGCAGGATCGGCAGCGACACCGGCTGCACATCGAGAAAGCGCCGGATCGCCGGCAGCGCCTCCTGGTAGTTCACTGCCAGCACCACCAGGCCCGCACGTTCATGGCGGGTCGCGAGGAGCTCGAGCGACGGCATCTCGGTGCGGCACGGTTCGCACCAGCTGGCCCAGAAATTCAGCAGCAAGGGCTTGCCTTGCAACGCTTCCAGGGTCCATGTCTTGCCTTCCGTGTCGCTGAGCGCGAACGCCGGTGTCGGCTTGCCCGCCGGCCAGGGACGCACCACATGCGCCGGCCGCACCGGCTGAGCACGGGCGCTCGCCGCCGCGCCGAGGTTGCCGATCGCCGCCGCGCCGATCGCGCTGCCCAGGCTTGCGACCACCCCGAGCAGCCCGCGCCGCGAGGTCGGGAGTCCGCAAAGCCGAGTCGCCGTCGGATCGGGGAGTGCGGCTTTTTCCATCCAGCGCATTGTGGTGGAACTCGTTGTAAGGTCGTGCGACTCGCCCTGTCGCCCTTTTTGCGCAGTCGGATACCACCGGCTCGCGAGCCACCGCCCCACCTTGCCCGAGCCCGTTGCCATGACACCCGCCCGCGTCCCCCGATTCCTGCAACGCCACGTCGCCGATTCCGCCGCCGAACGCGCCGAGGCGCAGCGTGCGCTGCTGGCCCCTGCTGCCAGTGCCTCGCCGAAGTACTTCTACGACCGGCTCGGCTCACACCTGTTCGAGGCCATCACCGAACTGCCCGAGTACTACCCGACGCGCACCGAGGCGGCCATCTTCGCCGCGCATGGCCAGGCAATGGCGCGCCATGTCGGCGTGGGCACCACCTTGATCGACCTCGGCGCCGGCAACTGTGCCAAGGCTGTGCGGATGTTCCCGCTGTTCGAGCCGGCGCGCTATGTGGCGATCGACATCTCGGTCGACTTTCTGCGCGACGCACTGGCCGGCGTGCAGCGCGCCCACCCGCAGCTCGACGTGGTCGGCCTCGGCCTGGACTTCTCGCGCGCGCTCGACATGCCGGCCGAGCTGATCGAAGGCCGGCCGGCGTTCTTCTACCCCGGCTCGAGCATCGGCAATTTCACCCCCGCCGAGGCGCTTGGGTTCTTGCGCAGCGTGCGCGCGCGGGCCAGCGGCGGCGGGCTGCTGATCGGCATCGACCTGATCAAACCGGCGCCCTTGCTCGAGGCTGCCTATGCCGACGCGCTCGGCGTCACCGCCGCCTTCAACCTGAACCTGCTGCGGCATCTGAACCGGCTCATCGGCAGCGACTTCGACCCGGCTTGCTGGCGCCACATCGGCCTGTACAACGCGAGCGAGGCGCGGGTCGAGATGCACCTCGAAGCACGCGACAACCTGACCGTGCGCTGGCCCGGCGGGCAGCGCGCATTCGCTGCCGGCGAGCGGCTGCACACCGAGAATTCGCACAAGTACAGCATCGACGGCTTCAGTGCCTTGCTGCAGGCTGCCGGCTTCGATGCGCCAGTGCACTGGACCGATCCGCAAGGCTGGTTCGCGGTGTTCTGGGCGCCGGCGGGTTGAGGCCGTTGAATGCAAGAGCCAACTCATTCACCGCAGAGGGGCGGAGTGACGCAGAGTTGCGCAGAGCTAATTCAATTGCATGGTCTTCTCGGCGAACCTCTGCGTTCTCGGCGCCTCTGCGGTGGTGAGTTTGGAGCGCCGGCTGGACGGCGCACACGAATCCAGGAACGCGCAAGTTCCGGGTTGCGGTTCACCCCTTCGCGACCGTGCCGATGGCCGGCGGCTTTGGGTGAAACCGGGCCATCGCCAGCGCGTCGACGAACACGCCGTCGCGCAGCGCGTAACCCCGGAACCGGCCTTCGATCTCGAAGCCGAAGCGCGCATAGAGCCGCTGCGCGACCGCGTTGTCGGCATACACCGTGAGTTCGATGCGCAAGGTGCCGAGCCAGTTGTCGGCGTAGTCGCACACGGCCTGCAGCAACGCTGTGCCCACACCTTGGCCCTGCGCTTCACGCGCCACCAGAATGCCCAGCCCCATTGCGTGACGGCGGCGCAGCGCCACGCCGACCGAATCGAGAGCGACAGAACCGACGATCGCGCCATCGCGCTCTGCCACCAGCGACAGCTCGGCCTTCCCCACCGGTGTGGCCTCGGCCAGCCGCGCCTGCCAGCGGTCTTCGCTCGGGTACGGCATCTGCAGCAGGCCGCCGAAGACGGCCGGGTCGCTCATCAACTGAGCCATGGCCGCAGCGTCTTTGGAATTCGTGCGGCGGATCGTCAGCGTCATGGCCGCTCCGTTTGCATCAAACCCGCTCGGCCACCCAGCCGCGCACCGAGGCCAGCGCCGCGCCGAGCCTGGAAGCGTCGGTGCCGCCGGCCATTGCCATGTCGGCCTTGCCGCCGCCCTTGCCGCCGACTTGTTGAGCGACGAAGTTGACCAGCTCGCCGGCCTTCAAGGTGGCGGTGCGGTCGGCCGTGACGCCGGCCGCGATCTGCACCTTGTCGCCATCGACGCTGGCCAGCACGATGACCGCGCTCTTCAGCTTGTCCTTCAGCTTGTCGAGCGCGTCGCGCAAGGTCTTCGCATCGGCACCGGCAAGCTGCGCGGCCAGCACCTTCAAGCCGTTGACTTCGACCGCCTGCGACACCAGCTCGTCACCTTGCGCGGAAGCGAGTTTGCCTTTCAGCACGGCGAGTTCCTTCTCGAGCGCGCGCACCTGGTCGAGCACCTGGCCGAGGCGTGCCGGCACCTCGGCCGGCGCGGCCTTCAGCGTGCCCGCAAGTTGCGCCACCGTGGCTTCGAGCCCTTGCAGATAGGCCAGTGCGTTGTCGCCGGTCACCGCCTCGATGCGACGCACGCCGGCCGCCACGCCGCCCTCGGCGACGATCTTGAACAGGCCGATGTCGCCGGTGCGCAGCACATGCGTGCCGCCGCACAGCTCGCGGCTGCTGCCGATGTTGAGCACGCGCACCTCGTCGCCATATTTCTCGCCGAACAGCATCATCGCGCCAGATTTCTGCGCCTCGTCGATCGCCATCACGAGCGCAGTCGTCGCCACGTTGGCCAGGATCTCGGCGTTCACGATCGCCTCAACCGCGCGCGTCTGCGCATCGGTCATCGGCGTGTTGTGGGCAAAGTCGAAGCGGGTGCGCTCGGCATTCACGAGCGAGCCCTTCTGTTGCACATGGTCGCCGAGCACGTCACGCAGCGCCTTGTGCATCAAGTGGGTGGCCGAGTGGTTGCGCACGGTGCGGGCGCGGCGCTCGGCATCGACGCGCGCCGCCAGCACATCGCCGACCCTGATCTCGCCTTCGACGACCCGGCCGTGGTGGCCGAACACGCTGGCCTGGACCTTGATCGTGTCCTCGACGAGCATCCGCGACGTGGCGTTGCGCAGCTCGCCAGTGTCGCCGGCCTGGCCGCCGGACTCGGCGTAGAACGGCGTGTGGTCGAGCACCAGCACCGCGTCGTCGCCGGCCTTGGCGTTCGGCACCGAGGTGCTGTCAACGTACACGGCGGTGACCCGGGAGCCTTCGCGGGCGAGTTCGTCATAGCCGTGGAACGCAGTCGCCACGCCGCTGTACTCGAGCCCATGTGCCATCTTGAACTTGCCGGCCGCGCGGGCTTGTTCACGTTGATGCGCCATCAGCGCATCGAAGCCCGCACTGTCCACCGTCACACCCAGTTCGCGGCACACGTCGGCCGTCAGGTCGAGCGGAAAGCCGAAGGTGTCGTGCAGCTTGAACGCGACTTCGCCACTCAGCATTCCTCCTCCCTCCCCCAGCGGGAGCGGGGGCAACGCCAATGCCGTCTCAAGAATCTCCATCCCATTGGCGATCGTCTGGAAAAAGCGTTCCTCCTCCTGCTTCAACACCGCCGTGACGCGCGCCTGCGCCTGCCGCAATTCCGGATACGCCTCGCCCATCTCGGCTGCCAGCGTGGCCACCAGCGCATGGAAGAACGGCTTGCGCGCGCCGAGCTTGTAGCCATGGCGGATGGCGCGCCGGGTGATTCGGCGCAGCACGTAGCCGCGGCCTTCGTTGCCGGGGATCACACCGTCGACAACGATGAACGAGCAGGCTCGGATGTGGTCGGCGATGACCTTCAGCGACGGTGAATCGGCGTCGCAATCGGCGCCGTGGTCACCCCCGCCGGAAGCCGCATCGACGACCTTCTTGGCCGCCGCCAGCAAGGTCACGAACAGGTCGATCTCGTAGTTGCTGTGCACGTGCTGCAACACCGCCGTGAGCCGCTCCAGCCCCATGCCGGTATCGACGCTGGGCTTCGGCAGCGGGTGCATCACATAGGCGCCGCTCTTCGCGTCGAGCTGGCGGTTGAACTGCATGAAGACGTTGTTCCAGATCTCGATGTAGCGGTCGCCGTCCTCGGTGGGCGAGCCCGGCGGGCCACCGGCAATCTCGGCGCCGTGGTCGTAGAAGATCTCGGTGCACGGGCCGCACGGGCCGGTTTCGCCCATCATCCAGAAGTTGTCGGACGCATACGCCGCGCCCTTGTTGTCGCCGATACGCACGATGCGCTCGGCCGGCACGCCGACCTGGCGGTGCCAGATGTCGTAGGCCTCGTCGTCGTCGGCATAGACCGTCACCCAGAGCTTGTCTTTGGGCAGCTTATAGACCTCGGTCAGCAGTTCCCAGGCGTAGCCGATCGCGTCTTTCTTGAAGTAGTCGCCGAAGCTGAAGTTGCCCAGCATCTCGAAGAAGGTATGATGGCGCGCGGTGAAGCCCACGTTATCGAGGTCGTTGTGCTTGCCCCCTGCGCGCAGGCACTTCTGGCTGCTGGCCGCACGCTGGTAGTCGCGCTTCTCCTTGCCCAGGAACAGATCCTTGAATTGCACCATGCCCGCGTTGGTCCACATCACCGTGGGGTCATCCGCCGGCCCGATGACCGGACTGGAAGAGACCACCCGATGGCCCTGGGCCGCGAAGTAGTCGAGGAAACGCTGGCGAAGTTCGGAGGTTTGCATAGGGGCTCGTTGGGAGGGCGGGATCAACAAAAAGTCAGCCGCGAAGGCACGCGAAGACACGCGAAGTATAAGAAAAGTAATG
>JANXZA010000165.1 GCA_025355745.1 Rhizobacter sp. | reverse complement strand
GCCGAGGCCGCGCTGGCGGGCCTTGGCATCGCGCTGCTGCCGGGCTATCTGTGCAGCGCGGCGCTGGCCGACGGCCGCCTGGTGCGCGTGCTGCCGGCGTGGACGCCGCAGACCAGTTTCGGCACCCGCATCATCGCGTTCGCGCCGCCGGAGCGCATGCGCGTGCGGCGCAACCAGGTGCTGCTGGCGTTTTTGCGCCAGCAGCTCGCGGGTTGATGCCGGCAGCCGTTTACTCACTTGCGCTGGCAGCGTCGATACTGCGCGAGTCACGCGAGCTGCGCGAGAATCCACTGGGCCGCATGGCGTCGAAACCGGCGTCAGCGAACCGTCGGGCCGCGGGCAGCGGGCCGGGTTCGGCCGAGGCGAGAGCTGAAACAGGTCAACAAGAGGACACAGGCAAATGAAGGCGATGTTCGGTGTGATGTCGCTGCTCGTCGCGCTGGCGATCGTCGGCTTAATTGCGGCGCGGCAGTTAAAGGCGGTCGGCCATGCCGGCGCGGCAGCGTCGATGCCCGCAGGCGTGCCGGCGCCGCCCGCGATGTCGGGCAGCGGCAGCGTCCGGGAGCAGGCGGTGCAGCTCGAGAACAAGATCGCCAACGATGCCATCAACGCGATGAACCGGGGCGCGGCGTCGCGCGCCGAAGCGACCGAGAAGTGATGCCCGAGAAGTGATGCCCGAGAAGTGACGCCCGAGAAGTGACGCCTCAACAAGCAAGCCGATGAACGATCCGACTGCACCCAGCACGCCCGCCGACGAACACGCGATGCGCATCGCGCTCGACCAGGCGCACAACGCGGCGCTGGTCGGCGAGGTGCCGGTGGGCGCCGTCATCATGCGCGCCGGCCACGTCATCGCCACCGGCTACAACCGGCCGATCACCGAGCACGACCCGACCGCGCACGCCGAGATCGTCGCGCTGCGCCACGCCGCGCGCTTGCTTGCGAACTACCGGCTGCCGGAGTGCGAGCTGTACGTCACGCTGGAGCCCTGCGCGATGTGCGCGATGGCCTTGTTGCACGCGCGCTTCAAGCGCGTCGTGTTCGGCGCGGCCGACCCGAAGACTGGTGCGGCCGGCTCGGTCATCGACCTGTTCGCGCAGCCGCAGTTGAACCACCACACGGCGCTTCAGGGCGGCGTGCTCGGCGCCGAATGCGGCGCGGTGCTGAGTGACTTTTTCGCTCAGCGGCGCGAGCAGTACCGGCAGCGCCGCGCGGTTGCCGCGCTGCCGCACGTTCCCGACATTCCGGCCGGCGAGGCGACCGAGATCGGCGTTGCGTCGCCGACATCATGAGTAACTCGATGACCTTGTTGACCTTGTTCTCACCCGCTGGCGTGCTTGTCAAGGCGGCACCTTTGCGGCTCGTCGCGAAGCGCCTCAAGGCGCTCGGTTTCGAGGTCCAGATCGACCCGTCCGCGCTGGCCCGGCATCAGCGTTTCGCCGGTGACGACGAGACGAGGCTGGCCGCGCTGCACCGCGTCGCCACGCAGGCGCCGAGCATCGCGCTGGCCACGCGCGGCGGCTACGGCCTGAGCCGGATGCTGGACCGCATCGACTGGCCGCTGATCGCGCAGAGCATCGAGCGCGGCACGCGCTGGGTCGGCCAGAGCGACCTGACGCTGCTGCAGCTCGGCCTGCTGGCGCATCACTTGAAGGGCAAGCCAGGCAAGCGCGTGGGCGCGAACGCCATCACCTGGGCCGGCCCGCTGGCCTGCGACGACTTCGGCCGCGCCGACGACGCGGGCGGCGTCGATGAGGTGACGCGCGACTGCTTCATCGAGGCGATGAGCGGCGCACTCGAAGCGGTGGGCTTTCGCACCGAAGCCGGCTTCGACGGCCTGCAAGTGCGCGGCACCTTGTGGGGCGGCAACCTGTGCCAGGTCAATTCGCTGCTGAGCACGAAATACCTGCCGCGCATCCAGGGCGGCGTGCTGTTTCTCGAAGACGTGAACGAGCACCCGTACCGCATCGAGCGCAACCTGCTGCAACTGCATCAAGCCGGCGTGCTCGATGCGCAGCAGGCCATCGTGCTGGGCCAGTTCAGCAACTGGCGCAAGGCGCCGCACGACCGGGGCTTCTCGCTGAAGACGGTCGTGCAGCACCTGCGTTCGGTGACCAAGACGCCCATCCTCACCGGCCTGCCGTTCGGCCATGTGCCGACCAAGGTGAGTCTGCCGGTGGGGGCGCGCGTGACCTTGCTGGTCGAAGGGCGCGATGTGTTGATCGGCTGGGAGCACCGCCACGCCGGCGGGCACGATCACTCTCCGGCACGCCATGACTGAGGCCCGCGCAGAGCACGGTGCCGGGCGGGTGGCGACATCGGCGGCTGCCCGTCGCGTGGGCGTCGCTGTGCTTGCTGCTGCGGGGTTTGCCGGCCTGCTGGCGGGTTGCAACAACAGCCCGAACCCGAAGGGCAGCGAAGCGACGAACACCTTGTTCATCGCCTTCCAGGAGCGCTCGCCGCGCCACCTCGACCCGACCGCCTCGTATGCGTTGAACGAGGTGCCGTACACCTTCGCGGTCTACGAGCCGCCCTACGCGTACCACTACCTGAAGCGCCCCTACGTGTTGGTGCCGAAATCGGCCACTGAGCTGGCCACGCCCACTTATTTCGACAAGGACGGCAAGCCGCTGCCGGCCGATGCGCCCGGTGAACTGGTGGCCGAGAGCCACTACGACATCACCATCCGCCCCGGCATCCGCTATGCGCCGCACCCGGCATTTGCGGTCGACGCGAAGGGTGCTTACCTGTACCACGGCCTGACAGCAGAGCAGACCCGCGACAAGCACTCGCCGCTCGACTTCGCCCAGACCGGCACGCGCGAACTCGTCGCCGACGATTTCGTCTACGCCATCAAGCGCCACGCCACGCCGCGCATCGAGGCGCCGGTGTTCGCGGTGTTCTCCGAGTACGTGCTCGGCCTGAAGGACTACGGCAAGCTGATCCGCGAAGCCGACTTGGCGCTGCGCAAAGGCCTCGACCCGGCCGCGCTCGACAAGCCCTTCCTCGACTTCCGCAACTACCCGCTGGCCGGCGCCGTGGTGCTCGACAAATACCGCTACCGCATCCGCATCAAGGGCAAGTACCCGCAGTGGAAGTACTGGCTGGCGCAGACCTTCAGTGCGCCGATTCCGTGGGAGGCCGACAAGTTCTACGCTCAACCGGGCATGGCGAAGAACAGCCTGAGCCTGGACGTGTGGCCGGTCGGCACCGGGCCGTTCATGGCGGTTGAATATTCAGCCGACCGCCGCCACGTGCTGGTGCGCAACCCGAACTACCACGGCAGCGCCTACCCCTGCGACGGCATGCCGGGCGACAAGGAACTTGGCCTGCTCGACGACTGCGGCAAACCCATGCCCTTCCTCGACAAGCTGGTCTTCAGCAACGAGAAGGACAAGACGCCACTGCGCTCCAAGTTCACGCAGGGATTTCTCGACGTGCCCGAGATCGAGCGCAACGACTGGGGCACCGACTTCCTGGCCGACGCGAACGACTCCGACGAAGTGAAGCGGCGCTTCGCGCAGCGCGGCATGCGCTTTCCGGTCAGCATCGAGCCGCAGAACTGGTACCTCGGTTTCAACTGGCTCGACCCGGTGGTCGGCAAGGGCGACACGCCCGAGCAGCAGGCGAAGAACCGCAAGCTGCGGCATGCGCTTTCGATCGCGATCGACTGGGAAGAGGGCTATGGCCGCGTCTTCACGCAAAAGGCCGGCGAGACCGCGCACGGCCCAATCCCGGGCGGCCTGTTCGGCTCGCGCCATGGCACGGCGGAAGGCATCAATCCGGTCACGCACAAGCTCGTGGATGGCAAGCTCGTGCGCCGTTCCATCGACGAGGCGAAGGCGCTGCTGGCCGAGGCCGGCTACCCCGACGGCCGCGATGCGAACACCGGCAAGCCGCTGGTGCTGAACTACGACTACCAGCGCGTGCCCACGCCCGAGTACCGGGCCGAGATCGACTGGATGGTCAAGCAGTTCGCCAAGCTCAATGTGCAGCTCGATGTGCGCGCCACCGACTTCAACCAGTGGCAGGACAAGATGCTGAAAGGCAAGCAGCAGATCTTCTGGGCCGGCTGGTTCGCCGACTACCCCGATGCCGAGAACTTCCTGTTCCTGCTGTACGGCCCGAACGCCAAGGCGAAGACCGAGGGCGAGAACAACGCGAACTACGAGAGCCCCGAATTCGACCAGCGCTACAAGCAGCTGGCGTTGCTCGAAGACGGCCCGGCCAAGCAGAAACTGATCGACGAGATGGTGAGCGTGCTGCGTGCCGATGCACCGTGGGCGTGGGGCTATTTTCCGTACTCGGCCGGTGCCTATCAACAGTGGCAACGCAACGGCAAGTACGGCCTGTTCACAAACGACCGTGCGCTCTATTACCGCATCGATGCGCCGTTGCGCACCCGCTTGCAGGCCGAGTGGAACCAGCCGCATGCCTGGCCGCTGTGGCTGCTCGCGGTGGCGGTGCTGGCGCTGGTCTGGATCGCGCGGCGCGGCTTCCTGGCGCGCGAGCGGATGACGGCCTCCGCGCGGCCGGCGCCGGCGTCGGTGGAACCATGAGCGCCGCGCGATGCTGAACTACTTCCTTCGCCGCAGCTTCTACGGCGTGCTGGTGCTGATCGGCGTGAACCTGTTCACCTTCATGCTGTTCTTCACCGTCAACACGCCCGATGACATGGCGCGCCTGAACATCGGCGGCAAGCGCGTCACGCAGGAACAGATATTGAAGTGGAAGGTCGAGCGCGGCTACGACAAGCCGCTGTACTGGAACTCGAGCGCTGTAGGGGCCCACAAGGCGACCGACACGGTGTTCTGGGACCGATCCGTGTCGCTGATGGCGCTCGACTTCGGCCGCTCCGATTCGAAGAGCGCCACCGACATCGGCCACGAAATCAAGACCCGCATGGGCGTGAGTCTGCAACTCGCGGTGCCGCTGTTCCTGCTGCAGATCGTCGTCAGCGTCGCGTTCGCGCTGCTGCTGGTGTTCTTCAAGAATTCGCGCATCGACTTCTGGGGCGTGGTCGCGTGCGTGCTGATGCTGTCGATCAGCGCGCTGTTCTACATCATCGTCGGCCAGTTCCTGTTCTCGCGCGTGTTCCACCTGGTGCCGATCTCGGGCTTCGAATCGGGGCTGGACGCGGCCCGCTTTCTGGTGCTGCCGGTGCTGCTGTCGCTGCTGTCGCGGCTGGGCAGTGAAGGGCGCTTGTACCGCGCGATGTTCCTCGAAGAATTGGGGCGCGACTATGTGCGCACCGCGCGTGCCAAAGGCCTCTCCGAGCCGAAGGTGCTGTTCGGCCATGTGCTGCGCAACGCGCTGATCCCGATCCTAACGAGCGCCGGCAGCTACCTGCCATTCGTCTTCCTCGGCAGCCTGGTGTTCGAGAGCTTCTTCGGCATCCCCGGCCTGGGCGCGTATGTGATCGAAGCCATCACCGGGCAGGACTTCGCGATCGTTCGCTCGATGGTCTTCATCGGCTCGCTGATCTACATCGCCAGCTACATCGTCATCGACCTCGCCTACACGGTGGCCGATCCGCGGGTTCGGTTGGCGTGATGTTCATCGGTATCGCTCGGGTAGAGCCGTCAATGCAAGAGACAACTCATTCACCGCAGAGGCGCGGAGTGACGCAGAGTTGCGCAGAGTTAATTCAAGTCCTGATGAATTTTCTTCTCTGCGATCCTCTGCATCCTCCGCGCCTCTGCGGTGGTGAGTTGTCCATTCTTTCAAGGCTCACCTGATGCCGAAGTTCGTCCTGCTGTGGTCCGATGTCGTGGTGCTGCTGTCGGTGCTGCTGCTCGCCGTGTACGTGCTGCGCGTGCGCGGCAGCGTGAACCTGCGCATCACCTGGCACAAGGTGTGGCGAGACAGCGCGGCGCTGTGTTCGGCGGTGGTGCTGCTGCTGTTCTTCGCGGTGGCGGTGTTCGACAGCCTGCACTTCCGCCGCGCCCTGGCGGAAGCACCCGGCGCCGGTACGCAGCAACGCCAGGCCTACGGTACGCGCACCGAGTCGCTGCTCGACTTGCTGTTGGCGCGCCAGCTGGAAGGGCGCGAGACGTCTTACTCGGCGCCGCTGGCGATGCGCGGGTTCACGAAGGACACGGTCGAGGTGGGCGGCAAGTCCGAGCGCATCCATCCCCGGCTGCTGCATGGCGGTGAACGGCTCGCGGACGACTCGCAGCGCACTGGCGATGTCGCACAGCGTGCACTTCTCGGCCTGGTGCTCGGCACGCTGCTGGCGCTGATCGCCGCGCTGACGGTGGCGGCTGCGCTCGCGCGCCAGCACCGCGAGCCCTTCAGCACCGCGTGGCGCAGCCTGCGCCGCAACGAGACCGAGCTGCCGCTGCGCGCCGCGCTCGTCACCGTGCTGGCGCTGTGCGCCTGCTTCGGCCCGCTACTCGCACTGGCCCAGCACTACCATGTGTTCGGCACCGACCGCACCGGCAACGACGTGTTCTACCAGGCGCTGAAAAGCATCCGCACCGCGTTCGTGATCGGCACGCTGTCGACCATCGCCACCTTGCCGTTGGCAGTCGGCCTGGGCATCGTCGCCGGCTATGTGCGCGGCTGGGTCGACGAGGCGGTGCAGTACCTGTACACGGTGCTGTCGTCGATCCCGAACGTGCTGCTGATCGCGGCCTGCGTGCTGATGATGCAGGTCTTCATCGACACCCACCCGGATCTGTTCGAGACCGGCGCCGAACGCGCCGACGTGCGCCTGTTTCTGCTCTGCGTGATCCTCGGCCTGACGGGCTGGGCCACGCTGTGCCGGCTGCTGCGCGCCGAGACCATGAAGCTCACGCAGCTCGACTATGTGCAGGCCGCCACGGCCTTCGGCGTGCGGCCGGTGCGCATCATGGTGCGCCACATCTTCCCGAACGTCGTCCACCTGATCATCATCACGACGGTGCTCGACTTCTCGGCGCTGATCCTCTACGAAGCCGTGCTGTCGTATGTGGGCGTGGGGGTGGACCCGTCGATGAACAGCTTCGGCGGCATGATCAACCTGGCGCGCACCGAGATGAGCCGGGATCCGCTGGTATGGTGGTCGTTCGCGGCCGCGTTCGGCTTCATGGTCACGCTGGTGCTGGCCGCGAACCTGTTCGCCGACGGCGTGCGCGACGCCTTCGACCCGCGCGCGCGCAGCTTGCGGCCGCGCCTGCGCAAAGGCGTCGTCGCATGACGGCGCGCTCGAACTCGAGACCTCCATGCTGAGCATCGACAACCTCAAGGTCGCGCTCGACGCCGATGCTGGCATCGTCAAGGCCATCGACGGCCTGAGCCTGTCGATCCGCCGCAGCGAGACCTTCGCGCTGGTCGGCGAATCGGGTTGCGGCAAGAGCATGACGGCGCTGGCGCTGATGCGGCTGCTGCCCGAGAGCGGCGCAGTCACGCACGGCAGCGTCGCACTCGAAGGGCAGGACGTGCTGGCGCTGGCCGAGTCGGCGATGCGTTCGGTGCGCGGCGGGCGCATCGGCATGATCTTTCAGGAGCCGGCGACGAGCCTGAACCCTGTGATGCGGGTCGGCGACCAGATCGTCGAGGCGATTCAGGCGCACACCGCGCTGCGTGGTGCGGCGGCGCGCGCGAAGGCGGTCGAGTGGCTCGGCAAGGTCGGCATTCCCGAGCCTGAACGGCGCATCGACGAGTACCCGTTTCGCCTGAGCGGCGGCCAGAAGCAGCGCGTGATGATCGCGATGACGCTCGCTTGCGAGCCCGACTTCCTGATCGCCGACGAGCCGACCACCGCGCTCGACGTGACTATTCAAGCGCAGATCCTCGACCTGCTGAAACAACTGCAGAAAGAGCAGGGCATGGGCTTGCTGCTGATCACGCACGACCTCGCGGTGGTGGCGGGCATGGCGCATCGCGTGGCCTTGATGTACGCCGGCCAGATCATCGAAGTGGCGGACGCGGCCGAGTTCTTTGCTGCGCCGAAGCATCCGTATGCGCGGTTGTTGCTGCGGGCCTTGCCCGACAGCGCGAAGCGTGGCGTGGCGCTGGCGGCGATACCCGGCACGGTGCCGGCGTTGTCGCAGGACTTTATGGGCTGCAGGTTTGCACCGCGTTGTGATCGGGTGTTCGAGGCCTGTGCTTCGACACGGCCGGAATTGATCGAGGTGGGTGGGCGCAGCGTGCGATGTTTGTTGTATGCGGGCGGCCCCCACCCCAACCCTCTCCCAGAGGGGGAGGGAGTAATTCACGGAGCGATTTCTTCGCCCCGTGGCCAAGCCGAGGCCCTTCTCCCTCTCCCCCTGGGAGAGGGCAGGGGTGAGGGCGCGGCGCTTCCCGTCGCTCCTCTGCTAGAAGTACGCCACCTCACCGTCGCCTTCGCCATCCGCACCGGCCTGCTGCAACGCGCCTCCGGCGCCTTCACCGCCGTCGACGACGTGTCCTTCAGCATCGCCCCCGGCCAGACGCTGGCGCTGGTCGGCGAGTCGGGCTGCGGCAAGACCACCACCGGCAAGGCCATCGTGCAACTGTTGCGCGGCCAGGCGGTGATCGAAGGGCAGGCGATGTTCGAAGGCCAAGACCTGTTCGCGCTGAACGGTGCCGAACTGTTGGCCGCGCGTCGCCAGGTTCAGATCATCTTTCAGGACCCGTTCGCCTCGCTCGACCCGCGCATGCGCGTCTTCGACATCCTCGAGGAAGGCCTGCTCGCGCTGCGCCCCGAGCTGGACGCCAGCGCCCGCCGCGCCAGCCTCGAGCGCCTGGTCGATCAGGTGGGACTGCGCCGCGATGCGCTCGGCCGCTACCCGCACGAGTTCTCGGGCGGTCAGCGCCAGCGCATCGCGATCGCGCGGGCCCTGGCCGTGCAGCCCAGACTGATCGTCTGCGACGAGCCGACCTCGGCACTCGATGTGTCGGTGCAGGCGCAGATCCTCAACCTGCTGCGCGAGTTGCAGCGCGAGCTGGGCGTGTCCTATCTTTTCATCACGCACAACATCGGCGTGGTTGAGTACATCGCCGACCGGGTGGCGGTGATGAACCGCGGGCGCATCGAAGAGCAGGGTGCTGCGGCCGAGGTGCTCGATGCGCCGCAATTCGCCTACACACGCACTCTGCTGGCGGCTGTGCCGCGCATCGCGCAGTCTTCGCAGCCGGCAGAGTCCGTTGCGATATAGTTGGCCAGCCCTGGCTAATCCTGGCCAATGGAGGCGCTGGCCGATCAAGGTCATGGCCAACCGAGACTCTGATGTCGCAAATCGTCAACATGCTGGATGCAAAGTCTTCCTTGTCCAGGCTCGTCCACGACCTCGAAACAGGCGGCGCGCAGGAGTTCATCATCGCCCGCAACGGACGCCCCGCTGCGCGGCTTGTGCCGCTCCAGGCTGCCAATGCAGACCGGGGGCGGCGTATCGGAGTCGCCAAGGGCAGGTTCACCGTGCCGGACGACATCGACCGGCGAGCGAAAGAGGTCGCCGATCTTTTCCAGGCCGGTTGACCGTGCGTGTTCTGCTCGACACGCACATCGCACTGTGGGCGGTGGTCGGCAGCAAGCGGCTGGCGCCACAGGCAAGAGACGCCATCCTTGACGCCGACGAAGTATTCATCAGCGCTGCGTCGATCTGGGAGATCGCCATCAAGCACGGCCTTGGCCGTGGCGACATGCCGATTTCTTCGGCTCAAGCCCTGCGAGCTTTCAGTGATGCGGGCTATGCCCTGCTCAACATTCGTCCGGAACATGCAGTGGCGGTGGAGCGGCTGGCCGCCATCCACAGCGACCCATTTGATCGCATGTTGATCGCTCAAGCGCTTGAGGAGCCCCTGACGTTGATCACCAGGGATGCGCGGGTGGCAAGCTACAGCGCGGCCATCATGAAGGTTGCGTGATTCGTTGGGGCCGGCCTGCGGTATTCTGTGATCACGCAGCACCGGAGCAAGCGCATGTCCGGCGTCCTCACCGACCCACCGTTGACCTTCGAAGCCTATACGACGTGGGAAGCAGGGCAAGCTGAACGGCACGAATTCATCCGTGGCGAGGTGTTTGCCATGACGGGTGCGCGGGCAACGCATAACACGATTGCCGGGACTGTGTTTGCGCTGTTGAGGGATGCGTTGCGCGGCTCGCCGTGCCGCGTTTTCATCGCCGACATGAAGCTGCATGTGGCGCTCGCCGATGCCGCCTTTTATCCCGACGTGTTCGTCAGCTCCGATCCGCGCGACCGATCCGCAGATGCAGAACTGGTGCAGCGTCACCCGAACCTCGTGGTCGAAGTCTTGTCCGACAGCACGCCCGCTTTCGACCGCGGCCGAAAGTTCGAGGTCTACCGCAGCATCGACTCATTGCAGGCCCATCTGCTGATCGAGCAGTACCGCATCCATGCCGATCTGTTCCTGCGCAATGCCGAGGGCCTGTGGGTCCTGAACCCGGCGTGAGAAGGCGCGAAGCTCTTGATCACGCCCATCGGTTTGGATTTGAACATGTCTGACATCTACGAAGGCGTGGTCTTCGAACCGCAGGCCCCGCCGGCGCCGCTGGCGCGTTGAAGGCCCGGCGCGCATTCGCCACTTCGGCCATCGCCGCGCCTGTTGCTGGCAGCCAACGCAGCAGGTAAAGCCGCTTAGGGACATGCCCGTACGGTGCGCTCGCTGAAGCTCCCGGGATGACCTGGTTCGGCCTTGACGAATGGCTTGAAACCCGCACGAACGCACGCTTTCGGCCAATCGGCAGCGGCCCGCATAGCGCATGCATGCCGGTCGGTAGACCGGGCTAAAGGAATACCCTAGGCCAGGCGTCGCGATCGGCTCAGTGACAATTCCTTTACAAGTCTTCAACAGCACGACGCGACCCGTTCACAAAGCTGGTAAGCGGCTTGCTGCAAGACTGGTTCTTTCGATCAACCTTCCTATCAGGAGTCCCCGATGCTCAAGAGAACTACGCTGGCCAAGAGCCTGTTGATCGCATTCAGCGGCAGTGCCGCTTTCTATGGCGCCCCTGCCTTCGCCCAGCCCGCCCCGACGCAGGAACTGCAACGCGTCGAAGTGACCGGCTCGAACATTCGCCGCGTCCAGTCTGAAACCGCAGCGCCGGTTCAGACCCTGACCCGCGAAGACATCGACCGGTCCGGCAAGTCCAGCGTCGCCGAATTGCTGCAAACACTGTCGGTGGACAACCAGGGCTCGGTGCCCACGACCTTCGGCAATGGCTTTGCCGCGGGCGCCTCGGGCATCTCGCTGCGCGGCCTGGGCACTGCGTCCACGCTCGTGCTCGTGAACGGCCGCCGCGTTGCGCCTTACGGCCTGGCCGACGACGGCCAGAAGGTCTTCACCGACCTGAACATGATCCCGCTAGAAGCGGTTGAAAAGGTCGAAATCCTGAAGGACGGCGGCTCGGCCATTTACGGCTCTGACGCCATCGCCGGTGTCGTCAACATCATCTTGAAGAAAGACTTCAAAGGCATCGTGTTGAAGGCTTCTTACGGCCGCTCCAGCTACGGCGACGGCATCGAGAAGCGTGGCGCCATCACGGCCGGCTTCGGTGACATTGACAAGGACAAGTACAACATCCTGTTGAACTTCGAGATCGCTCGAAAGGGCGAGATCTACAACCGGGACCGTGCCGGGCGTGAGCAGATCGGCCGCGGCGATTTGCGCGACCTCGGGTTCAGCGCGCAAGAAGCCCTCGGCGGTACCGGCGCCATCACGGGCAACAACGCTTCCGGCAGCGCGATCAACGGCAACGTTCGCAACCCGACGACGCTCGACTACTACAACCGCGGCAACCTGGCCGGGGTCGGCTTCACCCGCACCTTCCCCGGTGCGGCCTGCGCGAACTTCACCAACCATCAGCAGGGCGATCCGGGCGGCGGCTGCCTGATCGATGCGTTGCAGCAGTATGTGCAGATTCAGCCGTCGCAGGAGTCGGTCAACTTCTTTGGCCGCGGCACTCTGCAACTCACCGATGCGCTGCAGGGCTACGCTGAAGTCAACCTGTACAAGAACAAGGGGGTCTCGAACACAACGCCGTCAGGCATCAGCGCTTCGGTCGGCTACCCGGGCGGCCCGGTGAGCAACGCCGGTATCGCGCTGGGCGCTGCGCATCCGGACAACCCCTATTTCGGGACCGCGGCGCGTGTGCGCTATCTCGACGCCGACGTCGGCCCGCGCAGCAGCACGGTCGACTCCACGTTCACTCGCTTGGTGGCTGGTGTCAAGGGCACGGTCAAAGAGTGGGACATCGACAGCGCAGTGCTGTTCTCGCAGAACAAGATCACCAACGACCGCACCGGCCAACTCCAACGCGACGTCGAGTTTGCTTTGCTCAACCCGACCGGGCGCAACGTGATCGGCCAGCCTGGCATCACGAACGCCGCCTATGCGGCAACCACGAGCGCCGCTTATGCTGCGCTGCCGGCGGGAACGTACTGGCGCATTGCCGAAAATGCGGGCCTCAATTCTGCGGCGATGTATGCGGCACTCTCGCCCACGGTCACGAACGATGCCAAGTCGCAAACGACCCAGATCGACTTCAAGGCCTCGCGTGAAATCGGCTCGCTGCCGGGTGGTGCGATCGGTGTCGCACTGGGCGTCGAGGCGCGGCATGAGTCGGTGGTCCTCGCACCAGCCTCTGGTACCGACCGGGGCAACATCATCGGTCTCGGGTACTCGGCCTACAACGGTCAGCGCAACTTGGTGGCGGCCTACACCGAAGTGATTGCGCCGGTGTTGAAGACCCTGGAACTGACCGCCGCGCTCCGCGCCGACCATTACTCCGACGTCGGCACATCGGTGACGCCGAAGATCGGCGCCAAGTGGACGCCGATCAGAGAGTTTGCGCTGCGTGGCACGTACTCCGAGGGCTTCCGCGCTCCGAGCCCGGCCGAGAACGGCAAGGGCGGTCTGGCTGCGTTCTCGACGGCGAAAGATCCGCTGCGCTGCAATCTCGGCGTGGCGGCGGCTTGCAACCCTGCTGCGATTGCGCTGATCACATCACCGAACCCGGCACTGGAGCCCGAGAAGTCCAAGAGCTACACCTTGGGTTTCGTCTGGGACCCGACCCCGAAGACCAGCATCGCGGTTGACTTCTTCCAGATCGTCCGCAAGAACGAAATCAATCAAGAGCTGACCGATGCGGCAATCGCCAAGGGCCAGGTCTCGCGCGATCCGTCGACCGCACAGGCCGGGCTCGTGGGCGACCCGGGCGCCATCGTCGCGGTGCTGACCAACTACGTGAATTCGTCGAGCACGACGGTTCGCGGCGTTGACCTCGATGCCAAGCAGGGCTTCGATCTTGGCGGTGGTTTCGGCAAGCTGACGCTCGATGCAAAGTGGACCCATCTGTTCATGTTGGAGCGTGAAGAGACGGATGGCTCGAAGCGTGACTTCGCTGGAACGCACGGTAATTGTGACGTGACCAATTGCATCGGCACACCGGCTGACCGGGTGAACCTGGGTGCGACCTGGGAGCTGGGCAGCTTCCGGGTCTCGAGCCTGCTGAACTATCGGGCCAGCATCGAGAACAAGAACTTCAAGGACGATCCGGCTGGATGTGCTTCGACGTTTGCCGACGGCAGCGACGCACCGTCCGGTTGCAAAATTGCATCGTTCACGACGGTTGACCTGACCTTCCGTTGGAAGGCGACTGCAAACCTGGAAGTATCCGGCGGCATTCAAAACGTCTTCAACCGCGTCGCACCGCTCGATCCGCTCACCTACGGTGCGGTCTCCTACAACCCGCTCGACTACAGCGGCGCGGTCGGCCGGTACTACAGCGTGGGCCTGAAGTACAAGTTCTGATCAGCCTTGTCGGGGGCTCCGTCTCGGACGGTCCCCCGATTTCTGCGTTACACAGTTCGTCAAAATAGCAGCATCACGCTGCTATTTTTTTGCCCGCTTGACATCGACCAGCGAACCGGCGGGTGCCGCAGATTGCGGCATATGGGTAGCGTCATCTGCTGACATAGAATGCGGCCCTTGCACGCAGGTCGGCAGCATCCGTGCTGCCAGGCCTTTGGGTCACAAGCCCCTTGCGGGCATTGACAGCCGCGTAGCCATTCCCAGCTTCTTTCTGGAGATCCCAGACATGAATTTTTCCCAGCGACAAGCGGACCCGCGCCGGCATCTGGTGGGCATCACGTTTGTTATCCTGCTGCACTGGTTCATCATCTATGCGCTGGTGACCGGCCTGGCCAAGAAGGTGGTCGATGTGGTGCGCGCACCGATCGAAACCAAGGTCATCGAAGAGATCAAGAAGCCGCCGCCGCCGCCCGAGATCGTGGTGCCGCCGCCGCCCAAGATGGACGCGCCGCCGCCGCCCTTCATCCCACCGCCCGAGGTCCAGATCGCGACCCCGCCGCCGCCGCAGCCCACCATCACCGCGACCACGCCGGTGCCGCCGCCGGCGCCTGCGGTGATCGCTCCGCAAGCGCCCGTTCCAACCGCACCGCCGGCACCGCCTGCGCCGCCTGCGCCGCCGGCTCCCAAGCCGGCCACTGTCAACATCGGCGTTGTCTGCCCCACGCAAGTCAAGCCCGAGCTGCCGCGCAAGGCCTTGCAGGACAACATCTCCGGCGAGGTCACGGCACGCGCGACCATCAAGGGCGGCAAGGTGATTGCGGTCGAGATCGTGTCGTCCCGGCCGCGCGGCGTGTTCGACGCTGCGGTGCGCAGTGCCATGAGCCAGTACGCCTGCGTGGCCAGCGGGGACGACGCGGTCTACGCAACGCAAACCTTCGGCTTCAAGGTCGATGAATAGTTTTTCAGATCAGCGCATTCGGGTCTGCGCCCCGCGCCGATCCCGTCCAGCATGACAGCTCTCGCCATCAGATCTCACCCCTAGCTCGTACCGTCAGGAGTCCAAGAACATGTTGACCCGTCTGCAATCCATTCTGGCCGCCGGCCTGCTCGCTGCCAGCCTCATCGGCGCGCCTCAAGTCGCACAGGCGCAGGCCTCGGCCGCCGAGTCTGCCGCTGCGCCAGCGGCTCCCGCTGCACCCGCTGTCGCGGTCGCGGCGGCCCCTGCCCCGTCGACCGATGCCGTGACGACCAAGGAGACCGTTGACAACCCCTACGGCCTTTCGGCCTTGTGGGCGCAGGGTGACTTCGTTTCCAAGTTCGTGCTGGTGTTGCTGGCGCTGATGAGCATGGGAAGTTGGTACATCATGATCACCAAGCTGTACGAGAGCATCAAGCTCGCCAGCGAAGCGAAGCAGGCGCGCAAGGGCTTCTTCAAGGCCGCGTCGCTGAGCGATGCGGTCAAGACGTTGAAGGACGGCAGCGCCTTCCGCTTCATCGCCCAGAGCGGCATCGAGTCCGGCGTTCACCATGAGGGCGCCCTGACCGACAACATCGACCGCAACACCTGGGTCACGATGGGCGTGCAGCGCAGCGTCGAAGACGTGCAAAGCCGCTTGCAGGATGGCCTGGCCTTCCTTGCCACGGTGGCCTCGACCTCGCCGTTCGTCGGACTGTTCGGCACCGTCTGGGGCATCTACCACGCGCTCACCGCCATCGGCATCGCCGGCCAGGCGTCGATCGACAAGGTGGCGGGCCCGGTCGGCGAGGCGCTCATCATGACCGCCATCGGCCTGGCCGTGGCCGTGCCGGCGGTGTTCGGCTACAACTTCCTGGTGCGCCGCAACAAGTCGTCGATGGAATCGGTGCGCGGCTTCGCGGCCGACCTGCACGGCGTGCTGATGGGCGCCAAGCTCGCTTCCGTGACCTCCACCGGCCGTTGAGCCGGGCCCGCCGGGAGACCACAACATGGCCATGAACATAGGTTCGGGTGGCGACGAGGACGAAGTCACGTCGACCATCAACACCACGCCGCTGGTCGACGTGATGCTGGTGTTGCTCATCATTTTTCTGATCACGATTCCGGTGGTCACGCAGACGATCCCGATGAGCCTGCCGAAAGAGACCAACATCGCGCGCCAGACCAAACCCGAGAACATCGAGATCTCGGTCAACAAGGACGGCGATGTGTTCTGGAACGCGCAAGCGGTGGCCGACAACGAGGCGCTGTTTCAGCGCCTGAAGAAGATCGCGGTGATGACGCCGCAGCCCGAAGTGCACATCCGCGGCGATGAGAAGACGCGCTACGAATCGATCGGCCGCGTCGTCTTCGCCTGCCAGCGCGCCGCCATTCTGAAGATCAGCTTCGTCACCGAGCCGCCGCCGAAAGGCTGAGCCGGCCGAGAAGGGAACAACATGTCCATGAACCTCGGCTCGGCCGGAGCCAGCGAACCCGACGTGATGGTCGACATGAACACCACGCCGCTGATCGACGTGATGCTGGTGCTGCTCATCATGCTGATCATCACCATCCCGGTGCAGCTGCACAGCGTGAACCTGAACATGCCGGCCGGCAACCCGCCGCCGCCGACCAAGGAACCGGTGGTGGTGACGATCGACATCGACTTCGACGGCACGATCCTGTGGAACGGTGAGACGCTCGGTGACCGGCCGGCCCTGCAGGCCAAGCTGCGCGCTGCAGCGGCCTTGCCGGATCAGCCGGAAGTGCATGTGCGGCCGAACAAGCTGGTTGAGTACAAGTTCGTCGCTGAAGTGCTGGCCGAGTCGCAGCGGCTGGGCGTGTCGAAGCTCGGCATGGTGGGCAACGAGCAGTTTGTGAAATGAAGCCGATGACATCACGCCTGAAGCCGCTGCTGGCGGCAGTTTCTTTCGCAGCAATGCTCGCCTCGGCGCCGGGTTTGGTTCGGGCCCAGGAAGGGCTGCGCCCCGACGTCGGCCGGCCCTTGCAAGCCGCGCAAGAACTCATCAAGGCCGGCAAGTACAAGGAAGCCCTGGCGAAGGTGCGCGATGCCGATGCGGTGGGTGGCAAGAACGCCAATGAGAGTCTGCTGATCGAGCGCATGCGCATCGCGGCGGCGTCCGGCGCGGGCGATGTAGAAACCGCCGCCCGGTCGTTCGAAGTCATCAGCGCTTCCGGCAAGGTGGGGGCGGCCGACAAGATCCGCATGATCGAATCGATCGCCGGTGGCTACTATCGCTCGCGCGACTATGCGAAGGCGCAGGCCTGGTATCAGCGCTACTTCCGCGAAGGCGGCACGAGCGCGGCGAACCGCACGCTGATGATTCAGACCCAGTACCTGTCGGGCGATTTCGCCGGCGCATCGAAGGAACTCACGGCCGAGATCCAGGCCGCCGAGCGCAGTGGCGCCACGCCGGCCGAAGACCGCATCAACCTGTTGATGAATGCTGCGGTGCGGCAGAAGGACATCGCCGGCGAGACCTTCGCGCTCGAACGGCTGGTGAGCTACTACCCGAAGAAGGAGTATTGGGTCGCGCTCTTGAACCGCCTGCAACGCAAGCCGAATTTCTCTGACCGGCTCGCGCTCGACACTTACCGGCTGTCGCTTGCCACCGGCAGCATGACGGCTGCCAACGACTACTCCGAGATGGCGCAACTGGCCGTGCAGGCGGGCTCGTTTGCCGAAGCCCGGCAGGTGGTCGACAAGGGCTTTGCGGCCGGTGCACTGGGCACCGGGCCGGAGGCCGAGCGCCACAAGCGCCTGCGCGATCTCGTCACCAAGCGGCTCGACGAGGCCAAGAAGACGCAGGCCGACGACGAGCGCCAGGCGGGCGTGGCCAAGGATGGTGGCGAGCTGCTCGGCCTGGGCCTGAACCTGGTGTATGCGGGCGACAAGGCGCGCGGCCTGCAGATGATGCAGCAAGGCATCGCCAAGGGCGGCCTGAAGCGCCCCGACGATGCGAAGCTGCACTACGCGATTGCGCAGATCATCGCGGGGGAAGGGGCGAAGGCGCAGACCACGTTGAAGACCGTGGCGGGCACCGATGGCACCGCCGACATGGCGCGGCTGTGGATGCTTTACGCGCGGCGCGCGAAGGGCTGATCTCTTCGCTGGATGCTTCGGCGCGAGCTTGCTTCAGCGTCAGACTACTTCGGCGCGAGCCGGATCGCCCCGTCAAGGCGGATCACTTCGCCGTTCAGCATCTCGTTCGTGATGATCTGGTGCACCAGCTTGGCGTAGTCGGCGGGCGTGCCCAGACGGCTCGGAAACGGCACGTTGGCGGCGAGCGCGTCCTGCAGTTCTTGCGGCATTGTGAACAACATCGGCGTGCCGAAGATGCCCGGCGCGATCGTCATGTTGCGGATGCCGTTGCGCGCCAGATCGCGGGCGATCGGCAAGGTCATCCCGACCACGCCGCCCTTCGAGGCCGAATACGCAGCCTGGCCGATCTGCCCGTCATAGGCTGCCACGCTGGCGGTGGAAATCAGCACCCCGCGTTCGCCGGTCGGTTCGGGGTCGTTCTTGCTCATCGCCTCGGCGGCCAGGCGGATCATGTTGAAGCTGCCGATCAGGTTCACCGTGATGACCTTGGCGAACAGGTGCAGGGCATGCGCGCCTTCCTTGCCCACCGTCTTCGCGGCCGGTGCGATGCCGGCGCAGTTCACCAGCCCGAACAGTTTGCCGAGGCCGAGCGCGCTTTCGACCACGGCGCGCGCGTCGGCCTCCTGGCTCACGTCGCACTTGACGAATCGGGCCACCGCTGCCCCGCCGAGGTCCACCGCAAGCGCTTCGCCCTTGTCCACCTGAAGGTCGGCGATGGCGACCTTGGCACCATGTGCGGCCAGCATGCGAGCCGTACCTTCACCCAGGCCGGAAGCTCCGCCGGTGACGATGAAAACCTTGCC
The DNA here is from genome assembly GCA_025355745.1 of Rhizobacter sp. Taxonomy (GTDB): domain Bacteria; phylum Pseudomonadota; class Gammaproteobacteria; order Burkholderiales; family Burkholderiaceae_C; genus LMDS01. The sequence continues at coordinate 8,546 of JANXZA010000165.1, read as the reverse complement.
TGCAATGTCCATGACGTGTCTCGGTGAAGGTAAGTGAAGGGGGCGGTGCTCAGGCCAGCGCGGCCAGTGCTCGTGCGGTGATGTCGTCGACGCTGCCGGTGCCGCTGATCTTGCGATAGCGCGGCGCGTCGGCCTCACCGCGGGCCGCCCAGGCGGCGTAATAGTCGACCAGCGGACGGGTCTGGTTCTGGTACACCGACAGCCGATTCTTCACCGTCGCTTCGGCATCGTCGGCGCGCTGGATCAGGTCTTCACCGGTCACGTCGTCCTTGCCCTCGACCTTCGGCGGATTGAACTTGACATGGTAGGTGCGGCCGGAGGCGAGGTGGACCCGCCGGCCACTCATGCGGTCGATGATGGCTGCGTCCGGCACATCGATCTCGAGCACGAGGTCGAGCTTGACGCCGGCGGCCTTCATCGCGTCGGCTTGAACGATCGTGCGCGGGAAGCCGTCGAACAGAAAGCCATTGGCGCAGTCGGTCTGCGTGATGCGTTCCTTGACCAGGCCGATGATGATGTCGTCGCTGACGAGCCCGCCCGAGTCCATCACCTTCTTTGCGGCCAGGCCCATGTCGGTGCCGGCCTTCACGGCGGCCCGCAGCATGTCGCCGGTCGAGATCTGCGGAATGCCGTATTTCTTGCAGATGAAAGTGGCCTGGGTTCCCTTGCCCGCGCCCGGCGCGCCCAACAGGATCATTCGCATGGATGTCTTGCCTCGTTCTGTGGTGGGTGGCGCAGCGGGTCTCGGATGACTCGTCTTGGAGACTCGATTCGAGAATAGCATGCAGTCATCGGCGTAAAACTGACGCGGCGCGGCCTCGGTCTGAGCGTGTTCGACCTGCCGGCGCGGGTCGTAACTACGCGAACAATGCGCGCACCCGGGCCAGGTCTTCGGGTGTGTCGACTCCCGGGCCGGGTCTCGATGCGCTGACGTGAACCGCGATCCGCTCGCCGTGCCACAAGACCCGCAACTGTTCAAGTGCCTCGGCCGTTTCGAGCGGGCTCACGGCGAGCTGCGGGAAGCGCCGCAGGAAGCCGGCGTGATACGCATACAGGCCGATGTGGCGCAGCGGCGGGGCATGCGGCACAGGCCAGGTATCGGGGGCGGGGCGATCGCGCCAGCAAGGGATGGGGGCGCGCGAAAAGTACAGCGCCCGGCCGCGTGCATCGAGCACGACCTTGACCACGTTGGGGTTGGCAAATTCATCCGGCGTGTCGATTGCGTGCGCCGCCGTGCTCATGACGCAGTCGGCGCTGCGAGCCAGCAGCTCGGCGCAAGCATCGATCAGACCGGGGTCGAGCAGGGGCTCATCACCCTGAACATTCACGACCATGTCGGTGCCATCCAGGCCGAGCAGCGCGCACGCCTCGGCCAGCCGGTCGCTGCCGGTCGGGTGGTCGGTTCGGGTCAGCACGGCGGCCACGCCATGCCGGGCGCAGGCCGCGATGATGTCCGGGTGGTCGGCCGCGACCACGACACGCTGCGCCGCTGACAGCGCGGCCCGCTGTGCGACACGCACCACCATCGGCAGCCCGCCGATGTCGGCCAGCGGCTTGCCCGGCAGACGCGTCGATGCCATGCGTGCCGGCACGAGGACCGTAAAGCTCATGCCGTTGGCGCGGGCGCGGATTTGGACGTTGCCGGCAGGTCAAGCGGGCGCGCCTCGGCCTCGAGCATCACCGGGATGCCGTCGCGCACCGGAAACGCCAGACCATCGGCGCGACACACCAGTTCCTGCAGCGGCTGCGCGGGCGGGCGCAGGTGTTCAAGCGGGCCCTTGCAGATCGGGCAGACGAGCAGGTCAAGCAGGCGCGTTTCCATGAGATTTTCCAGGCAGTTTCTGAAGCAGTTGACCGGGCGAGTCTTGAGCCGGATCGGCGAGCCCAGGCAGCAGAGCGAGCAGGGCAGCGTCGAAGGCCGGCGGCGGCGCAAAGTCTAGCGCCGCGACCCAGACGCGGGTGCTGCCGATGCGCTGCGGGTCGATCTTGACGGCATCCTTTTCGGTCAGCACCACGTCGGCGGTGGTGGGCGGCCAGGGCAGCGTCTTGAAGTCGTGGTGGTCAGGCAGCGGCATCGGCGTGATGCTCATGCCGGCCTCGCGCAGCATGCCGAAGAATCGCTCGGGACGAGCCACCCCGGCGGCAGCCAGCAGGGGGCGGCCGTATAACGCCACCAGGGCGGCCTGCGCAGCAGGCTGCCCCTGCCACCACGCCGCTAACGGCACGACTCCGGCCAGCGATCCTTGGGCCGCGCTGCCGGGCCAGTCGGTGGTGGGTGCAGCCGCGTTGTAGAGCACCACGCTGCGCGCCGGCACCGTGCGCGCCAAAGGCTCGCGCAGCGGCCCTGCCGGCAGCAGCCAGCCGTTACCGATGCCGCGTTCGTCGAACACCAGCACCTGGGCCGTGCGCGCCAGCCGCAGGTGCTGCAAGCCGTCGTCCGAGACGATCACGTTGACGTCCGGGTGGCGCGCCAGCAGCAGGCGCGCGGCGGCAACCCGATCGCGTCCGACGACCATCGGCGCGCCGCATCGAAGGTGCAGCAGCTTGGGCTCGTCGCCGCATTCGGACGCGGACGTGTGTGAGCTGACTTCGAGGCAGGCCTTGTCACGTCGGCGTGGACTGCGTCTTCCGTTACTGCGCCGGCCATGACCGCGCGAGACGATACCCGGCACCTGGCCACGGCGGCGCAGCAGCCGCACGATGGCCATCACAGTGGGCGTCTTGCCGGCGCCACCAATGACCAAATTACCGACCACGATGACCGGCACGGGAAGGGTCTGCGCCTGGCACCAGCCCCAGCGGTACAAGGCCCGCCGCAGCGCAGCGACGGTGCCGTACAGCGCCGCCAGCGGCCGCAGCGCCCAGGCCACCCAGCCGCGCGCCAGCCAGGCGCGTTGCAGCGTTTGTTCAACCGACGTCATGGCACTGCCGCTCATGGCGAACGAGGTGCCACCTTGCAGACTCCCTCAGCGCCCGTCGCCACCGGCCGAGGTCTGGGTCGCGAAGGTCAGGCGTGGCAGGCCCGCGCGGCGCGCGGCGTCCATCACATTGATCACGCTCTGGTGTGCGGCGGTGGCGTCGGCCGAGACGATGACGATCATCTCGCTCGACCCCCCGGCCGCGCTGGCCAGCTCGGCCGCGAGCAGCTCGACGCTGCGGCCTTCGACCGGCTTGCGATTGACGGCGTAGCGGCCGTCGGCTGCCACCGAGACGATGATCTCGTGCGGCCGGTCGCGGGCCCGCTCGGCATCGGCCACCGGCAAGGTGATCTGCAGTTCGGTGAACTTCGAGTAGGTGGTCGACAGCATCAGGAAGATCAGCACGACCAGCAGCACGTCGATGAACGGGATCAGGTTGATCTCCGGGTCCTCGTGGCGCCGCGAGCGGCGGAAGCTCATTCCCATTGGCGGCGCCTCAGGCGGCAGGGCGCGGCGCGGCAAACCGCAACAGGTGCGGCACCATGCGGTCGGCGGCCTGTTCCATGTCGAGCGTGTAGCCGTCGACCAGGCTGCGAAAGTAGCGATAGAACATCAACGACGGAATGGCAATCATCAAGCCGAAGGCGGTGTTGTACAGCGCCACCGAAATACCGTGCGCCAGCAGCGCCGGGTTGCTGCCGCCGGTGGGCGCCTGCGAGCCGAAAATCTCGATCATCCCGATCACCGTGCCCATCAGGCCGAGCAACGGCGCTGCCGAGGCAATCGTGCCGAGGGCAGTCAGGTAGCGGTCGAGCCGGTGCACCGCCAATCGGCCGGCCGACTCAAACGCGCTGCGCAGCGCGCCTTCGGTGATGCGTGGCTCGGCAATGACGGCGCGCAGCCCGGTGGCCAGCACCGTGCCCAACACCGAGTTGTCGGCGAGCTTGTTGACCACGTCGGCAGCAGGCAGCGTGGCGCGGGTGACCGAGATCACTTCGTCGAGCAGGCGGGGCGGAGCAACTCGGGAGGCGCGCAGGCTCGACAGCCGCTCGAACACGAGCGCAAGCGCGATGATTGAGCACAACAGAAGGGGCCAGATCGGCCATCCGGCCGCTTGTATGATCGACAGCAAGCGAGCCCTTTCGTTGGCGGCCAGTGGGTTTTCAAGTCGCGCGATTATGGGCCCAGGCAGGGCGCCATGAGCCGGTGGTCCAGCCACCCGACGCGGGGCGCAACACGCAGGCGTTTGCCACGCCAGCGAACCGGCAGATGACCGCGCCGTTTCGTCCCCCATCATTGTGGATAACTTTGTGGGTAACCCGGCGCAACACACCGCAAGCGCCCGAAATTTCAGGGCTTGCGACAGATTGCTCAAAGTTTAGGCAATCAAAAATTGTTCAAAATCAACAACTTGCGAGGTTGTGTCGGGCGTGTGACGGGCACTATCGACCGGCACGCCTTGCCTGGCGCGGTTGTGGAGTTCTCGACCCGCATCAGCCATGGGTTTGCCGATGACTGACCATTTCGAGGCACGTCCCAGCCGAGCCGTCTTCAGTGTCGCCGCCCTGGTGCGCGACGTGGCCGAAGCGCTTGCAAATCGTTTCGCTGCGTGCGCCGTGCGCGGCGAGGTTTCAGGGCTGTCGCGGGCCGTCAGCGGCCATTTCTACTTCACCCTCAAAGACGCTGATGGCGGCGCGGCGCTGATCCGTTGCGCGATGTTCCGGCGCGCCGCCAGCCTGCTGGACTTTGCGCCGGCCGATGGGCAGCTCGTCGAGCTGCGCGGGCGGGTGGCCGTCTACGAGGCACGGGGCGAGTTGCAGTTCATCGTCGAGGCGATGCAGCGGGCCGGCGCCGGCGCGCTGTACGAACAGTTCCTGCGGCTGCGGGCCCAGCTCGACGGACTCGGCCTGTTCGATGCATCGCGCAAGCGCCGCCTGCCGGTTTTCCCGCTCGCCGTGGGCATCGTCACGTCGCTGGGGGCTGCGGCGCTTCGTGATGTGCTGACGACGCTGGCCCGGCGCAGCCCGCACGTCCAGGCAATCGTCTATCCGAGTCTGGTGCAGGGCGAGGCAGCGCCGGCGGCGCTGTGCGCGGTCATCGAGCAGGCCTCGCGCCGGGCCGAGGTCGATGTGCTGATCCTGTGCCGCGGCGGCGGCTCACTCGAAGACCTGTGGGCCTTCAACGACGAGCGGGTGGTGCGCGCCGTGGCCGCGTGCGCGATACCGGTGGTGTGCGGCGTTGGCCATGAGACTGACGTGACGCTGAGCGATCTGGCCGCCGATCTGCGCGCCCCGACGCCGACCGCCGCTGCCGAATTGGCGGCGCCCAAAACTCAGGACGGCCTCGACCTGCTGGGCATGCAGGCCGTCATGCTGCAACGGCGGGTTCGCGATGCGCTCGATGGCCACGCCCAGCGCCTGGACCGCAGCGCGCAGCGCCTGGCTCGCCCTGACGCGCGGCTGCGCGAGCATGCGCAGCGCCTCGGCCTGCTGGGTCAGCGCCTGGCCAGCCACCTGCCGCACGCGCTGGCGCTGCGGCGCGCCCGGCTGGCGCAGTGTGATGTCGACTTGAAGCGCGCGGCAGCGCGTTGTCTGGCCACTCGCGCCGAGCGGCTGGAGCGGCTCGCAGCGCGTCTGCAGGCGCTCGACCCGCAGCAGGTGCTGGCGCGCGGCTACGCCTGGTTGATCGACGATGCGTCTGGCCGTGCGGTCACCTCAGCGCGGCAACTTGCGCCCGGCTCGCGCCTGCAGGCGGTACTGGCCGACGGCAAGGCTGCGGCCACCGTCACGGCAGTGACTGGCAATCCCGACTCGCCCCAGACGGCGCCGGCTTGACGAGCGCAGGCGCAGCCTCGGTATGGCGACGGCAACGCGCGACCACGGCCGACAAGGCCGCACCGAGCTGCCTACAATCATGCGCATCCCTGCAACTTCCTCGAAGAGGCTTCCGATGGAACACACCCTGCCTGCATTGCCGTACGCCCTTGACGCACTCGTCCCCAACCTGAGCCGGGAGACGCTTGAGTACCACTACGGCAAGCACCACAACGCCTACGTTGTGAACCTGAACAACCTGCAAAGGGGCACCGAGTTCGAAAGTTTGACGCTCGAAGAAATCATCAAGAAGTCGAGCGGCGGCATCTACAACAACTCGGCCCAGATCTGGAACCACACCTTCTTCTGGAACTGCATGAAGCCGGCCGGCGGCGGTGAGCCCAAGGGCGCCTTGGCCGCAGCGATTACCGCCAAGTGGGGCAGTTATGCCGCCTTCAAGGAAGCCTTCACGAAGAGCGCGGTCGGCAACTTCGGCTCCGGCTGGACCTTCCTGGTGAAGAAGGCTGATGGCGGCGTCGACATCGTCAACATGGGCGCCGCCGGCACCCCGATGACGACGGCAGACAAGGCCTTGCTGACGGTCGACGTGTGGGAGCACGCCTATTACATCGACCACCGCAATCAACGGCCGAAGTGGGTCGAGACCTTCCTGACTTCGCTCGTCAACTGGGACTTCGCAGAAAAGAATTTTGCATAGCGCGGGCTGCGCACCATGAAGAAAGGGTCGGCATTGCCTCCCCTTTTTGCTTCGCCCCGGGCGTGTCTCAACGCGTGAACGGCGCGCCCTGCAACCTCGTTCCGGGCTTGATGCCGCGCTTCGCGAACCAGCCCTCGTTCATCTCCAGCACGAAACGCACCGGCTTTGCCGAACAATGGCTGTCGAGCGTCTGCGGTTTCATGTCTTCGATGTTGACGACGCTGCCATCGTCTGCAACGAAGGCGGCCGACAGCGGCAGCAGCGTGTTCTTCATCCAGAAGCATTGTTGGCCGGCCTGCTCGAAGGCGAACAGCATGCCGTCGTTGGTGGCCATGGACTTGCGGAACATCAGGCCGGTGGCGCGCTCGTCCGGCGCTTGTGCGAGTTCCGCCTGGATGACGTGCATGCCAGCCGCGAGCCGGATCGCGGGCAGTTTTTGCGGGCCATCCTGAGCCTGGCCCGCCGTGCTCAAGGCCCCGCTGGCGAGGGCAATGGCGAGGTGCGAAACGATGTTGATGCAAGTGCGTGTCATGGCTGAAAGCGAAGTCAGGCGCTGATTATCAACGCGGTCTGCGGGCATAGAATCGGCTGGCAAAGACAGCCTCGCAACCACCCCAGAGCCCGGAGCCACAACCCCATGTATCAGCACATCAAGGTGCCCGAAGGCGGGCAGAAGATCAGCGTCAACGCCGACTTCTCGCTCAACGTGCCCGACCAGCCGATCATTCCTTTCATCGAAGGCGATGGCACCGGCGGCGACATCACCCCGGTGATGATCAAGGTCGTCGATGCGGCCGTGGCGAAGGCCTATGCCGGCAAGAAAAAGATCCACTGGATGGAGGTCTACGCCGGCGAAAAGTCGACCCGCATTTACGGCCCCGATGTGTGGCTGCCGCCCGAAACGCTGGAAGCCGTGCGCGACTACGTGGTGTCGATCAAGGGCCCGCTGACCACGCCGGTGGGCGGCGGCATCCGCTCACTGAACGTGGCATTGCGGCAGGAGCTCGACCTGTACGTGTGCCTGCGCCCGATCCAGTACTTCACCGGTGTGCCGTCGCCAGTGAAGGCGCCCGAGAAGACCAACATGGTGATCTTCCGCGAGAACTCGGAAGACATCTATGCCGGCATCGAGTTCGAATCGGGCAGCGACAAGGCGAAGAAGCTGATCGACTTCCTGATCAACGAAATGGGCGTGCGCAAGATCCGCTTCCCGAACACGTCGGGCATCGGCATCAAGCCGGTCTCCAGCGAAGGCACAGAGCGCCTGGTGCGCAAGGCGATCCAGTACGCGATCGACAACGACAAGCCGTCCGTCACGCTGGTGCACAAGGGCAACATCATGAAGTACACCGAAGGTGGCTTCCGTGACTGGGGCTACGCGCTGGCCGCAAAAGAGTTTGGTGCCGAGTTGATCGACGGTGGCCCGTGGATGAACTTCAAGAATCCGAAGAGCGGCAAGGAGATCGTCATCAAAGACGTGATCGCCGACGCGTTCCTGCAGCAGATCCTGTTGCGCCCGGCCGAGTACTCGGTGATCGCCACCCTGAACCTGAACGGCGACTATGTGTCGGACGCACTCGCCGCGCAGGTCGGCGGCATCGGCATCGCGCCGGGTGCGAATTTGTCGGACTCGATCGCGATGTTTGAAGCCACGCACGGCACCGCGCCGAAGTACGCCGGCAAGGACTACGTGAACCCGGGCTCCGAGATTCTGTCGGCCGAGATGATGCTGCGCCACATGGGCTGGCTCGCGGCAGCTGACCTGATCATCAGCTCGATGGAAAAGTCGATCCTGTCGAAAAAGGTCACGTACGACTTCGCGCGGCTGATGGAAGGTGCGACTCAGGTGTCATGTTCGGGGTTTGGGCAGGTCATGATCGATCACATGTGATCACGCTCCATAGCGTCTCATGACGCCCCGCAAGCCCTTGATTTTGTTGAAGAAATCAAGGGCTTTCCTGATTCGCGACATGGCTCAGCCACGAATGCGCCCAAGCGAATGCGGGTTTGTCGTGCAGGCGGCGTGAACGAGGCGCTGGAGTATTGAGCGCAGATCGAAACGCCGATTGAATCGGTACTGGAACTCGGCGAGGTAGC
>JANXZA010000089.1 GCA_025355745.1 Rhizobacter sp. | reverse complement strand
GCGCTGCGGTGGGCGATGCGGATCGTCTCCAGCACCGCGTCGAAGGTGACCGCGTCGATCGCATCGCGCAGCGACAAATGGATCGTCACCAGCACCGTGCGCAGCTCGTCGTTGGCCAGCATCATGCGCACTGGCGCGGGTGGGCGGCCGGGCGCTGACAAGGCCTGCAGCATTTCAGTATGGCCGGGGTAGGCGACGCCCGCCGCCGCCAGCGCTTCCTTGTGGATCGGCGCGGTGACGATGGCCGCCACCGCGCCTTCGAGCGCCAGCGCGACCGCGCGTTCGATGCACTGCGCCGCAGCCCGCCCGGCCCGCGCGTCGATGTGCCCGACCGGGGCGGCGCACAGGTCGGCCGGCAAGCCCTCGACCTGCAGCACCGGCACGCAATTCGGCGGCAGGGTCAGCGCATCGCGCACGTCATCGATGCGAGCAACCGTCAACCAGCCGCCCACGATGGCGGCGGCGCGCCGCATCACGTCGACATCGCCGATGACGACGCAGCCCTCGGCGCGCGGGTCGTGGAACAGCCGGGCGACGATCTCCGGGCCGATGCCGCAGGCATCGCCCATCGTCACTGCAAACGGACGCATGGGCGGTATGGATGTGGCGTTCATGCGCGATTGTCGCAAGCGGGCCGGCGCGATAATCGCTCTTCCTCTGCGGGCGACTGCGGCACCGAAAGGCAACCGATTTCATGCGCAAGACCTGGCTCGTCTTTTCCCAGGCCGTCACCGTGGCGGTGGCGGTGTTGTTCGTCGTCTCGACACTCAAGCCCGAGTGGTTGAACCGCCGCGCCGGACCGACGAGCGGCATGTCTATCGGCGCCCTGCCGGCTCCGACGAGCGTGATGCCCGCGTTGCCGGTCGCGCTCGGCAGCGGGCCGGTGACGAGCTACAGCGGCGCAGCCCGGCGCGCCTCGCCGGCGGTCGTCAGCATCACCGCGAGCAAGGCGCCGACGCGCGGCCCGGCCAGTCCGCACGGCGATGACCCGGTGTTCCAGTACTTCTTCGGCGACCGCAAGCGCCAGAGCGAACCGCAGGTCGGCCTGGGTTCGGGCGTGATCGTCTCCAGCGACGGCTACCTGCTGACGAACCACCATGTGATCGACGGCGCCGACGATGTCGAGGTGATGCTGGCCGACGGCCGCCAAGCGCGCGCCAAGCTGGTCGGCACCGACCCGGAATCGGATGTGGCGGTGCTGAAGATCGAGCTTGATCGCTTGCCGGCGATTGCCTTCGGCGATGCCGACAACCTGCAGGTCGGCGATGTGGTGCTGGCGATCGGCAACCCGTTCGGCGTCGGCCAGACGGTGACCTCGGGCATCGTCAGCGCGCTCGGCCGCAACCAGCTCGGCATCAACACCTTCGAGAACTTCATCCAGACCGACGCCGCCATCAACCCCGGCAACTCGGGCGGCGCGCTGGTCGACACCAACGGCAACCTGCTGGGCATCAACACCGCCATCTATTCGCGCAGCGGCGGCAGCCTGGGCATCGGCTTCGCGATTCCGGTCAGCACCGCGCGACAGGTGATGGACAGCCTGATCAAGGACGGCCAGGTCACGCGCGGCTGGATCGGCGTGGAGCCGCGCAACCTCACCGCCGAAATCGCGCAGACCCTGAACCTGCCGGTGCGCCAGGGCGTGCTGATCACCGGCGTGCTGCAAAGCGGGCCGGCCAGCGCGGGCGGTCTGCGCCCCGGCGATGTGGTCGTGACGATCGCCGGCGCGCCGGTGGTCAACACCTCGCAGTTGTTGAACGCGGTCGCGGCCCTGAAGCCGCAGGCGGTGGCGGTGATCGGGGTGCAGCGCGGCGACAAGGCGCTCGACCTGAACGTGACGGTTGCCAGGCGACCGAAGGCGCGGACTCAACAACAGCAGCAGCAGTAGGCGCAGCAGCAGCGGCGGCCGGCCTGCGCACTACGTGCCCGGAGTGTCTTCGACTGGCGCCTGGGTGTGCTTGATGAAAATCTGCGCGGCCCAGATGCCGACTTCGTAGAGCAGCACCATCGGGATCGCCAGCGCGAGCTGCGAAACCACGTCGGGGGGCGTCAACACCGCCGCGATGATGAAGGCCAGCACGATGAAGTAGCTGCGGAACGCACGCAACTTCTCGATGCTGACCAGCCCCATGCGGGCCAGCACCACCACCACCACCGGCACCTCGAAGGCGGCGCCGAAGGCGATGAACATCGTTAGCACGAAGCTCAGGTAAGCCTCGATGTCCGGGGCGGCCGTGATGCTCTTCGGCGCGAAGCCCTGGATGAATTTGAAGACCTGGCCGAAGACGAAGAAGTAGCAGAACGCCACGCCGAGGAAAAACAGCAGCGAGCTGGAAATCACCAGCGGCAGCACCAGCTTCTTTTCGTGCGTGTACAGCCCCGGCGCAACGAAGGCCCAGACCTGGTACAGCACCACCGGCAGCGCGATCAGGAACGCCGCCATCAGCGTGATCTTCAGCGGCACCAGGAACGGCGAGATCACGCTGGTGGCGATCAGGGTCGAGCCCTTCGGCAGGTGCGCGACCAGCGGTGCGGCGAGCAGGTCGTACAGCCCGGCCGCGCCCGGCCACAGCATCAACGCGGCGAAGCAGATGCCCACCGCGATCGAACCCTTGACCAGCCGGTCCCGCAGCTCGATCAGGTGCGAAACGAAAGGCTGCTCAGTGCCCGCGAGTTCGTCGGGATCGGTCATGGAGCCCCCCGATCGCCGGCTACGGCGATCGACCCCCCAAGGGGGTGTTGCCGGGCTTGGGGCGGCCCGGCGCTCCGGCTTACATCACCACAAGTCATGGGGTCATGCCGTCAGGCCGACACGCGCGGCGGCCGGAAGCGCGCCACGCGCGCCGCACCCGACTGCGCCTTGCCGCGCACGCCGGCGCGCTGCTTGTACCACTGCGGTGTGGCGCCACGCTTCAGGCGCCAGTTCTTCTTCGGGTGCTTGTAGGCGGGCGGCGGCGGCACCCAGCCGGTGTGCTCGCCGCTGTTGGGCGGCAACGCCGTCATGCCGGCGCCTTGCCATGATTGCTCCAGCTCGGCGCCGGTCTGGTGGATCTGGGTCGACACGTTCTGCACCGACTGTTCGACATCGCGTGCCGCGTGCTCGAACTCGGTCTTCATCTTCTTCAACTCTTCGAGTTCAATGGAACGATTGACTTCGGCCTTCACATCGGCCACGTAGCGCTGCGCCTTGCCCACCAGATGGCCGACCGTGCGCGCCACGCGCGGCAGCTTCTCGGGCCCGATGACGATCAGCGCCACCGCACCGATCAGCGCGATCTTGTCGAACCCGAAATCAATCATGTGTCATGCGCGACGCGCACCGTCTGCACCTTCCCCCTCTGGGGGAAGGCCGGGATGGGGGCCGGGAGGGGCGCCGCCCAGTCAGCGTACCGACCCCCTTCACAACTTCGTCTTCGCCTCGACGTCCACCGTGTTGGCTTCCGCCGCCTTCTGCGCCGCGATGACCTGCGCCGGGGTGGGCGCCGCCGCGTCGGGCGCGGCCCCGCCGTCCTTCACCCCGTCCTTGAAGCCCTTCACTGCACCGCCCAGGTCGGTGCCAATGTTCTTGAGCTTCTTCGTGCCGAACACCAGCACGACGATCAACAGCACGATCAGCCAATGCCAGATGCTGAATGAACCCATGATTTATCTCCTGACAACAATCGAGGAATTCTAGGTTACCGACTTGTCGATCACCCTTTGAGCCAAGGGCGCGGGCCGCCCATCACGTGCATGTGCACATGCTGGACTTCCTGGCGTCCGTCTTCACCGGTATTGACCAAAGTGCGAAAGCCGTTCGTCACGCCCAGTTCGCGCATCAACACCGGCGCCATCACCAGCATGCGGCCGAGCAACGGCGCGTGGCGCTCGCCGGCTTCATAGAGCGTCGCAATGTGCTCTTTCGGAATAAGCAGCAGGTGCACCGGCGCCCACGGCGCGATGTCATGGAACACCAGCAATTCATCGTCTTCGAAGGCCTTGCGGCTCGGGATCTGCCCGGCAACTATTTTGCAGAAGATGCAGTTCCGGTCGTGCGCCATGCCGCTGTGGGTGCTCATTCCGGCATCGGCCGGCGGTCGTTCAAGGCCAGCCAGCCGCGCACCACGCGGTACAGGAACCAGATCGAGATCGCCCCCCAGGCGATCCAGCCCGGCGCCACCAGCAGCAGCCACAACGGGATCGTGACGACGTACAGCAGGCCGGCCCACAACACGCTGCGAATGCGCCAGCGGAAGTGCGACTCCTGCCAGGTGCCGCGCGCCTCGTCGCGTTGCACCAGGTCGAGGATGAAAGCCGCCAGCAGCAGCACGATGCTGCCTTGCACCCCGGGCAGGACTGCGCCGATGGCGACGATCGCATGCAGCGCGTAACTGATGTGCCCGATGGTGCGCAGCGAATCGTCGCGCTCCGAGCCGGGCGGTGTGGGGGTGTTTTCGATGATGTCGTTCATGAGCCTTCCTTGTCGCGTTGTTCCGATTTGCGAGCTGCAAATTCTTCCAGCCCGGACAGCCCCTCGCGCCGCTGCAACTCGGCCAGCACATCGGCCGGTGCCAGGCCGTAGGCGTTCAGCGCCAGCATGCAGTGGAACCACAGGTCGGCCACTTCGCCGACGATCTTCTCTGCTTCACCGTCCTTGCAGGCCATCACGACTTCGGTGGCCTCTTCGCCGATCTTCTTCAGGATCGCGTCGTGGCCCTTGCCGAACAGGCGCGCGACATAGCTCATCGCCGGGTCGCCGCCCTTGCGTTCCTCGATGACCTGCGCAAGCCGGGCCAACGTATCGTCGGACCTCATTTGTAGATTCGCTCCGGGTCTTTCAAGACCGGCTCGACGGTTTTCCATTCGCCGTCTTTCAGCAGTCGAAAGAAGCACGAGTGCCGGCCGGTATGGCAGGCGATGCCGGGTTGATCGACCAAGTGGCCCAGCTGCTCGACCTTCAACAGCACCACATCGTTGTCGCAGTCGAGCCGCAGTTCGTGGACCTTTTGAATGTGTCCGCTTTCCTCGCCCTTGTGCCACAGGCGCTGGCGCGAGCGGCTCCAGTACACCGCTTCGCCGAGTTCGGCGGTGCGCGCCAGCGCTTCGCGGTTCATGAAGGCGAACATCAGCACGTCGTTGCTGCTGACCTCTTGCGCGATGGCTGGCACCAGGCCTTGCGCATCCCACTTCACATCATCGAGCCATTTCATGATGGGAGTGTAGTCACGCGGGCGCGTCGATCGGCACCCCGAAGACGCGGTGTCGACACGACCATTGGAAAGGGCCCCGAAGGGCCCCGTGCGTGCTTGCGGAGAAGACGGATCAGGCGCGGCGCCGGCGGCTCACGCCGACGAGGCCCGCCAGGCCGAGGGCCATCAACGCGTAAGTGGAAGGCTCAGGGATCGCAGCCGCATTGCGCACCACCAGCTGATCGGCGAAGGTTTCCGCGCCCGCCATGCCGGCCCACGGGCCAAAGGTCTGGCCGAGCCCGTCCTGCCAGTCGCAATGCTTGAACGAGTTGCTGAAGTACGGCGTGGCGCAGGCGCCAGCACCGGTATAGGCGCCATTAGTGGCCTGGAAGGTCGCCCCAGTCACGGGATCGGTGCCATTGAACGGCACGTTGGCGCCGGCGAACAGGAAGGCCGTCGCGAGTGGCGCGAACGCCAGCTCGGCCAGGGTCGGAATGTGCCAGCCGAACGCGCTTTGGAAGCTCAGGTCGAGCCCGTTCGCCGCCGGCAGCGGGAAGGCCCAGGCCCAGTCGAGCCCGGACTGCGTGATGTAGGCGTTGGTGGCGACCGGGCCGTTGAAGAACGCGGCTTGCGAGCTTGCAGCCAGCGACATCGCAGCAACCGCAAGCCCTGCCTTGAGTTTGAATTTCATGACCATCCCCTGATTTCGTTGAAGAACGCGAGGTTGACGAAGCCTTACTCACAACATTTTTACGTCGACTGGATTCTGGACGCCACCGGTAAGCTATTGCAACAGCACGGCACCCCGCAAGTTAGGGGGCCGGGTTCAATTCCGGGGCAGACCTTCACCCGAATCCCGGTGGGTTGCACCGCTGAACTGCTGCTCGGATGCAAACCACCGCAACACCGGCAGCGTGCCCGGCAGCACCGGCGCCACCTGCACCGGCAGCACCTGCCACGCCATGGCCTGCTGCTCGCGCATCTGGAACTCGCCGGTCCACTCGTACACCTTGCAGAAATGCAGGCGCACACGCGCGTGCGAATAGTCCAGCAACTCGATGTTCCATGGCAACACGGCGCCGATCTCGATGCCCAGTTCCTCGTGCAGCTCGCGGCGCAGCGCCTGCTCGACCGATTCACCCGCTTCGAGCTTGCCGCCCGGGAATTCCCAGTAGCCCGCGTAGACCTTGCCGGCGGGGCGACTCGTCAGCAGAAAGCGGCCTGCGGCGTCGATCAACACGCCCACCGCCACATCCACCGGTGTGCGGGTTTCGGCAGCTTGGTCCTTGCTCACGCGTGATGCCTTCCGGCATAGTCCTTCGCGAACTGGAACGCGACGCGGCCCGAGCGCGAGCCGCGTTCCAGCGCCCACACCAGGCTCTCGGGCCGCGCCGCAGCGATGGCCGGCTCATCGACACCGAAGCCGCGCAGCCACTGCGCG
The DNA here is from genome assembly GCA_025355745.1 of Rhizobacter sp. Classification (GTDB taxonomy): domain Bacteria; phylum Pseudomonadota; class Gammaproteobacteria; order Burkholderiales; family Burkholderiaceae_C; genus LMDS01. Next base: position 19,786 of record JANXZA010000089.1, on the reverse strand, counting down.
ACGATGGCCAGGTACTCGTCCTGACTGAACGGGTAGAAGCTGATCCACAGGCCGAAGCGCTCGGACAGCGAGACCTTTTCCTCGATCACTTCGCCCGGGTGCACCTCGCCGTTGTCCAGATGTTGGTAACTCAGGTTCTCCTTCATGTATTCGGGCAGCAGATGGCGGCGGTTGCTGGTGGCGTAGACCAGCACGTTGTCCGAGGCCTGCGCCACCGAGCCGTCGAGGATCGACTTGAGCGCCTTGTAGCCGGGCTCGCCTTCGTCGAAGCTCAGGTCGTCGCAGAACACGATGAAGCGTTCGGGCCGTTCGGCGACCAGGTCGACGATGTCGGGCAGGTCCACCAGATCGGTCTTGTCGACCTCGATCAGGCGCAGGCCGTTTGGTGCGAACTGGTTCAGGCAGGCCTTGATCAGCGAGCTTTTGCCGGTGCCGCGTGCGCCGGTCAGCAGCACGTTGTTGGCGCCCAGGCCGGCGACGAACTGCTCGGTGTTGCGCAGCAGGCGCTGTTTCTGCGGCTCCACTTCAACCAACGCCTCGAGCCGGATCGGCGCGATGTGGCGCACCGGCTCGATGCACCCGGAGCCGCCCCGCTTGCGGTAGCGGAAGGCGATCGCGGCCGACCAGTCCGGCGCTTCGAGGGCGTGCGGCAGCACCGCTTCGAGGCGGCCCAGCAAGGCCTCGGCGCGCTGGATCAGGGTCAGCAGGGCATCGGTGGTCAAAGGCATCGGCAAAGGCATCGGAAAGGGCGTTGGCGAAGGCATGGAAGACACGCAAGGACCGCATCACATTCGACGCGACGGGAGTGTAGCGGCGCGGCGCTCGGCACCGCTCGGCAGCGCTCGGCACCCTTCAGCGCCACTCAGCGCCGCGTCGCGGCACGCGGTGGCGCCACCTCGAACACCTGCTGCGGCGTGGCCGCAAAGACCCGCTCGCCGGGCGCGGTGCGGATCGACTGCATGCCGGTGAAGGCACCGAAGGCCGGCAGCACGCCGACGTGCGCCCCGAACCAGAAGCACGGCAGGCGCAACCAGTCGCGGGCCCGGCCGCTGACGTTGACGCAAGGGTGCAGGTGCCCGGCCAGCACATAGGCACCGGCGTGCGGCCGAGGGTGGTGGCACAAGGCCAGGCCGCCTTGCATCAAGGGCTCGTCGACGGCCTCGATGCCCAGGTGCGCCGGCGGGTCACCCGCCCGGTCGTCGTGGTTGCCGCGCACCAGGGTCAACGCCAGGTCGGCGTGCTCGCTGCGCCATTGCGCCACGGCGGCCATCGTGGCCGGCGCATGCGAGCGCGCCGAGTGCAGAAAGTCGCCGAGGAAGACGATGCGCCGCAACACCAGGCGCCGCACCAATGACGTCAACACCGCCAGGGTCTCGCCGGTGGTGCCGCCCGGCACCGGCACGCCGAGCGCGCGAAAGCTCAGGGCCTTGCCGATGTGCACATCGGCCACCAGCAAGGTGTCGGACTCGGGCAGGAAGATGCACTTCTCGGGCAGCAACATCAGCAGCTGCCCGCCCACCGTCAGCGTGGCCATGGCCGCATCATCAGGGCGCGCGACAAGGCACGAGCAGCTCAGGGCTGGGGCAAGAGCAAGCTCAAAGCCTGGTCGAGGTGCTCGGTCGGGCTGCGCTTGAAGCCGGAGCGGGCAAAGCGTTGCAGCCGCCCGAGCGCAAACGCCGTCAGCACCGAGGCCTGAACGTTCGCGTCCACACTCGGCGTGGCCGAGCCTGCCGCCTCGGCCGTGACGCGCAGGCCTTGACGCAGCTGCGATTCGATCCGGTCGAAGAACTGGTTCATGCGCTGCAACAGCCGCTCGTTCTCGAACACCAGCGCATCGCCGACCATCACCCGCGCCATGCCCGGGTTCTTCTCGCCGAACTGCAGCAGCACGCTGAGCATCTTCGGGACCTGCGCGGTGGAGCCGGCTTCGCGCTCGGCGATCTGGTTGATGAGCGTGAACACCGAGTGCTCGATGAACTCGATCAGCGCCTCGAACATCTGTGCCTTGCTGGCGAAATGGCGGTACAGCGCGGCCTCGGAAACATCGAGCCTGGCGGCCAGTGCAGCGGTGGTGACGCGGTCGGCACCGGGCTGCTGCAGCATGCTGGCCAGGGTCTGGAGGATCTGCACGCGACGCTCGCCGGGTTTCGGGCGCTTGCGCAGCGGTGGCGCGGTCGATGGTGTCAGTTCGGCCGCCGCTTGGGCCACTGCCTGGGCCGCTGGCGGATGAAGGTCCGCCGACCCGGCTTCAGCCGCAAGTGCCTCGCCTTCGGCGGCAACCTGCGGATCGGAAGATGGCGTGGTCACAAGGTCAGCAGGGTGTGGATCGATTTGATTTTGGCATACACATACGGGGGCTTGCGGCAAGGGTGAACACCAACTTCGCGTCGATTCCGGCCGTTGTTGGCGATGCCGTTTGTGGCCGCCCACGGCGCGCCGCGAAAGCGCCCTTCAAGATAGCGCTGCATCCACACCGTGCGCATGCCCAGGCCGTGCGCCGCCTTCTGGTGTTCGAGCGTGTCTTCGACCAGCACGCAGTCGCTGAGCCGGGCCTTCAGGCGCGCCGCGACATGGCGGAACATGCGCGCATCGGGCTTGGGCCGCAGGTGGCCGAAGACCGTCATGTCCTCGATGCTGAGCACGCCGTCGAAGCAGGCCGCCAGGCCGAGCGTGTTCAAGACCCGCAACGCATAGGCACGCGGCGCGTTCGTCAGGATGTACTTGCGGCCACGCAGGCGCACCAGCGCGGCGCGGTCGTGGGCGCTGCTGCGCAAGCGCTGCTCGAGCCCCGGCAGGCGGTGCGTCTGTTCGAGGAAGTGGCTGGCCTTGACGCCGTGGTGGCGCACCAGGCCGAGCAGGGTCGCGCCGTAGTGGTTCCAGTAATGCTGGCGCAACTCGGACGCGCCCTGGTGCGTGAGGCTCAGGTGCTCGACCATGTACTCGGTCATCGCCAGGTTCGTCGGCCCGAAGGCCGCGTGGCTCGCGTCGTGCAGGGTGTTGTCGAGGTCGAACAGCCAGACGCGCTGCGATCTGCGGATTGACAGCGCGCCGGGCCGAGCGCCGGGCCGCCCCAAGCCGGCCCGAACCCCCTCGGGGGGCGTCCGACGTACTCGTCGGGCGGGGGGCACCATCAATGAGAACGGATCATGGTTCCGTAGGCCTGCTCGGTCAGCACTTCGAGCAGCATCGCGTGCGGCACCCGGCCGTCGATGATGTGCACGGTGTTGACGCCGTTCTTCGCCGCGTCGAGCGCCGAGCCGATCTTCGGTAGCATGCCGCCGCTGATCGTGCCGTCGGCGAACAGTTCGTCGATCTCGCGCGCCGACAGGTTCGTCAGCAGCTTGCCGGCCTTGTCGAGCACGCCGGGGATGTTGGTCAACATCATCAGCTTCTCGGCCTTCAGCACCTCGGCCAGCTTGCCCGCCACCACGTCGGCGTTGATGTTGTAGTTCTCGTTGTCGGCGCCGAAGCCGAGCGGCGAGATCACCGGAATGAACTGGTCGTCCTGCAAGGCCTTCACGACGCTCGGGTCGATCGACTCGATCTCGCCGACGTTGCCCACGTCATGCACCTTGGTCGGGTCTTTCAGGTCGACGAGCTTGAGCTTGCGGGCCCGGATCAGGCCGCCGTCGCGCCCCGTCAGCCCGACGGCCTTGCCGCCGGCCACGTTGATGAGGCCGACGATGTCCTGCTGCACCTGGCCGGCCAGCACCCATTCGACGACTTCCATCGTCTCGTCGTCGGTGACGCGCATGCCTTGAATGAACGTGCCCTTCTTGCCGATCTTGGCCAGCGCTTCTTCGATCTGCGGGCCGCCGCCATGCACCACCACCGGGTTCATGCCGACCAGCTTGAGCAGCACCACGTCCTCGGCAAAGTCCTGCTGCAACGCCGGGTCGGTCATCGCGTTGCCGCCGTACTTGATGACGATGGTCTTGCCGTGGAACTTGCGGATGTAGGGCAGCGCCTGGGCCAGGATCTCGGCCTTGTCGCGCGCTGAAATGTGCGACAGGTCGGGCGTGTCGGGCGCCGCTTTTTTGGGTGCGTCGGGAGCGTCGGCAGTCATGGTCGGCTCGCTGGTGATTGGCGTGTGGACAAAGTGGATGCGCGCCGGCGACGCGGTCGAGAACAATTGTAGGGGCCGGCCTTCGCCGGCCCGCTTGCCAAGCACTTGCCAAGCACTTGCCAAGCGCGAGCCAGCAAAGACAGCGGCGCAGCGCCGAGGCAGACGGCACAATGCCGCCCACGCCCCAATCAACCTCCATGCAGTTCGCCGCGCTCCTCCCGACCCGCCCCGTCGCCTTCCTCGGCCAGGTGCTGATCTCGGCCTTTGAAGCCGCGACCGGGCGCTGGCAGTTCCGCCTGAAAGACCTGGGCCGCGTGATGGCCGATTGCAGCGCCCGCGCCGTGCCCATCGTGACGGTGGTGAACGTGCTGGTGGGCGCGATCCTGGCCTTCGTCGGCGCGGTGCAGCTAATCAAGTTCGGCGCCGGCATCTATGTGGCCGACCTGGTCGGTATTGCGGTGGCGCGCGAGATGGCGGCCATCATCACTGCGGTCGTGATGGCCGGGCGCACCGGCGCCGCGTTCGCCGCCGAACTGGCGACCATGCAGGCCAACGAAGAGGTCGATGCGCTCGAAGTGCTGGGCCTGAACGCGGTCGATTTTCTGGTGCTGCCGCGGGTGTTTTCGCTGCTGCTGATGATGCCGCTGTTGTACGTCTACGGCTGCGTCACCGGGCTGCTTGGCGGCATGGTGGTGGCCGGCGGCATGCTCGACATCTCGCCGGCCGCCTACCTCGACCGCACCTTGGTGGCGCTCGACTGGTCGCACCTCGGGCTGGGCATTTCCAAGTCGTTCGTTTTCGGCGCGCTGATCGGCATGATCGGCTGCTACAGCGGCCTGTACGCCGAGCGCAATGCGGCCGGTGTGGGCGTGGCCACCACCAACGCGGTGGTCGTGAGCATCGTCGCGATCATCGTGCTCGACGCCGTGTTCGCGGTCTGTGCAAATGCGCTCGGGGTCTAGGGCGTGACGCTCTTGTCGGTGGATGACCTGGAGATGCGTTTCGGCGAACGGCTGATCCAGACCGGCGTGTCGTTCAAGGTCGAGCCCGGAACGATCTTCGCCATCATGGGCGGCAGCGGTTGCGGCAAGAGCACCTTGCTCAAGCACCTGGTCGGTTTGCTGCCGCCAGCCAAGGGTTGCGTGGCCTACCACGGTGTCGACTACTGGGCCGCGGATGAGGCCACGCAGTCGGAGCTGCGGTCGGGCTTCGGCATGCTGTTCCAGAGCGCGGCGCTGTGGTCGTCGATGACGATTCTCGAGAACGTCTGCCTGCCGCTGGAACGCCAGGGCAAGCTCGACCAGGCGCAGCGCGAGGCGCGCGCCCGCGAGGTGCTGGAGTGGGTCGACCTGGCGAAGTTCGCCGACTTCTATCCGGCCGACCTGAGCGGCGGCATGAAGAAGCGCGCCGGCCTGGCGCGCGCCATCGCCACCGAGCCGCCGCTGCTGTTCCTCGACGAGCCGTCCGCCGGCCTGGACCCGATCAGCTCGAAGCGCCTGGACAACCTGGTGCTCGACATCCGCAAGCGCACCGGCGCGGCCGTGGTGTTCGTCAGCCACGAGCTGCCCAGCCTGTTCGCGATCGCCGACGACGGCATCTTCCTCGACGCCGACAGCAAGACCCCGATCGCGCATGGCAGCCCGAGCACCCTGCGCGACACCGCCACGCACCCGACCGTGCGCGCCTTCCTGGCGCGCGAAGAACCGCCGGCCGCGCCGGGCTCGCCGCCGGTCTCCGCAGCCGACTCCGCACCTGGCTCCGCGCCTGCCCCCGCAGCCGACCCCGTACCATCCGCAGCCATGCCTCAAACCGCATCGCCATGAAACGCAACGCCTTGCTGATCGGTGGCTTCGTGATCGCGGCGCTGGCGATGATCGTCGTTGCCGTGCTCTGGCTGAGCGGCAACAACCTGTTCAAGAAGCAGCAGGAGGCGATGATCTTCTACAAGGGCAACGTGACCGGCCTGTACGTGGGTGCGCCGGTGGGGTTTCGGGGCGTGACGATCGGCCAGGTCGAAGACATCGGCATCGAGGTCGACAGCGCCACCTTGAATGCGCTGGTGCCGGTGCGCGTGAAGCTGCAGGCCGACGCGCTGCGCTTCAGCGGCAGCAAGGACACGCCGATCGACATCGCCGCGCTGGTGCAGCGCGGCCTGCGCGCGCGGCTGGTGGCGCAGAGCTTCGTCACCGGGCAAAAGTCGATCGAGCTCGACTTCGTGCCGAACACGCCGTCGACCCTGATCGGCAACACCAGCAAGCCCGAGATTCCGGCGCTGGCGGAACGCTTCGGCGCGCTGATCGACCAGGTCGCCGAGCTGCCGCTGCGCGAGACGGTGCAGGACATCCGCGACACCGTGAAGGAACTTCGCGGCACGCTCACCTCGGTACAGCACGCACTGGAAAGTGCCCAGACCGTGCTCGGCACCACCTCGAAGGAGCTGGCGCAAACGGGCGGCGAGTCGCGCGTCACGCTGAAGGTGGCGACCGAGGCGATCCGCCAGGTGCAGATCAATTCGGCGGCCACGCTCGGCGCGATCACGCTGCTCTCGGAGGCCACGCGCAGCACCGTGCTCGGCGCGCAACCGGACCTGCAACGCACCCTGGCCGGCACGCGCGAGGCGGCCGAATCGGCGCGCCTGGCGATGGTCCGCGTGGCCGAGATGACGGCCCCGAACGCCTCCCTGCGCAGCGACCTCGACGCGGCGATGCGCGACTTGTCGCAGGCCGCGCGCGGCCTGCGCGACTGGAGCGAATTGCTGGAAGAAAAGCCGAACGCCATCATCTTCGGGAACAAACGCGAATGAACGCCTTCATGCCCCGGGGCGCAGCCGCGCCATTCACCCTTGCATGCACGCTTGCATTGACTGCGCTGCTGGCGGCCTGTGCCGCGTCGTCACCGGCACCCGTGCTGCTGACCTTGCCACCGGCCGCCCAGGCACTCGCCACAGCGCCTGCAGCGCCGAGCGCAAGCGCAACATCACCGCTGCTCGCGGTGCGCCGCATCAACATCCCCGAATACCTGGTGGCGCGCCGAGTGCGCTACCGGGCCGATGCGAGCACGCTGGGCGAGTGGCCCAACACCTACTGGGCCGAACGCATCGAGATCGGCGTGTCACGCGAGTTCATGTCGGCATTGCGATCACAACTGCCAGGCTGGTCGATGTGCGACACGAGTTGCGGCGACCAGGTGCCCGCGCTCACGCTGCAGGTCGATCTGGTGCCGATGGACTACCTGCGCAGCGCGCAGAAGCTGCAGGCCCGGGCGCGCATCACGCTGAGCGGCGCCGGCGTGGCGCCGAAGGTGATTCAAACGCAGGAGCTGACGTACGACCTGCCGGCAAGTGCCGACACCGCGCAAGCGCAAGCTCAGACCATGGCAACCTTGATCCAGCAAGTTGCGTCAGCGACTGCCCCACTCATCCGCAGCGCACAGCCCTAACGCCACAACTGAGCGTAGCGGCCGATGCGCCGCTGGTACGCACTCAGAGTCTGAGAGTTTTCCAACCGATGCGCGTCGTCTGGATCAGGCATCAAACTCACCACTGCGGAGGCGCGGAGAACGCAGAGGTTCGCAGAGAAATCCGAACAGTGGTGGCCACTCTGCGCAACTCTGCGCAACTCTGCGTTACTCCGCGCCTCTGCGGTGAGTGAGTTGGCTTTTGCATTTCAAGGCGCGTCGCCCGATTCGGATCTCGGGCCTGGCCTAAAAATGAATACCCCGCATCATTTGCGCCATCGCGATCGCCTCCGCTGACAAGGTGGCCTTGCCGCCCTTATCGCCCTTTGCGGCCGCGCTGTCGGGGAACATCCTGAAGGTGGTGTTCATCATGATCTGGGTGATGCGCGGCACGGCCGCGTGCAGCATCTCGACCGCGATGCCCAAGCGTGTCGCCACCCGCACCGGCTTGTCGACACAGGCCTGCACGATCAGGTCCGACGCTTCATCGGTCGACAGCAGTGGCATGTTGTCGTAGATCTTCGTCGGCGCCGTCATCGGGGTGCGCACCAGCGGCATGTTGACGGTGGTGAAGGTGATGCCCTGGTCCGCGAATTCGCTCGCCGCGCAGCTCGTCCACGCATCGAGCGCGGCCTTGCTGGCCACGTAGGCCGAGAAGCGCGGTGCGTTCACCAGCACGCTGATCGAGCTGATGTTGACGACGTGGCCGCGGCGCTTGGCCACCATGCCCGGCAGCAAACCCATCGTGATGCGCAACGCGCCGAAGTAGTTGAGCTGCATCGTGCGCTCGTAGTCGTGGAAGCGCTCGTAGCTGGCCTCGATGGCGCGGCGGATCGAGCGGCCGGCATTGTTGATGAGGTAGTCGACGCCGCCATGCTCGGCGTTCAGCTTTTCGACCAGGCCCTTGCAGCTCTCCTCGTTGGCGATGTCAGCCGAGTAGGTGATGACGACCGCGCCCTTGCCCGCCGCCGCAGCGATCTCGTCACGTGCCACCGCCAGCTTGGCTTCATCGCGCGCGCAGATGATGGTCGTCGCCCCGGCGTGGGCGAACTTGATCGCCGCCGCCAGACCGATGCCCGACGAGCCGCCCGTGACCAGCACCACCTTGCCCGCTACCTTGCCGCGCAGCGATCGGTCGATGAAGAGGGCCGGGTCGAGATGGCGCTCCCAAAAGTCCCACAAACGCCAGGCGTAGTCCGGCAGTTGCGGGCACTCGATGCCTGAGCCCTTCAGCGCGGCCGTGGTCTCGCGGCAGTCGTAGCGGGTCGGGAAGTTGATGAAGGTGAACATGTCGTCGGGAACGCCGAGGTCCTTCATCACTGCGGCGCGAACCCGGCGCACCGGCGCCATCGCCATCAGCCCCTTCTTCACGCTTTTCGGGATGAAGCCGAGCAAGGCGGCGTTGACGAACAGGTTCATCTTCGGCGCGTGCGCGGCCTTGCTGAAGATGTCGAGCACATCGCCGACGCGGTAGCCGTTTGGGTCGACGAGGTGGTAGCACTTCTTGTCCTGATTGGCGCTCAGGTGGCTGATGTGGTCGAGCGCGGCGACGACGAAATCGACCGGCACGATGTTGATGCGCCCGCCCTCCAGGCCGATGCTCGGCATCCACGGCGGCAGGATCTGGCGCATGCGCTGGATCAGCTTGAAGAAGTAGTACGGGCCGTCGATCTTGTCCATCTCGCCGGTGCGCGAGTCGCCCACCACCAGCGCCGGGCGGTACACCGTCCACGGCAGCTTGCACTCCTTGCGCACGATCTTCTCGCTCTCGTGCTTGGTCATGAAGTACGGGTGGTCGAGGCCTTCGGCTTCCTCGAACATGTCTTCGCGGAACACGCCTTCGTAGAGGCCGGCGGCGGCGATCGAGCTCACATGGTGCACATGACCGGCGGCGATGGCTTTCGCGAATTCGACCGCGCTGCGCGTGCCCTCGATATTGACCTTGACCTGCGAGGCCTCGTCGGCCGACAGGTCGTAGACCGCCGCCAGGTGGTACAGGTGATCGACCTGGCCCTTCAGGCGCTTGATCTCGTCGGCGCCGACGCCGAGCTTGGCCGACGTCAGGTCGCCGAACACCGGCGTTGCGCGCTTGCGTGCCGCGCCGCTCAGGCCCCAGTATTCGAGCAGGCCGGCGACCTTGCCCTCGCTCTCGCGCCGCAGCAGGAACGACACGCTGGCACCGCGCCGTGCGAGCAGGGTCTTGACCAGGCGCTTGCCGATGAAGCCGGTCGCGCCGGTGACGAAGTAGTGCATCTGCTGGCTCCGAGGGCTGTGGATCAACGCGCATTCTTTACCGAACCAAAGCGCCGGGCGCTGCCGATTTACCCCAAGCCGAGCCCGCGCGCGCAGGCTCGCCGAGCCTTGCAACGGCGCCGACATAGACAGCCCTCACTAGAAATTGCGCCGCAATCGCGCGGCCATGCTTCTATAGTTCGGCCGGCCCGGCGCCCCAGCGCCACAGGGCCACCCCAATTCAAAGGAACCCGACCATGGTCAAGAAACTCAAGCAAATGGCCGACAAGCAAACCGCCTCGCACGGCCGCCTTTTCGACAGCGCGCTGGCCGGCCAGGTGAAAGACTCGGCGCAGCAAATCTGGCTCGCCGGCATGGGCGCCTTCTCGCGCGCGCAGGCCGAAGGCACGAAGGTGTTCGAGACGCTGGTCAAGGAAGGCTCGTCGCTGCAGAAGAAGACCCAGTCGGCGGCCGAAGACAAGATCAGCGAAGTCACCAGCAAGATGAGCAGCATGGCCGGCGATGTGCAAGCCAAGGCCGGCCAGCATTGGGACAAGCTCGAAAACATCTTCGAAGAGCGCACCGCGAAGGCGCTCGGCAAGCTCGGCGTGCCGTCGGCCAAGGACGTGGACGCGCTGATGGCGCGCATCGACGAACTGAGTGCCAAGGTCTCGAAGTTGTCAAAGGGCGCGCCGGCGACGGGCGCATCGAAGCCGGCTGCGAAGACCTCGGCCAGGCCGGCAGCGAAGCCAGCACCCAAACCCGCCGCGAAGACCACCACCAAGCCCGCGGCGCGCAAGTCGACCGCTGGCTGAACCCGGCTCAATCAGCCGTTGCCAGACGCATCACGAGGGCGCCCTGGCGCCCTCGTTCGTTTCTGAACCGGCTCCGATGTGACGCTCGCGCGATGACCCGACCCGCCCGCAAGACCCGCTCCGGCAGCGCCCCGCCGCGAATCGGCCTGGCACTGGCCGGCGGCGGCCCGCTCGGCGCGATCTACGAAATCGGCGCGCTCTGTGCCTTGGAAGAAACGCTCACCGGCATCGATTTCTCCGACTGCCACAGCCACGTCGGCGTGTCCGCCGGTGGCTTCATCGCGGCCGGCCTGGCGAACGGGATTCGGCCGCGCGAGCTTTGCGCGTCGTTCATCGAGAACGTCGGTGCCAAGGACGACATCTTTCAACCCTCGGTGCTGATGCGCCCGGCCTGGGGCGAGTTCGCGCAGCGGCTTGCGCGGGTGCCCGGCCTGGCCGCCCGGGGCGCCTGCGCTACGCCCTTTCGCGCCGCAGTCTGGCCAGCGCCTTCGAAGGAGTGGGGCAGGCGCTGCCTACGGGTCTGCTCTCGAACCACCGCATTGACACCCGCCTGCGCCGTCAGTTCGCCGCGCCGGGCCGCAGCAACGATTTCAGGCAACTGAAGCGCAAGCTGGTGCTCGTCGCCACCGACCTCGACAGCGGCGAATCGGCGCCTTTCGGCCAGCCCGGCTTCGACCATCTGCCGATCTCGGAAGCGGTGCAGGCGAGTGCGGCGCTGCCCGACCTGTTCCCGCCGGTGGCCATCGACGGCCGGCACTACGTCGATGGCGCGCTGAAGAAAACCCTGCACGCTTCGGTGCTGCTCGACGAGGGCCTGGACCTGCTGATCTGCCTGAACCCGCTGGTGTCGTTCGACGCCAGCGCCTCGACCCGCCACCGCGTGCTGGCCGGGGCCGAGGCGCGCATCCCGCGGCTCGTCGACGGCGGCTTGCCGGTGGTGCTGGCGCAGACCTTTCGCACCTTGATCCACTCGCGCCGGGAGATGGGCATGAAAGGCTACGAGCTGAGCCCTCCGGACACCACCATCCTGCTGTTCGAGCCCGACCCGCGCGACCCGCAGATGTTCCTCGCGAGCACCTTCAGCTATGCGCAGCGCTGCGCGCTGGCCGAGCACGCCTACCAGCGCACACGCCAGATGCTGCGCTCGCGGCGCGGCTCGCTCGGCCGGCAACTGGCGCGCCACGGCGTGCAGCTCGACGACGCGGTGCTCGACGACACACAACGCCAACTGCTGCCCGGCACCGCGCTTGCCGGGCGCCGCGCGGGCCGTGCGGGCCGTGCGGGCCGTGCATTGCGGCGTCTCGAAGAGGTGCTCGACGACCTGGAAGACACGCTGGCCGCGTGGCCGCAGGCGGCTCCAAACTGATGACACATAGTTCGCGCGTGGCAGGTTAAAGGCAACAGCCTTCACCGCAGAGGAACGGAGTTAGCGGAGTTAACGCAGAGTTCATCCAAGGCAAAACAAGAGCAATTTCTTACTCTGCGCAACTCCGCCAACTCCGTTCCTCTGTGGTGAATGAATTCGCTCTTCAGCGGCCCAGGGTCAGCCCAGGTAGCGCGCCTCAAGGTGGCGCCGGAAGTGCGCCGGGTTGAGGGCCTCGCCGCTGGCGCGCTGCGCCAGTTCGGCGGTGCTCCAGCGGCTCGCCTGCGACCAGATGTGCTCGCGCAGCCAGTCGAACACCGGGGCGAAGTCGGCGCGTGCGATGTGCACGTCAAGCTCAGAGCCCGGCAGCATGTGCCGGCGGATCGTGGCGAACCACTGCGCCGCGTACATCGCGCCGAGCGTGTAGCACGGGAAGTAGCCGAACGAGCCGTCGCTCCAGTGCACGTCCTGCAGGCAGCCGTCCCTGAAGTTGCCGCGCGTGTCCAGGCCGAGCAGCGATTGCATGGATTCGTCCCAGAGTGCCGGAATCTCGTCGGCTTCGGCGCTGCCTTCAATCAGCGCACGCTCGATGCGGTAGCGCAGCATCACATGCGCCGGGTACGTCAGCTCGTCGGCATCGACGCGGATGAGCCCCGGGCTGACGCGCGTCATCGAACGGTACAGCGCGTCGGGCTCGAAGCCGGCCTGGGCACCGAAGTGCGCTGCGAGCTTTGGCGCGAGCACGCCCGCGAACTCGCGGCTGCGGCCGAGCTGCATCTCGAAGCTCAGGCTCTGGCTTTCGTGGATGGCCATCGATCGCGGGTTCGCCACCGGCTGGCCGAGCCAATCGCGCGGCAGGTTCTGCTCGTAGCGGCCATGGCCGGTCTCATGCACCGTGCCCATCAGGCCCTGCATCAGCGAGGCTTCGCTGTAGCGCGTCGTCAGCCGCGTGTCTTCGGGCACGCCGCCGCTGAACGGGTGCGCGCTTTCGTCCAGCCGCCCGGCCTCGAAGTCGAAGCCGAGCAGGGACATAACGTCTCGATTGAGCGTACGTTGCGCAGCCGCCGGGAACGGCCCGACCGGTTCGGCCGGCGGGCCGCCGCGCAGCGCATCGTCGCGCGACTGGTGCGCGCGCACCCGCTGCACCAGGCCGGGCAGCCACTGCTGCAGATCGCCGAAGACGCGGTCGACTTCGACGCCGGTCATGCCGGGTTCGAACTGATCCATCAAGGCGTCGTAGGGCGCCAGGCCGGTGGCGTCGGACAGGCGCTGCGCGGTCTCGCGGCCGAGCCGCAACACCTCGCGGAAATTACCGAGGAAGCCGGCCCAGTCGTTCGCCGGGCGCTGCGTGCGCCAGGCATGTTCGCAGCGCGCACCGGCGAGCGAGCGGGCTTCGATGAGTGCTGCCGGCAGCGCGTTCGAGGCCCGCCAATCGCGCCGGATTTCGCGCAGGTTGGCACGCTGGAACGGGTCGAGCGGCTCGGCGTCGGCACGCGCCAGCAGGCCGCTGAGTTGCGGGTCGGTGCGCAGGCCGTGCATCAGGCCGTCCATCTCGGCCATCGCGCTGGCGCGGGCGGTGTGGCTGTGGGCCGGCATCATTGCCGCGCGGTCCCAGTCGGCCAGCGCCTGCAGGTGGCCGAAGCGGTACAGGCGGGTCCAGACGGCGCGCAGTTCGTCGTAGGCGGGGTTCATCGGGTGCTTTCTTCCAAGGTTCGATTCAAGCGTGAGCTCAGGCGCCGAAGAAGATCGGCCAGCCCCACAGCAAGGCCAGCGTCATCGTCACATAGCGCGCGAACTTGCCGATCGCCATGTAGAAGACGCAGGGCCAGAACGGCAGTTTGAGCCAGCCGGCCGCGCCGCACAGCGGGTCGCCGACGACCGGCAACCAGGCCAGCAGGCAGGCCTTCGCGCCGAAGCGCTCGAGCCAGCCCAGCGCGCGCGCGTTCGGCGGCTTGTGGTGCTTGAAGCGCTCGTACGCGCTCTCGGCCGCATACCCCATCCACCAGGTCAGCGCGCCGCCGAGGGTGTTGCCGGCGGTGGCCACGAGCACCGCCGGCCAGAACAAATCGGGGTTCAGCTTGACGAGACCGAACACCGCCGGCTCGGAGCCCAGCGGCAGCAAGGTGGCCGAGACGAAGGAGACCACGAACACGGTGCTGAGGCCGAATTTCGGCAACGCGAACCAGAGCAGAATCGACTCGAACCAGGCTTCCATGCGGGCGCATTATCGACAGCCGCGCAGCGCCCGTTGCAACATAAGACGCAGCACCGGCCCCGCTATACTTTTGCCTTCTTTTTCAGCACACCACCCGACCCCATGCACATCGGCGACATCCGACTGGCGAACCGCCTGTTCGCCGCGCCGATGGCTGGCGTGACGGACCGGCCGTTCCGCCAGCTCTGCAAGCGCCTTGGCGCCGGTTATGCGGTCAGCGAAATGGTCACCTCGCGGCGCGAGCTGTGGGCCAGCCTGAAGACCAGCCGGCGCGCCAACCACGACGGCGAGGCCGCGCCGATCGCGGTGCAGATCGCCGGCACCGATGCCGCCATGATGGCCGAGGCGGCGGCCTACAACATCGACCGCGGCGCGCAGATCATCGACATCAACATGGGCTGCCCGGCCAAGAAGGTGTGCAACCGGTGGGCCGGCTCGGCGCTGATGCAGGACGAGCCGCTGGCCCTGGCCATCATCGACGCGGTGGTGGCTGCGTGCGCACCGCACAACGTGCCGGTGACCCTGAAGATGCGCACCGGCTGGTGCGCGGCCGAACGCAACGCGCTGCGCATCGCACTTGCCGCCGAGGCCGCCGGCGTGGCGATGGTGGCGGTGCACGGCCGCACCCGCGAGCAGGGCTACACCGGCCAGGCCGAGTACGACACGGTGGCCGCAGTGAAGGCGGCGCTGCGCATCCCGGTGGTCGCAAACGGCGACATCGACTCGCCCGAAAAAGCCCGCGATGTGCTCGCCGCCACCGGCGCCGATGCAATCATGATCGGCCGCGCGGCCCAGGGCCGGCCCTGGATCTTCCGCGAGATCGGCCACTTCCTGGCCACCGGCGAGCACCTGGCCGCGCCCGAGGTAACTCACGTCAAGCACTGGCTGCTCGAACACCTGCACGATCACTACGGCCTGTACGGCGGGGACGACGCCGGCACCGGCGTGCGCAGCGCGCGCAAGCACATCGGCTGGGCGGTGCGCGCCTTGCCCGGCGGCGAGGCGTTCCGCGCCCGCATGAACCTGCTGCAGAGCTGCGAAGCGCAGGTGCGCGCCGTGACCGAATGGTTCGACGCGCTGGCCGACACCCATCACTTGCTGCCCGCGCCGATGCCCACGAGCGTCGCCGCCAATGACGCGCTGAACGACGGCCGGTGCGACAACGCACGCTCTGAAAAACTCGCATGAAGAAATCGACCCACATCGAAGAATGCATTCGCGACAGCCTCGAGGTCTACTTCAAAGACCTGCGCGGCGTGGAACCGGCGGCGATGTACGAGATGATTCTGGGCGTGGTCGAGAAGCCGCTGCTCGACGTCGTGATGAAGCACGCCGAGGGCAATCAAAGCCGCGCCGCCGACTGGCTGGGCATCAACCGCAACACCTTGCGCCGCAAGCTCGTCGACCACAAACTCATCAAATGACGAAACACGGCCCGCTGCGCGAGCCGTGATCGGGTATTTTTTTCAGATTCCACATGACAACTCTCACGGCCCTGCTCTCGGTCTCCGACAAGACCGGCATGCTCGACTTCGCGCGCGCACTGAACGCGCTCGGCATCCAGCTGCTGTCGACCGGCGGTACCGCGAAACTGCTGACTGAGGCGGGCCTGCCAGTCACCGAAGTCGCCGACCACACCGGCTTCCCGGAGATGCTCGATGGCCGCGTCAAGACCTTGCACCCTGCTGTCCACGGCGGCCTGCTGGCGCGCCGCGATCTGCCGGCCCACATGGCGGCGCTGGCCGCACACGGCATCACGACGATCGACCTGCTGGTGGTGAACCTGTACCCGTTCGAGGCCACGGTGGCGCAACCCGGCTGCACCCTCGAAGACGCGATCGAGAACATCGACATCGGCGGGCCGGCGATGGTGCGCTCGGCCGCGAAGAACTGGCAACACGTGGCGGTGCTGACCGACGCTTCGCAATACGCCGGCGTGCTGGCTGAGCTGAAGGCCGACGGCACGGTCAGCGCGGCGACCCGGTTCAAGCTCGCGGTGGCGGCCTTCAACCGCATCTCGAACTACGACGCGGCGATCAGCGATTACCTGTCGTCACTGAACCCCGACGGCACGCGCGGCTTCCCGGCGCAGAGCAACGGCCGCTTCGTCAAGCTGCAAGACCTGCGCTACGGCGAGAACCCGCACCAGCGCGCCGCCTTCTACCGCGACCTGCACCCGGCGCCCGGCTCGCTCGTCAGCGCCGTGCAGTTGCAGGGCAAGGAACTTTCGTACAACAACATCGCCGATGCCGACGCGGCGTGGGAGTGCGTGAAGAGCTTCGACGAACGCGATGCGCCTGGTGCGGCACAGGCGGCGTGCGTGATCGTCAAGCACGCCAACCCGTGCGGCGTGGCGCTCGGCGCCGACGCGGCGCAGGCCTATGCGAAGGCCTTCAAGACCGACCCGACCTCGGCCTTCGGCGGCATCATCGCGTTCAACAGCATCGTTGATGGCGTGGCCGCGCGGCTCGTCGCCAAGCAGTTCGTCGAGGTGCTGCTGGCACCCGGCTACACCGCCGAAGCACTGGCAGTGTTCGCGGCCAAGGCCAATACGCGGGTGCTCGAGATTTCGCTCGCCGGCGTAAAGCGCGATGGCGCGACGGATTGGGACCGGGGCCGCAACGCGCAGGACATGAAGCGCGTCGGCTCCGGCCTGCTGATCCAGACCGCCGACAACCATGAACTGGCTCGGGCCGACCTCAAGGTCGTGACGCTCAAGCAGCCGAGCGAGGCGCAACTCAGCGACCTGCTGTTCGCGTGGCAGGTGGCCAAGTACGTGAAGAGCAACGCCATCGTGTTCTGCGGCGACGCCATGACGCTGGGCGTGGGCGCGGGCCAGATGAGCCGCGTCGACTCGGCCCGCATAGCAGGCATCAAGGCGCAGAACGCGGGCCTGAGCCTGGCCGGGTCGGTGGTCGCGAGCGACGCGTTTTTCCCGTTCCGCGACGGCCTCGATGTCGTCATCGATGCCGGCGCCAGCTGCGTGATCCAGCCCGGCGGCTCGGTGCGCGACGACGAAGTGATCGCGGCCGCAAACGAGCGCGGCATCGCGATGGTGTTGACCGGCGTGCGCCACTTCCGCCACTGACGCAGCCGGCGCCACGCATGAGACTTCCCGAGGCGGCCGGCCTGCTGCTGGCCTTGCTGGCGCGCCTGATCACCGGCGCCCAGGGCCACTGGAAGGGCGCGCCGCCGAAGGCCGAACAGCGCATCTACTTCGCCAATCACCAGAGCCATTTCGACTGGGTGCTGATCTGGGCCGCGCTGCCTGGCGACCTGCGCGCCATCACCCGGCCGATCGCGGCGCGCGACTACTGGACCTCGAGCCCGCTGAAGCACTGGATCACGCGCGAGATCTTCAACGCGGTGTACGTGAGCCGCGAGCGAAGCGCTGACGAAGACCCGTTGGAGCCGCTGCTGGAGGCGCTGCGCAACGGCGATTCGCTGGTCATCTTTCCCGAGGGCACGCGTGGCCACCAGGGCGAACCGGCTGCCTTCAAGGCCGGCCTCTATCACCTGGCTCAGGCCTTCCCCGAGGTGCCGCTGATCCCGGCCTGGATCGACAATGTGCAGCGCGTGATGCCGAAGGGCGAAGTGGTGCCGGTGCCGATCCTGTGCTCGGTGACGTTCGGCGCGCCGCTGACCTTGCAGCCGGGCGAAGACAAGCGCATCTTCCTCGACCGCGCTCGCGCCGCCGTGCTGGCACAGAGGCCGGTGCACTGATGGGCGCGCTGCGCGAGTTGACGGTGACGCAGCAGGTCGGTCTGCTGTTCGTGCTGCTGTTCGGCGTGCTCGCCATCGTCACGGCAATTGCCTTCGGCCGCACGCTGGGCGAGCGCAGCGACGCGCAGCTCGCCGCGCATGTGCAGTTCAAGCGCGACCTGCGCGCGGTCTGGGCCGGGGCGCTGTTGTTCTGGGTCTCGTGGGCCTCGGGTGCCTTCGTCTCGACGCTGCTGTTCGGCGTGATCTCGTTCCTGGCGCTGCGCGAGTTCGTCACGCTCACGCACACCCGGCGCGCCGATCACCGCAGCCTGCTGCTGGCGTTCTTCGTCGTGCTGCCCTTGCAGTACGTGATCGTCGCGACGCGCCACTTCGACCTGTTCACGGTCTTCATCCCGGTCTATGTGTTCCTCGCAATTCCGGTCGTCAGCGCCTTCGGCAACGACCCGCATCGCTTCCTCGAGCGCACCGCGAAAATCCAGTGGGGCATCACCGTGTGCGTCTACGGCATGAGCCACGCGCCGGCGCTGCTGCTGCTCGACCTGCCGGCCTACCGCGATCGCGGCGCCTTCCTGGTGCTGTACCTGGTGCTGGTGGTGGCGGTCGCGCAGATCGCGCAGGAGGCGGCGAGCCGGCGGCTGCGGCGCCGGCCGGTGGCGCGCGCGATCAGCCGCTCGTTCTCGTGGCGCGCCTGGATCGTCGGCGCGTTGAGCGCCGGCGTGGTCGGCGCGGCGCTGTACTGGATCACGCCATTCAAGCCGGTCCCGGCGCTGCTGATGGGCTTCGTCGCCGGCGCCAGCGGCACCCTCGGCGAGTTCGTGATGAAGGCGCTGAAGCGCGATGCCGGGGTGCGCAGCTGGGGCGGGCAGAGTTCGGTGACGGGCGCGGTCGGCCTGCTCGACCGGGTCGCGCCGCTGTGCTTCGCGGCGCCGGTGTTCTTTCATTCGGTGCGCTGGTATTTTGGGCTTTGAGAATGCAGGCTTTGAGAATGCAGGCTTTGAACATGCGGGCTTTGAGCGTGCGGGCCTTGAACGCATAGCGGCATGGCAACGATGATTCGCATCCTCGGCATCGACCCTGGCCTGCGCACGACCGGCTTCGGCGTGATCGAGGCCGAGGGCGCGAGGCTGCACTACATCGCCAGCGGCACGATCAAGACTGAGTCGGCCGCGAGCCTGAAATTGCCGGCGCGGCTGAAGATCATCTTCGACGGCGTGCGCGAAGTCACCGCACGCTATGCGCCGCATTGCGCCTCGGTCGAGATCGTGTTCGTCAACGTCAACCCGCAGTCCACGTTGCTGCTCGGCCAGGCCCGCGGCGCGGCGTTGACGGCGCTGGTATCGAACGACCTCGAGGTTGCCGAGTACACCGCGCTGCAGATGAAGAAGGCCATCGTCGGCCATGGCCAGGCACGCAAGGAACAGGTGCAGGAAATGGTGATGCGCCTGCTCGCACTGCCGGGCCTGCCCGGCAAGGACGCAGCCGATGCGCTCGGCCTGGCGATCTGCCACGCCCACGCCGGCGCCTCCTTCGCCGCGATCGCACGCGGCGCCACGCTGGCGACCGGCGCGCACGGCCAGTACCGGGGCGGGCGCAGCCGCTAATCGCCTCGTCGGTGCCAAAGTCTTGCGGTATGCAGAAGAACCAATTCATTCACCGCAGAGGAACGGAGTTGACGGAGTTGCGCAGAGTAAGAATTGGTTTGAATTCACTCTGTGTGAACTCCGCAAACTCCGTTCCTCTGCGGTGAGACTTTCTCTGCCCGACTCCGTCCTGTGGTCGCAGGCGACAATCCCGCCCCTATGAATGCTCTCTTCGAAGATGCCGGTAAATTTTTCGCCGGCCGCGTGATGACCGAGACCGACACCTCGGTGCAGATCGAGCTCGAATCCGGCAAGCGCGTGAAGGTGAAAACCGCC
>JANXZA010000085.1 GCA_025355745.1 Rhizobacter sp. | reverse complement strand
ATCGGCGCGGTCGGGCACCGCATCGTCCATGGCGGCACGCGGCTGGTCGAGCCGGTGCTGATCGACGACGCCGTGGTCGCGCAGATCGACGACCTGGTGCCGCTCGCCCCGCTGCACCAGCCGCACAGCGTGGCCGGGGTGCGCGCGGCACGCCATGCGTTCGCCGGTGTGCCGCAGGTGGCCTGCTTCGACACCGCGTTTCATGCCGGGCAACCCGAGCTGAACCGCCGCTTCGCGCTGCCGCAGGCGCTGTTCGATGCGGGCGTGCGGCGCTACGGTTTTCACGGTTTGTCGTACGAGTCGATCCTGGCGCAGCTGCTGGCCAACGACGCGCTGCGCGCGCGCGGCCGGGTCGTCATCGCGCACCTCGGCAACGGCGCCTCGATGTGCGCGCTGCACGCAGGCCGGTCGGTCGCCACGACCATGAGCTTCTCGCCGCTCGACGGCCTGCCGATGGGCACGCGCTGCGGCCGGCTCGACGCCGCCGTGGTGCTGCACCTGATCCAGCAGCAGGGGCGCAGCGTTGACGACGTGAGCCGGCTGCTGTTCCGCGAGTCGGGCCTGCTCGGCTTGTCGGGGGTGTCGGGCGACATGCGCGAGCTGGAAGCGTCGAGCCTGGCCAGTGCCGCGATGGCGATCGACTACTTCGTCGAGCACGCGCTGCGAGAACTCGCCGGCATGGCAGCGGCCTTGCGCGGCATCGACACGCTGGTGTTCACCGGCGGCATCGGCGAACACGCCGCCGGCCTGCGTGCGCGCATCGTGGCGGGTGCGGCGTGGCTGGGGCCGCTCGATGTGCAGGTGTTGCGCAGCAACGAGGAAGCGGTGATTGCCGGGCACACGGCAGCGCGTGTCTGGGGCTGACGCGCTCCCGAGGGCGCTGCGGGGGACGGGCGCCGCAACGCGGCGTCCTTGGGGCGCTCATGAGAAAACCCCGTTCGGGCTGAGCTTGTCGAAGCCTTCGCAGTGCGCCACCAGTCCTTCGACAGGCTCAGGACGAACGGGGTGGAAACGTTTCTCCGCGAACGCCGCGGGCCGCCGGGCACCTGGGATGCGCTCAGGCCTCGGAAGGCACGAGGTTGGCGCCGCGCTCGATCACCACTTCGCTGTCGACGATGCGCCGCGCATGGTTCAGATCGCTCTGCGCCATCAACACCGAAGTCGCACTGCCCTTCAGGCCGGCGATCACTTCGCCGAGCCGTTTCGACAGCACCGGCGCGACGCCTTCGAAGGGCTCGTCGAGCAGCAGCAGGCGCGTGCCGACCGCGAGCGCGCGTGCCAGCGCGACCAGCTTCTGCTGCCCGCCCGAGAGCAGCAGCGCGCGGCGCGTGCGCATCTCGCGCAGCTCGGGCAGCACGCGGTAGACCAGGGCCAGGCGTTCTGCCTCGACCAGCGTTTTGCTGGCCCACACCGGCACCAGAATGTTCTCTTCGACGGTCAGCTCCGGCACCAGGCCGCGGTCTTCCGGCATGTAGCCGATGCCGAGCGCGGCGCGCGCATGCGGCGCCAGCTTGCCCAGGTCGTGACCGTCGAAAACGATCCGGCCCTGGCTCGGCGTCAGGTGGCCCATCAGCGTGCGCAGCAGCGTCGTCTTGCCGGCGCCGTTGCGGCCCACCAGCCCGACCATGCGGCCGGTGTCGACCCGCAATGACAGACCGCGCAAGACCTGCACCGACTGGATCGAGACATGGACTGATTCGACCTTCAGCATTCCGGCTGGTCCTGCAGCAATTCGCCGGTGACGTAGCGCCGCACGTCGTCGGTGGCGAGCGCCTGCGTTGGTTCGCCATCGGCGATGACGCGGCCGCTGTAGAACGCGATCACGCGGCTGGCGTAGCGCTCGACGATGTCCATGTCGTGCTCGACGAACAGCACGGTCATCGCCTCGTGGCCAAGGGCTGACATGATGGTCTCCATCATCGGGAACTTCTCGTCGGCCGAGACGCCGCTGGTTGGTTCGTCGAGCAATAGCAACTTGGGTGCGGCGCTCAGCGCCATCGCGATGTCGAGCAGTTTGCGGATGCCGCCCGGCAGTTCGGCGACCCGGCGTTCCCGGTGTTCGGCGAGTCGGAAGCGTTCGAGCAGCGCGTCGGCACGGTCGAGCGCCGAGCGCCGCCGCGCCGGCTGCCAGAAGCTCAAGGTCTGGTCGTGGCAGGCGTTGGCCACCAGCATGTTGTCGAGTACCGTGAGGTCGCCGTAGAGCTGCGGGATCTGGAACGAGCGCGCCACGCCGAGCCGGGTGATCGCGCGGGGCTGCAACTGCGTGATGTCGAGCCCGTCAAGCGCGATCCGGCCCGCGTCGGGCTTCAGGTAGCCGGTGATCATGTTGACGAAGGTCGTCTTGCCCGCGCCATTGCTGCCGATCAGGCTGACGCGTTCGCCGGCGGCGATGCGGATGTTGATGTCGGCCGCGGCCACGACCGCGCCGAAGCGCTTGCCGATGCCGTGTGCTTCGAGCATCGGCGTCATCGGCGTCAGCGCTGTCATCTGGCGCCGCCCTTCATCCACAGCGAGCCGATGCCGCGCGGCAGGAAACGGATCACGAACAGCAGAAACACGCCGAGTGCGAGCTGCCAGGTGTTCGGGAAGTAGGCGCTCGAAAACGATCGCACCACCTCGAGCACGGTGCTGGCGACGAACACCGCCGCCACGCTCTGCCAGCCGGCGAGGATGGCGACGAAGACGAACTCGCCCGAGGTGGTCCAGAAGCTGAAGTTGGGCTCGATGTGGCCGAGCGACATCACCACCAGCGCGCCGCCCAGCCCGCCGCAGAAAGCCGCGAGGATGAAGTTGATCGCCATCGCCTGGCGCACCGAGCCGCCGAGGTATTCGACGCGCAATTCGTTGTCGCGCACGGCCAGCGTCACCAGGCCGCGGGTGCTGTCGAAGTAGACGCGCGCCAGCAGGCCTGCCACCGTGGCGAAACCGAGCGTGACGAGGTACAGGATGTAGCCGACGCGCGCGTCGGGCAGCTTGTTGCCGAAAAACGTGGGCCGGCCGAGGTTGAAGCCGTCGGAGCCGCCGAGTACCGCGAGCTTCATCAGCAGGCCGTAGGTCACCATCGACAGCGCGAGTGTGAGCATCGCGAAGAAGATGCCGCGGTAGCGCGACAGCAGCGGTGCGAACGGCGCGGCAATCAGTACTGCCATCAGAGCGCCCGCCAGCGGCAGGCCGAGTGCATCGGTGAAGCCGAGCTTGTTGAAGATCAGCGCGGCGGTGTAGCCGCCGATGGCAAACATCATGCCTTGCCCGAACGGCACGACGCCGCCGCGCATCAGGCCGACGATACCGAGCGAGACCAGGCCGTTGGCGGCCGCCATCGTGACCAGGAAGGTGAGCCACTTGGGGCAGAAGAAGCCGGCGACGCCGAGCAGCGCGAAGACGCCGAGCCCCGTCAGCACGGTGCGCCGGTGTGTCGGAATGGCAGCGGCCTCGGGCTTGGCGGGCAACGAATCGAGGATCGCGGCCATCGTGTCAGATCTTGCGCGCCTGGGTGCGCTGGAACAGCCCTTCGGGCCGGAACATCAGCACCACCGCCATCACGATGTAGATCGAGAACAGCTCGGCCACCGGCGCCGTGTGCACGGCAAGCGAGCGCGCCAGCCCGACGATCAGCGCGCCCACCGCCGCACCTTCGATGCTGCCCAGGCCGCCGATGATGACGACCGCGAACGACACGATGATCACGCCCACCGACACGCCCGGTTGCACCGAGATCATCGGCGCCGTGAAGGCGCCGCCGAGCGCGGCGAGGAAGATGCCGACCGTGAACGCCAGCATGTAGACGCGCGAAACATTCACGCCCATGCTGGCCGCGATCTCGGCGCTGTGGATTACCGCCAGCATGATCTTGCCCTGGCGCGTGCGGTTCAGGCCCCACCACACCAGCAGGCCCACGACGACCGCGAGCCCGACCAGCACGAAGTCGTAGCCGACCCAGCTCTGCACGCCGACGTTCAGGTTGCCGAACAGGCCGTAGGGCTCGGAGACGTAGTACGGGTTCGCGCCCCAGACCAGCTTGGTCACGTCCTCCAGGATCAGGAACATCGCGTAGGTCACGAGCACCAGCAGCACCTCATCGCGGCCGTAGAAGAAGCGCAGCAGGCCACGCTCGGTGAGCGGTGCCACGACGGCCGCCACCACCACCGCAGCCAGCAGCATCGCCACCAGCGAGAAGGCCGGCGCCCAGTGCATGCTTGCACCCCAGCCGACGAAGCTCGCCGCGGCATACGCGCCGAGCGCATAGAAGCTGCCGTGCGCGATGTTCAGAATCTTCAGCACGCCGAACACGAGCGTGAGCCCGAGCGCGACGATGAACAGCCACGACGCGTAGGTGATGCCGTCGATCAGGATGGTCAAGACACTGTTCATGTCAGCCTCGGCCTCAATTCAAGGGCAGCCCTTTGCCCCCGGAAAACCAGCCTTGATCCACTCTTCCGACTTCATGTTCGCCGGTGGGTTCACGCACTCGGCGGGGAAGCGCTGAATGTCGTCGAGCACCACCATCTTCTTGGCCGCGTCATAGCGCGTCTTGCCGATCGCGGTGTCCTGGATCGCCTGGTGGCCATCGCCCAGCGCCATGCGGATCTTGCCGGCGGGCGAGTCCCATTCCATGCCCTTCAACGCCGCCGCCAACTGATCGTGGCTGGGCTTCTTGCCGCTGTTGGCAGCCATCGCCTTTTCGACCGCGAGCTTCAGGCCGAGCAGCGACTGCACCATGCGGTACGGGGCCTGCACCGGGTACACGCCGTAGGCCTTCGAATAGAGGTCCCACCACCAGTCGTTCAACGCCGACTTCGGCGACATCAGGCCGTAGGCGCCGCGTGCGCCGAGGATGGTGCCGTCGGGCATCTTCTCGCCCAGGCCCGGCAGCACATGGTCGGCGGCCGACAGCACGACCTGGGTGCGCTTGAACAGGCCGCGCGGGGCCGCCTGCAGGATGAAGGCCTGCAGGTCGCCGCCCCACAGCGACGAGTGCGTCACGTCGGCCGGCCTGGCCATCAGCGCCGAGATCTCGGTGCCGTACTGGCCGGCGCCGAATTTGGGCAACTGATCTTCGCCTGGCTTGGCCGCGGGGAAGAGTTTCTCCATCGACAGCGTGAAGTCCTTCTTCGAGTCCTGGCCCCAGGCGTAGTCCTGGTTGATCAGGTTGAAGGTCTCGGCCTTGATGTTGCGCGCCTTCATGTAGCGCACCAGCGCCACGTTGTCCATGGCCGCATGCGAGGCGGTGCGGAACACGTACTGCAGCTTGTTGTCTTCGAAGATGCGCGGCGTGCCGCAGTCGTAGAGGATCAGGAATTTCTTCATCTCCTCGGCCGCCGGCGCCACGGCCAGGCAGTCGCCCGAGCCGACATAGCCGACCACCGCATCGACGTTCTCGCGGTCGTACAGGTTGCGCAGTTCCTGCACCTGCTTGGTGGCGCCGCCGTTCTCGTCGACATAGACCGCTTCGATCTTCACGCCGCCGAAGCCGACCTTGTTGTACGGTGCCGGCGCCGCCCCCTTGTTGAAGGCATCGACCATCGCCTTGGCGCCATTCACGGCCGGGATGCCGAAGCTCTCGGCCGCCTGGCCGGACAGGAAGCTGACGATGCCGAGCTTGAAAGTTTCCTGCGCCTGGGCACTGGTTGTGCAAAGCGCTGCCGCCACAGACGCAGCCGCTGCGGCCGCTGCAATGGCGCGCGCCGATGCCGTCTTGCGCCCGAAGAACCGAACCCCACCGATGCTTGTCGTCACGTGATGTCTCCTGTTGTGGGAAGGCCGTTGGCCGCCCGATGCGCAGCGATCTTTGCCTGACGTGTGCGCTTTTGTATTCTCGGTAACCCGAACCGCGCCGAACCAACCCGCGCCGAACCAACCCGCGCCGAACCGACCCGTGCCGTACCGCAAGCCGCGTTTCACCGGGAGTCGCGCGGCCGTGTTCCTGGCCATACTCATGCAGGAGAAAAAATGACCACATCCCCGCGCCGCCAGACCCTCGCCGACCTGCTGCGCCGCAGCGCCAAGCGCGCCCCCGCGAAGACGGCCATCGTCTGCGGCGACACCCACTGGACCTACGCCGAATTCGACCGCGTCTGCGAGCGCGTGGCCGCCGGCCTGGGGGCGATGGGCATCGGCAAGGGCGACCGCGTTGCCGTGCTCGCGCACAACTCGCACGGCTTCGCGGCGTTGCGATTCGCGCTC
The DNA here is from genome assembly GCA_025355745.1 of Rhizobacter sp. Lineage (GTDB taxonomy): Bacteria > Pseudomonadota > Gammaproteobacteria > Burkholderiales > Burkholderiaceae_C > LMDS01. The sequence continues at coordinate 8,896 of JANXZA010000085.1, read as the reverse complement.
GCCCGAATCGGCGCGGTGCTGGTTCCGATCAACTTCATGCTGAAGGCCGAAGAAGCGGCCTACATCCTTCGCCACGCGGGCGCGCGGATGCTGGCAACCGACACCGGCCTGGCCGAGCTCGCGCGCGCCGCCGCAGCGCTCGACACCGGCGTGCAGCACTTCGTCTGGCTGCCGTCGGAGCACGCCACCGAGCCCGTGCCGGGAATGGTCCGGTTCGATGCGCTGGCCGACTGCGATGCGGTGATGCCGGACGTCGATCTGGGCGGTGAAGACCTGGCGCAGATCGTCTACACCAGCGGCACCGAATCGCTGCCGAAGGGCGCGATGCTGACCCACGACGCGGTGATCTGGCAGTACGTGAGCTGCGTCGTCGATGCCGACATCGCGGCCGACGACCTTGCCCTGCATGCCTTGCCGCTCTACCACTGCGCCCAGCTCGATGTGTTCCTCGGGCCGTCGATCTATGTCGGCGCAAGCAATGTCATCACCGCCCGGCCGACGCCCGAGAACCTGTTGCCGCTGATCGCCCGGTACCGCATCACATCCTTCTTTGCGCCGCCCACCGTCTGGATCGGGTTGCTGCGCTCGCCGCTGTTCGACAGCACCGATCTGTCGAGCTTGCGCAAGGGCTACTACGGTGCCTCGATCATGCCGGTGGCGGTGCTGCGCGAACTGGCAGCGCGGCTGCCCGGCGTGCGCTTGTGGAACCTGTACGGCCAGACCGAGATCGCGCCGCTGGCGACCATGCTCGGCCCCGACGACCAACTGCGCAAGCCGGGCTCGTGCGGGCGTGCGGTGCTGAATGTCGAGACCCGCGTCGTCGATGACGCGATGACCGATGTGGCGCCGGGCGAAGTCGGCGAGATCGTGCACCGCTCGCCGCATTTGATGCTCGGCTACTTCCACGACGACGAGCGCACCCGCGCCGCCTTCGAAGGCGGCTGGTTCCATTCCGGCGACCTGGGCACGATCGACGAAGAGGGCTACATCTCGGTCGTCGACCGCAAGAAAGACATGATCAAGACCGGCGGCGAGAACGTCGCGAGCCGCGAGGTCGAAGAGGCGATCTACCGGCTGGCCCAGGTCAGCGAAGTCGCGGTGATCGGCGTCTCGCACCCGCGCTGGGTCGAGGCGGTGGTGGCGGTGGTGGTGGTCAAGGCCGGCGAGTCGATCGACGAGGCCGGGGTGCTCGCCCATTGCGCTGCGCACATCGCCTCGTTCAAGGCGCCGAAGCGGATCGTCTTCGTCGCCAGCCTGCCGAAGAACCCGAGCGGCAAGCTCCTCAAGCGCGAACTGCGCGAGACCTTTGCGGGGCTGTTCGCCGAGCCTTGATCGAGGGGGCCTGGACGGGGTCTCGAACGCGACAAGCCGACGTTCCAGATGACGGGTGCGAATCGGCCGCTCGGTTGAGCCGGAGAATTGCCCAGACCGGTCAACGGCCGCCCGCCGGTGGGCGTTGAAGCGGGGCCCGGTCGAACCGCCAGCTTGGTTTGCACCGGTTTCCCTCATCAACCCATCAGGAATCCGCACCATGAAGAACTTCAAGCTCTCGACCGCTATCGCCATCATCGCTCTGACCGGCAGCATCGCGGCCGGCAGCGCCTTCGCACAGACCGGTACCGCCGTGAAGGAAAGCGGCAAGGCCGTCGCCGAAAAGGCCAAGGAAGGCAAGGAAACGGTGCAAGCCGCCGTCATGAGCGAGCCGAAGAAGTCGGCGCACAAGGCCAAGGCCAAGGCGCACAAGGCGAAGGCAGCGGCACACAACGCCAAGGCCGGCGCTGCGGGTGACAAGATCGGCAAGTAAGCTTTCAGAACGAGTCAAGCGACTTCGGCCGCTTTCGACGGGGCATCGGGCTTTCGGGCTCGATGCCCCGTTGGCTTTGGGCGCAGCGCCGGCTGCCGGAACCGTTCACTGCCCCGTCGGCGCCAGCGCCACGCAGTGGCCGATGAAGTCTTCGCGCCATGGCAGTCTTGGATCTGGTCGTGGCCAGGCGTAAGATTTGGACGGGTCCGACGCCGACTGCGGTTCGCATCGGCCTTTGCGCCCTGCCGGTTTGAACGTTCGACCCTCACCATCGCCGCCCCCCATGCTGACTTTCAATGAGGCACAGTTCGCACGTTTGCAGGAGCTGCGCCACGCGGATTTCCATGCTCGCTTGCAGGCGCATCTGGAGCGCGGCTTTGCGGCCCGGTGCCGCGAACTCGGCCCTACGGCAGTGGCGAAGAGCGTGGCCGACGGCGTGCGACTCGCCGGCCAGTACGGCGCCGAATCCGAGCGCGACATCTGCAAGTTCATCGAGTCGTTCTACATGCTGCACTTCGATCTCGGTCGACCTGAGCTTGCGGCCTGGGTCGCCGCAGTATTGGCGTCGACCGATCTGGACCCCGGTGCCAAGATCGCCCATGTCCACGCGACCATGAAACAGGCGTTCGACCAGCGCGCGCTGCCCGCCGCCTGATCACGGGCCGGGTCTTCCAGTCAAGCATCTCCAGACATTCGAGGGCACTGTGGCAACCATCGACAGCAGCTTCACCGACGCTCCACCTGGCGACATCGTTTCAGCCTGCCCGAAGCCGGCGGCCGCCGTGGTGGTGCCGGCCGGTTGCGAGTTTCTCAACAAGCCTTACACCGTGGAGGCGCCGACAGCGGACTTCGACAGAATTCGCAAGCCCGCCGTGGTCGGTGCGGGCAAGGCCACGCCTCACACCTTCCCCGGCGATGCGGCGGCACGTGCAGCCAAGACCTATGAGGTTGCGGTCGATGGCCGCAAGATCCCGGTGGTCATGCCCGACCCGGTGCCGGCCGGAACGAACCTGCCGTCGGCCGAACAGGTCGGGCGCGCACTCGGTGCGGTGCCGGGCAAGCAGCTCGACAGCATCAAGGAAATCGTCGTCAGCCCGAATCAGAATCCGAGCGATGCGTACTGGGCGACGCAGTACAACATTCCGGGCTTCGCGTCGGCGGCCACGGGCGGGCCGAGCGGCGTCACGTTCTATCCGAAGGCGAGCGCCTGGGACCAGGCCTTCGTCGATTCCACCGCGATCCACGAAGGGGGCCACGCGTTTTCCATCGCCTTGTGGAAGGACCCGAAGGTGAAGAAGGCATGGGAAGACGCGATTGCGGCCGACAAGAAGCCACCCTCGACGTATGCCGAAAGTTCCACCGGCGAAGACTTCTCCGAGTCGCTGGTGATGTACTCGTTGAGCAAGGGCACCAAGTGCGAGGCGCCGGCGCGCAAGCTCTATCCGCAGCGCTACAAGACGCTCGACGAGATGTTCAAGTGAGACCCGCGTTGCAGCTGTGCGCCAGGTTGACGGCGCTGGCCATCATGGCACCGGTGGCCTGCGGTCAACAGCCCGCGCGCCCCGCGCCCGAAAACCATTCAGTGAGTCGAGCCATGACCCCCACAGCACACCCCGGCGAAATCAGGATGATCGACATGTTCACCAAGGTCGTGACGGTCGTGCCGATCGACTCGGTTCCGCAAGGTCAGCGATTTGTCTACCTGAAAGACGGCGTTGAGACCTCGAGCAGCGACAACGCGACGCAGGCCGTTCCGATCGTCGAGGTGCGCATGCTGCCCATCGACGCGGCCGGCCAGCTGGTGGCCCGCGACAAGGCGGTGCGCATCCGCATCCTCGAACTTGGCCCCGAAGGGCAGACCTTGCGCACCACGTTGATGGTGCCGAAGTGACCGGCCCCGTGACTGCGCAGCATCGGCTTTCGAACTGATTGCCCTCAAGCCGCACGGGAGCTGCCCATGACCCACGACGCCACGGAATCGATGCCCGCAAGCCGCGCCGCAACCTCGATCGCAGCGGCAACGCTCGGGTTGCCGGTGATGGACAAGATCATCGTCGCGATCCACGGCATCGGCAGCCAGTTGCGCAGCGACACCATCCGCAGCGTGGCGCACCGCTTCGGCGACCGCAGCAGCCCGCCGCTGCCGGTGATGCCGCTCGGCTTCTTCAACATCGGCAAGTCGGCCGAGGTGCGGGTCAGCCGCCTCGATGCCCGCGCCGACGATCCGCTGGCACGGATCGGTTTTGCCGAGGTGTTCTGGGCCGATATCCCGGAGCAGGTTGTAAAGGCAAACGACACGCTCGAAGAGACCAAGGCCTGGGGCCGAACGGTCGTGAGCCGCGCCGAGGCGGCGTACCGCAGCAACGTTCCCGACGGCCAACTTCGGCCGCAAGACTTCGAACTCGGTGTGGGGGTTGTCGAAGAGATCATCGAGACCATCGGCGTGCTCGAAAACCTGCTCGCCGTGGCCGCCAAGGCCGGTATCTTCAAGTTCGAGCTGGCGCCCTTGCTGCGCGATTACGTCGGCGACGTGCAGCTCGTCACCGACTTCCCGTTCTACCGCGAAAAGATCGTCTACCGCTTTCACAACGCCCTCGCGCAAATCTACAAAGGCTTCAAGCAGCTTTACCCAGACCACACGCCCGAGATCTACATCGTCGCCCACAGCGAGGGCACGGTGATCAGTTTTCTCGGCCTGCTGCAGGCCTTGTCCGGCGGCGTCGTCACCGACCCCGACAACACCCTGCCGGTGGCCATTCCGGTCGACGACCGCTGGATCGGCTGTGTGCGTGGCTACATGACGATCGGCTCACCGATCGACAAGCACATCGTGCTCTGGCCGAAGCTCTGGGAAGGCTTGCAGTTGCGCAGCCGCGTCGACGCTTCGGGCGAGGTTTCATTCGAAGCCGCTGGCAAGCCGCGTCTCACATTGCCGCAGCAGATCAAGTGGCGCAACTACTACGACTACGGCGACCCGATTGGCTTTCAGCTCGACACCGCTGCCGAGCTTCTGCGCGAGAACGGCTGCCAGGCCTTCGAGTTCGACACCCGCCGCCACGACTTCGGCTTCAGCCGCTACTGGCTGCCCGGCAAGGCACACACCGACTACTGGCAAGACCCGCAGGTGTTTGGCCATTTCATCGAAGACGTGGTGCTTCCCACCGGCCAGGCCCGCCCGCCGCAAGGCAGCTGGTGGGTCGACAAGATCAGCATGCTGATCCCCTATGCGCTCACGTTCGCGCTCCACCTGGCGGCCGTGTTCGTGCTCTACAAGGCCGTCATCCAGGTGCCCGCCACGCAGGCCGCGCCGGTGTTCGACCGCCTGTCGCTGCAGATCGCATTGCTGAGCGGGCTGTTGATGAGCATCACCGTCGCGGCGCGCCTGCCGCGCCTGGTGAAGACCAATGGGGTTCGATGGCAACTGGCGGCGGTGCTGGCCTTCCTGGTCGGCGCGCTGCCCTGTGCGTGGGCCTTGCCGACGGGTGCTGCCGACTTTCTCGGCGGCCCGTTCACGGGCCTGGTGGCGTGGTTCGACATCGGCCCGGCGCTGGCCGGCAAGACCGCGCTGGTCCTCACGGCGTTCGTGATCGCGCTCAGCGGCTGGCTGGCGCCGCGCAGGCCGACGATCGGGCGCCGCCTGCTGATCGGCTTCGGCACGTTGGTGATCGTGTTCATCGTCATCAAGCGGCTGGCCGATGGCAGCGTGCAGGCGCCGGTCTGGCCGGTGTTGCTGGCCGGCGCGGCGTTCCTGTACCTGTGGTGGCTCGGCATCCTGCTCTTCGACCTGACCTTCGTCTGGCACCGCTACATCCGCCGCTCGGTGGCCGTCGAGACGCTGCTGCAATGGCGCCACCACCGGGACGCCAAGCCGCATTCGATGCTGGGGCTGGGCGGGCCGTGAATCACCAGATCCGCACCCGTGCCTTCGGCTCGAGGTACAGGCGCTGCCCCGGCTTCACGTCGAACGCCTCGTACCACGCATCGATGTTGCGAACGGTGGCGATGTGGAAGTTGTCCGGAGCGTGGCCGTCGGTGGCGATCTGCGCACGCAGCCCTTCCTCGCGGCTCTTGCTGCGCCAGGCGCGGGCGAAACCGATGAAGAACTGCCGGTCTTGCTGGCGCACGTAGTCCGGGTCGCTGGCCTGGCCGCCCAGCGTGCGGCGGTAGGCGTCGAAGGCAGCGGCCAGGCCGCCCAGGTCGGCAAGGTTCTCGGTCAGCGTGAGCTTGCCGTTGACGGCGAGGTCGGGAAGGGCCTGGTAGCCGGCGTACTGGTTCACCAGCGCTTCGGTCGCTGCCTGAAAGCGTGGTGTGTCGTCGGCAGTCCACCAGTGGTGCATCCGGCCGTCGGCGGCGTACTCGGCACCCAGCGTGTCGATGGAGTGGCTCAGCTCATGGCCGGCGATGGCGCCGATCGCGCCGTAGTTCGCGGCGTCCGAGCCGGCCGGGTCGAACCGCGGCGCCTGCATCAGGGCGGCCGCAAAGTTGTAGGCGTTCTGATTGAAAATGAGCACCGCCCCCGGCTTGTGCACGGCGATGCTCCATTCGCTTGTGTCGACGCGCTGCCCGAGGCGGGCCACGGCCTGGCGGTAGTTGCGCTCGGAAATGCGTTTCTGATTGCCCAGCGCATCCGCCGGGTCGATGGTGAGGCCGGAATAGTCCTGCCACCGGTCCGGGTAGCCAACGCCGAAGTACACGGTCTTCAACTTGGCCCGCGCCAGCGCCTTGGTGGCGGGCGACATCCACGTCACCGCATCGACCCGTTGACCGAGGGCGGCGACGACATTGGCCACGATGGCTTGCACCCGGGCCTTCTGCTCGGCGGGGAAAAAGCGCTCGCTGTACATCCTGCCGAAGGCGTCGCTCAAGGCCGACTGGGTGGCATCGAGCGCGCGCTGCTCGCGCTGTTTGCGCTGTTCCGGTTGTGTGGGTGTGCCGGGTTGCGACGGGCCACCGGCCGCAGCCGCGCGCAGCGCCAAGGCCGGCTCGGCGAAGGCGCGTGGCAACACGTCGGCATGATCATGAACGGCATGCAGCCGCAGGTAGTCCTTCCAGGCCTGCAGCGGCTGCGTGGCGACCAGCGCCGCCAGGCCCATCACGGCACTCGGTTGCCAGACCACGAAGTCCGGCTGACGCGCCAGCCCGGCCGCGGCGAAGAACGCCGACCAGTCCATGCCCGGCGCCTGGCGTGCGAAGTCGGCGCGGGTCCACAGGTTGTCGGCATTGCGATCGTTGTTCGATGCCTCGAGAGTCGCGTGGCTTTGCGCGATCGCGGTTTCCAGTGCCATCACCGCGTGCGCCCGTTGCGTTCCGTGCTCGATGCCGGCCCGCGTCAGCAGGTTGCCGATGTAGGTCTCGTACTGGGTTCGCAGCGCCTGCAGGCGCGGCTCGGTGCTCACGTACTGCTCGCGGTCCGGCAGGCCGAGCCCGCCTTGCACCAGGAAGGCGACATAGGTCTGCTCGCCGTGGATGCTGGCCTGCACCGCCAGGCCCAGCACCTGCGAACCGCTGAAGACGTTCAGGTTCAGCGGGTCGACATCGGCACGCAGCCCGGCGCCGAGCAGCCGGGTCAGCGCCGCCTTGTCGTGAACGCGATCGATGCGGTCCAGCAGCGGCTTCAGGCCGGCGATGCCCCTGGCCTCGATGGCGGACTCGTTCAGGTAGGCGGCGTGGAAATCGGCGACCTTGCGGGCGCTCGACCCGACCGGCGCGGCGCCGGCGTCGGCCAACAAGGCCGCGACCCGCTGGCGCGCGACCTCGGCAATCTCGTTGCGCGCGCCCCAGCGCGGCTGGCCGGCGGGAATGTCGGTGGCCTTGAGCCAGTCGCCATTGGCGTAGGCAGCGAAGTCGTCGCCGGGTCGGATGCTGGCGTCGACACCGGGGATCTGCGCGAAGGCCGCCCGGTCGTCAACGGCTTGTGCGATGGCCACCGGCGGCAGCGCCCAAACGAGCGCTGCGGCCAGCAACGCCGGAGCGCTTGCGGCCGGCCACACCAACAGCTTCGGTAGCGCTTTGAACATGGGAGTGGCCTCGTTCGGGAGTGGGTGATGAGATCGCGAACGGGATCTGCGAGCCCGATCACGACGCTGCGGTCACGGTAGGGGTTTTGCGATCGGTTGTCGCGCCGCGCATCGACACGTTTGGAGCATTTCCGGACATTGACTTGCGCCGCCCGGCTCAGTGGGCGCATGCTGCGCCCACCATGTCCGAAACTGATTGCCGCCACGCATCGTTGATCGACGCGCTGTTCATCATCGCGCCGCATTCGATGCTGCTCGACATTGCCGGCCCTGCGGAAGCGTTCCGCCTCGCCAACCTGCACCGCGCGCGGCGCGGTTTGCCGCCCCGGTTCCGGCTCCGCTTCAGCGGCCCGAGCCCGACCGCACCGACCTCCGTCGGGCTCGCGCTGGCGGGCCTGGAACCGCTGCCGCTGCGCCTGGGTTCGCCGACCTGGGTGATCCTGGTCGGCCAACCGAGCGCGCAAGTGAGCCAGCTCACGCCGGCGATTGCGGCCACCGCGCAGTGGCTGAATCGAACCCTGCATGACGCGCTGCTCGCGGCCGACACACCGCACCGCCTGGTCACGATCTGCTCCGGCACGCTGCTGGCCGCTCGCGCCGGCTTGCTCGGCAAGCGCCGCTGCACCACCCACCACGAACTGCTGGACGCGCTGCGGGCCCTGGCGCCGCAGGCGCAGGTGGTCGGCAACCGCGTGTTCCTGGTGGACGGGCCACTCGCCTCGAGCGCCGGCATCACGGCCGGCATCGACCTCGCCTTGCACCTGATCGGCGAGGACGGCGGGGAGGCGCTGGCGGCCGCCGTCGCCGAGGACATGGTGGTGTACCTGAGGCGCTCGGTGCGCGACCCCGAGCTGTCGCCGTTCCTGGTCCATCGGCGCCACCTGCATGGCGCCGTGCACCGGGTGCAGGACGCCATCAGCGCCGAGCCCGAACGCGACTGGAACATGGCCGCGCTCGCCGCGCTCGGCCATGTCACCGAACGCCACCTGCTGCGTCTGTTCACTGACCACGCCGGCGTCTCGCCGCTGCACTATCTGCAGGCGATCCGGATCGAGCGGGCGCGCCAGTCGCTCGA
>JANXZA010000066.1 GCA_025355745.1 Rhizobacter sp. | reverse complement strand
ACCGCGCTGGTGCGCGTGATCGCTGCGCGCGAGGTGCATCGGCAGTACCTGGCAATCGTCCACGGCGAGCTGCACCCGGCCAGCGTGCGCATCGACGCGCCGATCGGGCGCGACCCGAAGTCGCGCATCCGCATGGCCATCGTCGCCTCCGGCAAGCCGGCGCAAACCGATGTCGAGGTGCTCGCCAGCGGCGACGGCCTGAGTGCTCTGCGCTGCACCTTGCACACCGGTCGCACGCATCAGATCCGGGTCCATCTGGCGGCGCGCGGTCATGCCTTGATTGCCGATGCGGTCTACGGCGGCAAGCCGGCACTCGGCATGGTTCGACAGGCCCTGCACGCGACCCGGCTTGCCTTTGCCCACCCGATCAGCGGCGCTGCCCTGAGATTCGATTCCGAGCCGCCCGCCGACTTTGCGGCGGCCTGGCGCCAGGTTGGCTACAATGTACCTGCCCCTTGATGCTGCGAGGGCCCGCATGTGCACCGCGTCGGTGTTCCGGGCCATTGATCCAGCCCCTCAAGAAGTGAGCCGCACCTGAAGGTGCCTCAGCGGGCCGCAGCGAGAAGCAGCGGGCCGCACCCACCTTGAAGCGAATTGCCCGTGCCCGGCGACAGCCCCGCACACAGCAGGTTCCGAGCACCTGCCCGAAAACACCGTGCCGTGACCGACACAGCACAGCAGCAGCCGAACAGGCTTAGAACAGCCGCCGGAGATTGCCCGGCCGATCATGTGAACACAGCCCATGAATAGCCAGGACGCCAAGCGCGTCCTCGAGACCGCGCTCATTTGCGCGAGCCAGCCCTTGCCGCTGCGGGACATGCGTGTCTTGTTCGCCGATGCGGTCGGCGCCGACACCTTGCGCTCGCTGCTCGACGAGCTGACGCGTGAGTGGGAAGGCCGAGGCGTCGAGCTGGTGGCGCTGGCCACCGGCTGGCGGCTGCAGAGCCGCCCCGAAATGCGCGAGTACCTCGACCGCCTGAATCCCGAGAAGCCACCGAAATATTCGCGTGCCGTGATGGAGACGCTGGCGATCATCGCCTACCGCCAGCCCGTGACCCGGGGCGACATCGAAGACGTGCGCGGCGTGGCGGTGGCGAGCCAGATCGTCAAGCAGCTCGAAGACCGCGGCTGGGTCGAAGCGATCGGCTACCGCGAGTCGCCAGGGCGCCCGGCGCTGCTTGCGACCACGAAGCAGTTCCTCGACGATCTGGGTCTTGCCAGCCTGGAACAATTGCCGCTGCTCGCGGGTCCCACGCCCAACGCCGACGCCCTGGCCGATGCACTCGACGAGCAGGCCTCGCTGCTCGAATCGGCCGACCTTTCTTCCCCGTTCGCGCCCTTGCCGGCGCCCCTACCCGCACCCTTGCCAGACAGCCCTGCGGTGCAAGCCGCTCCGATGGAATCTCACGAATGAATGCCACCCCCGAATCCATGCCCGGCGCCGACGCTTCCGATGCTGCCCCTGCGGAGGGCGTCGAGCTGCCGGCAAAGCCGGCGCGGCGGCGTCGCACCGTGAAATCCGGCGCTGACGTTGCAGGCGTCGAGGCGGCGCCCATGGCGCCAGATGCCGACGTCGCGGGGGCCGATGCGCCGGTGGCTACGGCAGCGCCCAGGCCGCGTCGGCGCAAGACGGTTGCGGCCACGGATGAGCTGCCGGGCGGGCCGGAGGGCGAGACTGCGGTAGCGCAAGCCGAGGCGGCTGCCGATGTTGCTGAAGCCGCCCGGCCCGAGACACCCGACAACGCACCTGCCGACGTATCTGCTGATCCCCAGGAGCATGGCCTGCGCGAGCAGTCGGCGGCCACGACCGACGCCACCGGCGACGCCACCCCCGACGCCACCGCCGATGCCGCAAGCGGCGCCTCTGTAGACGGCGCAGACACCACAGCCGCTACCGCGACCGACGGCCCGCGTGGCCGCCGCCGCGGCCGCCGTGATCGTGGTGAGCCGCGCGAGCCGCGTGATCCGCAGGGCGACGATGCGGTGCGCGGGCCGCGGCCGAACGCCGCGCCGTTGGTTGCACCGATGCAGGCCGGCGAACGCTTTGCGCAGGTGCTGTCGGGCGAATTCGATGCCGGAGTCGAGCCCGGGCCCGAGCTCGAGATCGAAGCCGCTGCTGAACCGGGCCAGCTCGCCGATGGCATCGAAGGCGTCGAGAGTGTCGAGGGTGTCGATGGCGCCGGTGCCGTTGATGCCGCCGATGCCGTTGAAATCCACAAGCGCGTGCTGTTGCCCGAGGCCGAGGCGCCCAAGCTGCACAAGGTGCTGGCGCAGTCGGGGATTGGCTCGCGGCGCGACATGGAAGACCTGATCCAGGACGGCCATGTGAGCGTGAACGGCGAGACCGCGCACGTCGGCCAGCGGGTCTCGTTCGGCGATCAGGTGCGGGTCAACGGCAAGCCGGTGCGGCTGCGCATCGTGCCGCCGCCACCACGCATCATCGCGTACCACAAACCGGTCGGCGAGATCGTCTCCAACGACGATCCGCAGAACCGCCCGACGGTGTTCCGCCGCCTGCCGCGCTTGCAGCAAGGCAAGTGGCAATCGGTCGGGCGGCTGGACATCAACACCGAAGGCCTGCTGCTGTTCACCAACTCGGGTGAACTGGCGAACCAGCTGATGCACCCGCGCTTCGGCGTCGAGCGCGAATACGCGGTGCGCGTGCTCGGCACCTTGAGCCCGACCGACAAGGCGAAGTTGCTGGAGGGCGTCGATGTCGAAGGCCAGAAGGCCAGCTTCCGGTCCATCGAAGACGGCGGTGGCGATGGGGCCAATCACTGGTACCGCGTCGTCATCACCGAAGGCCGCAACCGCGAGGTGCGCAAGCTGTTCGACACGGTCAGCCTGACAGTCAGCCGGCTGATCCGGATTCGCTACGGCACGGTCGTGCTGCCGCTCGGCCTGAAGCGCGGCGTGTGGGTCGATCTCGATGACGGCGATGTGCGCGCGATCCGGCGTCTGGCGGGCGCGCATGCAGGTCAGCAGGGCCAGCAAGGACAGCAAGGACAGCAAGGCCAAGGGAGCCACGCGAATCCGTCGGGGCCCGGCGATGCGCGTGGCCGCGAGCGCCCGCCGGCTCGTGGCGACGACCGTTCCAACGGGCCGCAACCCGGGCGCGGTGAGCGCCAGGGCGGGCGCCAGAACGATGGTCGACAAGATCGTCAACAAGACCGCCCGCAGGATCGCAACCGCAACAACAACAACACTAACAACAACCCGCGCGGCCGGCAGGACGGCGGCCCACCGGCGCCGCAGCCGATGGCCGAGATGCGCGACCGCGACGACGCTGATGCCGACCTCGACTTCGATCCGGCATCGATCCCCAACCCGCTCGAACAGACCTTCGACAAGCGCTTCGTGCAGAACCCGCGCAGCCCTGCCGGCGGGCGCAACTTCAGGAGCGGTGGCGGTGGCTTCGGCCCGGGCGGCAGCGCGCCTCGGCCGGCGAGCCAGAAGCGCGACGCCAGCGGCCAGAAGCAGCCCGACCCGTTGCAGACGTCGCTCGGCGTGTTCGGTGCCGATGCGTTCCATCGCAAGAACCGCGGCGGCGGCGGCGGCGGTGGGGGTGGCCAGGGGAACAGTGGCGGCGGGGGCGGTAACCGCGGCGGCAGCCGGGGTGGGTTCGGCGGCGGTGGTGGGAGTGGCGGCGGCGGTGGCGGCGGCAATTCCGGCGGCTTCGGCGGTGGTGGCGGTCGGCGCGGGCGCTGATCGCTGGCAGGGTTGCGGGCCGGTTCGCGCCACAGCCGACACTTGCCCGCACGTTAGAATCTTGGGCTTCGCCAAACACTTGATTCCTGGAGAAAAACATGGCCACCGAACGCACGCTTTCGATCATCAAACCCGACGCTGTCGCGAAGAATGTGATTGGCCAGATCTATGCGCGATTCGAAGCGGCGGGCCTGAAGGTCATCGCGGCGCGCATGGCGCACCTGTCGCGGGGTGAAGCCGAGGCGTTCTACGCCGTGCACAAGGCCCGCCCGTTCTTCAAAGACCTGGTCGAGTTCATGATTTCCGGCCCGGTGATGATCCAGGCGCTGGAAGGCGATGGCGCAGTCGCAAAGAACCGCGACCTGATGGGCGCGACCGACCCGAAGAAGGCCGAGAAGGGCACCATCCGCGCCGACTTCGCCGACAGCATCGACGCCAATGCTGTGCACGGCTCCGACGCGGCTGAAACGGCGGCTGCGGAGATTGCGTTCTTCTTCCCCGGCATGAACGTCTACGGCCGGTGAAGCGCTCGATTCAGCGGTCGACGATGCTTGCGTCTGCGTCTCGCTGACCTCGTTGACAAGAGGCCTGCCCCCGATGACCGCCGTCAACCTGCTCGAGTTGGACCGCGAAGCCCTGGCTGCCTTCTGCGAGCAGCTCGGGGAGAAGCGCTTCCGTGCGACCCAGTTGTTCCGCTGGATCCACCACAAGGGCGCGTCCGACTTCGAGCAGATGACCGATCTGGCGCGCTCGCTGCGCGACAAGCTCGCGGGGCGTGCGCGCATCGCCGCGCTGCCGCTGCTCAGCGAGCAATCGTCGAGCGACGGTACGATCAAGTGGCTGTTCGACGTCGGTGCGGGCAATGCCATCGAAACGGTCTTCATACCGGAACACGATCGCGGCACCCTTTGCATATCGTCGCAGGCCGGTTGCGCGGTCGGCTGCCGCTTCTGCTCGACCGGCCACCAGGGCTTCAGCCGCAACCTGACCACCGGTGAGATCGTCGGCCAGCTCTGGTTCGCCGAACACCAGCTGCGCAAGCGCCTCAACCTGGCCGAGGGCACGCGGGTGATCTCGAACGTGGTGATGATGGGCATGGGCGAGCCCTTGCAGAACTACACGGCCTTGATTCCCGCGCTGCGCGTGATGCTCGACGACCATGGCTACGGCCTGTCGCGGCGCCGCGTGACGGTGTCGACCTCCGGCGTCGTGCCGATGATCGAGCGCCTGCGCGACGATTGCCCGGTGGCGCTCGCCGTGTCGCTGCACGCTGCGGACGACCTGCTCCGCGACGACCTCGTGCCGCTGAACCGCAAGTACCCGCTGGCCGAACTGATGGCGGCGTGCCGGCGTTACCTGGAGAAGGCGCCGCGCGACTTCATCACCTTCGAGTACTGCATGCTCGACGGCGTGAACGACAGCGATGCGCAGGCCCACGCGCTGCTCGCGCTGGTGCGTGGGGAGGGTCTGGATGACGGCCCGAAAGAGACAGGTGTCTCGTGCAAGTTCAACCTGATCCCGTTCAACCCGTTTCCCGAGTCCGGCCTCAGCTGTTCACCGAAAGAGCGCGTCGCTGCATTCGCGCGCATTCTTCAGGACGGCGGTGTGGTCACCACCGTGCGCAAGACCCGCGGCCAGGACATCGACGCTGCCTGCGGGCAACTCGCCGGCGAGGTGCAGGACCGCACCCGCGCCAGCGAGCGCATGACGCGGGGGCCGGTGCAGGTGCAGGTGCCGGTGCAGGTGCATGGCAGCGGCTCCGAAGTGGCGCGCGCGGTGCGTGCCAGTCGAGCCGACGCTCTCGAGCGCAGCGCATGACGTTCGCCCGCGCGCTGTTCCTTCCGCTGGCCGTTCTGCTCGCAGCGCTCTTGTCCGGGCTCGCCGGCTGTGCTTCGGGCGGTCTGGCCGGCGCACCGATCGGCGAAGCCAAGGACCTGGTCACCGCCTCCGACGAGTCCGATGCGAGCAAGCGTGCCCATGTGCGCATGGAGCTGGCGAGCGGCTACTTCGAGCGCGGCCAGATGACGACGGCGCTCGACCAGGTCAAGCTCGCGATCATTGCCGACCCGGCCTTCGTCGAGGCCTTCAACCTGCGCGGCCTGATCTACGCCAACCTGGGCGACGAGCGGCTTGCCGAAGACAGCTTCCGACGTGCCCTGCAGCTCAACCCGCGCGATGCCGACACGCTGCAGAACCTTGGCTTCTTCCTGTGCCAGAAGAAGCGCTATCCGGAGGCGAACACCTTGTTCGATCAGGCCCTGGCCGTGCCGCAGTACCGCGACAGCGGGCGCACCTTGCTGACGAAGGGCGTGTGCCTGGCTTACGCGGGCCAGCTCCCCGAGGCCGAGGCCAGCCTGCTGCGCGCCCACGAACTCGACCCCACCAGCCCGTCGGTTGCCGTCAACCTGGCCGAGGTGCTCTACCAGCGCGGCGACTACGAGCGCGCGCGCTTCTTCGTGCGGCGCGTCAATGCCGTGCCGGCGGTGGCCAACGGCCAGACGCTGTGGCTCGCTGCGCGCATTGAACATCGCATCGGCAACCGTGCCGGGGTGCAGGAATTCGGCGACCAGTTGCGGCGCCGCTTCCCCGATTCGCGCGAGTTCAATTCCTTTCAGCGCGGCAGCTTCGATGAGTGATCCGAAAGACCCGGCGGCGGTTGCTTCGGCTGCACCGTCGGCTCCGAAGGCGACCACCGCCGGTGGCCTGCTGCGCCAAGCGCGCCAGGCGCAGGGCCTGCACATCGCGGCCCTGGCGGCGGCCATCAAGGTGGTGCCGCGCAAGCTCGAACTGCTCGAGTCCGACCAGTACGACAAGCTGCCCGACGCCACCTTCACGCGGGCGCTGGCGCAAGCCGTCTGCCGCACCCTGAAGGTCGATGCGAAACCGGTGCTGGCGCTGCTGCCGCCGCTGAACGGGCACCGGCTCGAACAGGTCAGCGAGGGCTTGAAGACGCCGTTCCGCGAGCGCCCGGGGCACTTCGTGCCGCGCGACTGGGCCAGCCTGACCAGCCCGGGGCTCTGGATCGCGGTGTTGCTGGTGGTCGGTGCGGTGCTGCTCTATGCGCTGCCGGCCGGCTGGTTGCCGCTGCCGACGAAAGCGGCGTCCGATGCCGGTGCAGCGGCGGCCGCCAGCGCACCGTTCGCGGCGTCGGCGAGTGAAGCGGATGGCCAACGCAACACCGCCGCCACGGGCGATGCGATGACGGCCGGGCCCGAATCAGCCGCTTCGTCGGCACTGGCTGGCGAGCCCGTTGCACCTGCATTGCTGCCGGGTGCGGTGTCGGGTGCGGCACAAGGTGCCGCGGCCAGCAGCCCGGCATCGAGCGCCAGCGGAGTGCTGCAGATTCGCACCACCGCGCAGTCGTGGGTCGGCGTGGTCGACGCACGCGGCACCGCGCTCTTGGGCCGCACCGTGCTGCCGGGCGAGGCCATCGGGTTCGACGGCCCGCTGCCCCTGAAAGTTAGAGTCGGCAACGCGTCTGCCACCGCGCTGGTCTTCAAGGGTCAGCGGGTCGAGCTGGCGCCGTTCACGATCGGCAACGTTGCGCGGCTCGAGCTGAAATAGCGCCAAGCTCGAACTTGCTCGACTTGACCCGAACCGACCCGGACCCGACACCATGACCGACCTCAGCGCCATCAATGAATCAAGCCTGCCACTCGACGCTTTCGTCGAGCCTGCCGTGCCGGCCGCTCACCGCAGCCACCAGGCGCTGGTGCGCTGGGGCTCGCGCATCGTCACGATCGGCGGCGGTGCGCCAGTGCGGGTCCAGGCGATGACGAACACCGACACGGTCGACGCCATTGGCACCGCGATCCAGGTCAAGGAGCTGGCGATTGCCGGCTCGGAGCTGGTGCGCATCACGGTCAACACGCCCGAGGCCGCGGCGGCCGTGCCCTACATCCGCGAGCAGCTCGACCGCATGGGCATCGACGTGCCGCTGATCGGCGACTTCCACTACAACGGCCATCGCCTGCTGACCGACCACCCGGCCTGTGCGCAGGCGCTGAGCAAGTACCGCATCAACCCCGGCAATGTGGGCAAGGGCGACAAGCACGACCGCCAGTTCGCGTTGATGGTCGAGGCGGCGGCCAAGTACGACAAGGCGGTGCGCATCGGCGTCAACTGGGGCAGCCTCGATCAGGAGCTGCTGACGCGGATGATGGACGACAACGCCAAGCTCGCCGAGCCATTCGAGCCGCAGCAGATCATGTACCGCGCGATCATTGTCTCGGCGGTCGAGTCGGCGCGGCGCGCGCAGCAGATCGGCCTGCGCGCCGACCAGATCATCCTGTCGTGCAAGATGTCCGGCGTGCAGGATCTGATCAGCGTCTACCGGGCGCTGGCGAAGCGCTGCGACTACGCCTTGCACCTCGGCCTGACGGAAGCCGGCATGGGCACGAAGGGCACGGTCGCGTCGACCGCCGCGCTGGCGGTGCTGCTCCAGGAAGGCATCGGCGACACGATCCGCGTTTCGCTCACGCCGCAGCCGGGCGAGGCGCGCACCCAGGAGGTGGTGGTCGCGCTGGAGATCCTGCAGTCGCTCGGCCTGCGCGCCTTCAACCCGAGCGTGACGGCGTGCCCGGGCTGCGGGCGCACCACCAGCACCACGTTCCAGGAGCTGGCCAAGCAGATCGACGATTTCCTGCGCGCCCAGATGCCGGTCTGGAAGCTGCGCTACCCCGGCGTCGAGACGATGAAGGTCGCGGTGATGGGCTGCATCGTCAACGGCCCGGGCGAGAGCAAGCATGCCGACATCGGCATCAGCCTGCCCGGCACCGGCGAAGCCCCGGCCGCGCCGGTCTTCATCGACGGCGAGAAGGCACTCACCCTGCGCGGTGACAACATCGCCGCCGAGTTTCATGCGCTGGTCGAGAACTACATCGAGAAGCGTTTCGGCAGTGTGGCTGTGGCGCATTGAGTTCAGCAACTCGGTAGACCCCAACCCGTCTTTTGCCACCAAGGCACAAAGACACCAAGAATTTCAAGCTGGCCCTTACTTGGTGTCTTTGTGCCTTGGTGGCAAAGACTGCCGCCCATTGCAACACCCTTCATCGAAGCCATGGCCGAACAACCCAAGCCTGCCGCATTGCGCGCCGTCAAAGGCATGAACGACATCCTGGCGCCTGAATCTGCGCGCTGGGAGTGGTTCGAGGCGAAGGTGCGCTCGCTGATGGCGCGCTACGGCTACGTCAATGTGCGCACGCCGATCGTCGAGCCGACCGCGCTGTTCGTGCGCGGTATCGGCGAGGTGACCGACATCGTCGAGAAGGAGATGTATTCCTTCGAAGACGCGATGAACGGCGACAAGCTGACCCTGCGCCCCGAGGCCACCGCCGGCATCGTGCGCGCGATGGTCGAGCACAACGCGCTGTACAACGGGCCGCTGCGGGTCTGGACGATGGGCGCGGTTTTCCGCCACGAGCGGCCGCAGAAGGGCCGCTACCGCCAGTTCCACCAGATCGATGTGGAAGCGCTTAGCTTCGCCGGGCCGGATGTCGATGCCGAGCAGATCCTGATGTGCCGCGCGCTGTGGCGCGAACTCGGCCTGGTCGAGGGCCGCGACCTGCGGCTCGAGCTCAACAGCCTGGGCCAACCGGCCGAGCGCGCCGCCCACCGCGCCGCCCTCATCGCGCACTTCGAGCAGCACGCTGATGCGCTCGACGAGGACGCACGGCGTCGCCTGCTCAGCAACCCGCTGCGCATCCTCGACAGCAAGAACCCATCGATGCAACCAAGCATCGAGGCCGCGCCGAAGCTGATCGACTTTCTGGGCGCCGCCTCGCTCGCGCACCTGAACGCGGTGCGCGCGGTGCTCGATGCCGCCGGCCTCGCCTACCGCATCAACCCGCGCCTGGTGCGCGGCATGGACTACTACAACCTGACGGTCTTCGAGTGGGTGACCGACAAGCTCGGCTCGCAAGGCACGGTTTGCGGTGGCGGGCGCTACGACGGCCTGTTCGAGCAGCTGGGAGGCAAGCCGACGCCGGCGGTCGGCTGGGGCATGGGGATCGAACGCCTGCTGTTGCTGGTTGAGGCGGTCGGTGTGCCCACGCCTGTGAGCACGCCTGACGCCTACGCCATCGTGCCATCAGCCGATGCGATGGCTGCGGCCATGATCGCCTGCGAGGCCTTGCGCGCGGCAGGCACGGCGGTCGTCATGCACGCGGCCGGCGCTGACGGCTGGGGCAGCATGAAGTCGCAGTTCAAGCGCGCTGACGCGAGCGGCGCGCGCTACGCGCTGATCTTCGGCGCCGATGAACTGGCGCGCGGCGAAGTCGCGATCAAGCCCTTGCGCGACGCCACTGCGGCGCAGCGCTGCGTCGCGCTGGCCGAGGCCGCGCACTGGGCGGCCGACCTGCGCATCGCATAATCCACCCCTTCTTTCGACCCCTGCGGACCTGCACGTCAATGGCCACCCATCTCGATCTCGAAGAACAAGAACAGCTCGACCAGCTCAAGACCTTCTGGAAGCAGTACGGCAACCTCGTCACCTGGGGTTTGATCGCGGTGCTTGCCGCGTACGCCGGCTGGAACGGCTGGAACTGGTGGCAACGCGACCAGGCCGCCAAGTCGGGTGCGATGTTCGACCAACTCGACAAGGTCGCGCAAGCCGGCGACGCCGACCAGGCCGGCCGCATCTTCGCCGACATGAAGGAGCGCTTCCCGCGCACTGCCTTCACCCAGCAGGGAGGCCTGCTCGCGGCCAAGGCCCAGTTTGGCAAGGGCCAGGCCGATGCAGCGCTGGCCACGCTGGCCTGGGTGGCAGCCAACGGGGCCGAAGCCGAATACCAGAGCGTCGCGCGGCTGCGTGCGGCCGGGGTGTTGCTGGACCAGAAGAAGTACGACGAAGCGATCAAGCAACTCGATGCCGCGACCGCTGTTGAATTTGAAGCCCTGGTCGCCGACCGGCGCGGCGATGTGCTGCTGGCGCAGGGCAAGAAAGACGATGCGAAG
>JANXZA010000035.1 GCA_025355745.1 Rhizobacter sp. | reverse complement strand
GATCCTGCCGTTTCATGTCGAGGTCGACAAGGCCCGCGAGGCGATGCGCGAGACCAGCGGTGCGGGCAAGATCGGCACCACCGGCAAGGGCATTGGCCCGGCCTATGAAGACAAGGTGGCGCGGCGCGCGCTGCGCGTGCAAGACCTGAAGCACCCGGAGCGCTTTGCCAGCAAGCTGCACGAGTTGCTGGCCCTGCACAACTTTGCACTCACCGGTTTCCTGCACGCGAAGGCGCTCGAATTTCAGCCGATCTTCGACCTGGCGATGACGGTGGCCGAGCAGCTGAAGCCGATGCTGGCCGACGTCGGCTACACCTTGCACACCGCCAGCCGCGGCGGCGCGAACCTGCTGTTCGAGGGCGCGCAAGGCACCTTGCTCGACATCGATCACGGAACCTATCCGTACGTCACCTCCAGCAACTGCGTGGCCGGCACTGCCGCCGCCGGCGCGGGGGTCGGGCCGGACCTGCTGCACTACATCCTGGGCATCACGAAGGCCTACACCACGCGCGTTGGCAGTGGGCCGTTCCCCACCGAACTGCCGATGGACGAGCCCGGCACGGTCGGCCATCATTTGTCGACCGTCGGGCAGGAGCGCGGCACGGTCACCGGTCGGCCGCGGCGCTGCGGCTGGCTCGACGCCGCGCTGTTGAAGCGCTCGATGATCATTAACGGCATCTCCGGCCTGTGCATCACCAAGCTCGATGTGCTCGACGGGCTGGCCGAGATCAAGGTCTGCGTCGGCTACGAGCTGCACGGCCGGCGCATCGACATCCTGCCGCTCGACGCCGACGACATCGTCGCCTGCGTGCCGGTCTACGACACCTTCCCTGGCTGGACCGAGTCGACCTTCGGCGTCACCGAGTGGGGCAAGCTGCCGCTCAACGCGCGGCGCTATCTGGAGCGCGTGCAAGGCTTCATCGGCGCTCCCATCGACATGGTGTCCACCGGCCCGGACCGCGACCACACCATCGTGTTGCGCCACCCCTACCAAGGCTGAAGGAGCCACACATGCTGACCGACGATGGCAAACACCTGTATGTGAGCTGGGACGAGTACCACATGCTGATCGAGCGGCTGGCGCTGAAGATCGCCGGCTCGGGCTGGGAGTTCGACCAGATACTGTGCCTGGCACGCGGCGGCATGCGGCCCGGCGACGTGATCTCGCGCGTCTTCGACAAGCCGCTGGCAATCATGTCGACCAGCTCGTACCGGGCCGACGCCGGCACGATCCAGGGGCGTCTGGACCTGGCGAAATACATCACGATGCCGAAGGGCGAACTGGCCGGGCGCGTGTTGCTGGTCGATGACCTGTCCGACTCGGGCGTGACCTTGCGCGCGGTCGTCGATCGGCTGCGCGGCATGCCGGGAATCAGCGAACTGCGCTCGGCGGTCATCTGGACCAAAGGGTTGTCGAGCTACACGCCCGACTACTTCGTCGAACTGCTGCCCACGAGCCCGTGGATTCACCAGCCGTTCGAGGAATACGACGACATGCGGCCCGATGCGTTGGCGAAAAAGTTCGTGATTTGAAACAAACCCGCTTCAGAAGCTTCGGCACTGAAATGCAAAAAGGCCAGCACTCTCATGCTGGCCTCTCACATATTCTTGGTGCCCAGGAAGGGACTCGAACCCCCACGGAGTTACCCGCTAGTACCTGAAACTAGTGCGTCTACCAATTCCGCCACCTGGGCATTTCAGGAAGTCTTGGATCATATCATCAAAACAAACTCATTCAACCCACCCACCCCCGTCGGCGCCGAGCTGATGGCCGAGGTGGAAGGCACGGTGCAAGGGCACCGTGACGGCCACGGCTTCGTCGTTCGCGACGACCGGCAGGCCGATCTCTACCTCTCGCAGCAGGAGATGCGCTCGGTGCTGCACCGGGATCGCGTCAAGGCCCGAGTGATGCGCTACGACCGCAAGGGCCGGCCCGAGGGCCGCGTGCTCGAGATCCTCGAGCGCAGACGCGCACCGATCATCGGCCGGCTGCTGCACGAAAGCGGCGTCTGGCTGGTCGCGCCGGAAGACAAGCGCTACGGTCAGGACATCCTGATCCCGAAGAACGCGACCGCAAACGCCGCCGCCGGTCAGGTGGTGGCGATCGAGCTGACCGAGCCGCCGTCGATGTACTCGCAGCCGGTGGGCCGCGTCACCGAAGTGCTGGGCGAGATCGACGACCCCGGCATGGAGATCGAGATCGCGGTGCGCAAGTACGAGGTGCCGCACCAGTTCTCGCCGGCCACGCTGGCGCAGGCCGCGGGTCTGCCCGAGAAGGTGCGCGCGATCGACTGCAAGCACCGCATCGACCTGACCGATGTGCCGCTCGTCACCATCGACGGTGAAGACGCACGCGACTTCGACGACGCGGTGTATTGCGAGCCGGCGGTCATCGGCAAGAGCGTCGGCAAAGACGTCGGCAAAAGCGCGGGCCGCGTCAAGGTCAACAACGGCTGGCGGCTGGTGGTGGCCATCGCCGACGTGAGCCACTACGTCAAGCCTGGCGAGCCGATCGATGCCGATGCCTACGAGCGCGCCACCTCGGTCTACTTTCCGCGCCGCGTGATCCCGATGCTGCCGGAAAAACTGTCGAACGGCCTGTGTTCGCTGAACCCGAACGAAGAACGGCTGGCGATGGTTGCCGACATGCTCGTCACGGCCAGTGGTGAGATCCACGCCTATCAATTCTTCCCGGCCGTGATCCGCTCGCACGCCCGCTTTACCTACACCGAGGTGGCCGCGATCCTGGCCAACACCCGCGGCCCGGAGGCCGCGAAGCGCAAGGAGCGCGTGCCCGACCTGCTGAACCTGCACGAGGTCTATCGCGCGCTGTTGAAAGAGCGCACCAAGCGCGGCGCGATCGACTTCGAGACCACCGAAACGCAGATCGTCTGCGACGAGAACGGCCGCATCGAGAAGATCGTGCCGCGCACCCGCACCGAGGCGCACAAGCTGATCGAGGAGGCGATGCTCGCCGCCAACGTCTGCTCGGCCGACTTCATCGCGCGCGCCAAGCACCCGTCGCTGTACCGCGTTCACGAGGGGCCGACGCCGGAGAAGAAAACGCTGCTGCAGAACTACCTGCGCGCGCTCGGCCTGGGGCTGTCGATCAGCGACGATCCGAAGCCCGGCGAGTTTCAGGCGATCGCGGCGGCGACCAAGGACCGGCCCGACGCGGTGCAGATCCACACCATGCTGCTGCGCTCGATGCAGCAGGCGATCTACACCGGCGCCAACAGCGGCCACTTCGGCCTGGCCTATGAGGCCTACACCCACTTCACGAGCCCGATCCGCCGCTACCCGGACTTGCTGGTGCACCGCGTCATCAAGGCGCTGCTCGGCGGCAAGCGCTACCACATCGTCACCGGCCCGAGCAACTCGGCGCCGGCCGGGCGCAAGCCGGCGCGACCGTTGAAGCCGGTCAAGAGCGTCAGCGCCGAGGAAGAGAAGTGGGAGGTCGCGGGCGTGCATTGCAGCGTCAACGAACGCCGTGCCGACGAAGCCTCGCGCGATGTCGAAGCCTGGCTGAAATGCCGCTACATGCGCGAGCGCCTGGGCGAGGAATTCAGCGGTGCCGTGAGTTCGGTGACAAGCTTCGGCCTGTTCGTGCAGCTCGATGGCCTGTACGTTGAAGGCCTGGTGCACATCACCGAACTCGGCGGCGAGTATTACCGCTTCGACGAGGTGCGCCAGGAACTCCGCGGCGAGCGCAGCGGCGTGCGCTACGTGGTCGGCTCGCGGGTGCGGGTGCAGGTCAGCCGCGTCGACCTCGATGGCCGCAAGATCGACTTCCGAATGGTTCGCGATGGCGAAGACGAGAGCGCACCACTGCGCGCCCGGCGTGATCGCAATGGCGACAAGGCAGCCGCCGCAGCCAGCGAACTCGCCAACGTGAAAGATGCCGACCGCGCCGCGAAGGCCGGCACCAAAGGCAAGGCACGGGCCGGGGCCGGCAAGGGCGCGCAGCAGGCGCGGGCTGCCAAGCCGGCGCCCCGCAAGGTGGGCGGCAAGCCGCCGACGCGTCGGTAAGCTTCAGACAAGGCCATGCTCATGCCCACGCCCGTTCTCATCACCCTTGACACGCTGGAGTCGGCCCTTCAGTGGTCGTCTGCGGGTGCGCCCCACGAACACGAGGCGCGGCTGTCGCGGGCCACAGGCGAGCTCTTTTTCAAGTCGATGCATGGCGACCTTGGAGAGGAATTGCCCGACGACATCGAAGACGAAACTGCCTACATTGCCGTGCCGCACAAGAACGACATCGACCTCGGGCGCGCCCTGGTAATCGCCTTTGCCGAGGAACTGGCACCAACCCATTTGCATGAGATCGAGTCGTTCTTCCGGCAAAAAGGCGCCTACGCCAAATTGAAGGCGCTGCTTGAGCGTACGCAGCTGCTTCAGCGCTGGTACGACTACGAAGCCGCAGCGACGAGGCGGGCGCTGGAAGCTTGGGCAACTGAAAACGGCTTCACGGTCATGAAGAGCGCGGGTGGCGCCTGACCTTTCTGCGGATTGACCTGCCAGGAGCCGCTTGCATCAGACGTTAGGACGCCTGGCCGGCGTTGGCCGAGCGGCCTTCAACGCGAACCTTTCAACAACAGGAACCGAACAAATGACGATGCGATTCGATGGCCGCGTGGCCGTGGTCACCGGTGCCGGCGGTGGCCTGGGGCGCCAGCACGCGCTGGCACTGGCAGCGCGGGGCGCCAGGGTGGTGGTGAATGACCTGGGCGGCACGCTCGACGGTAATGGCGCAACGCCGAGCGCGGCGCTCGCAGTGGTCGAAGAAATCCGCATCGCGGGCGGCCAGGCCATCGCCAGCGGTGCTTCGGTGACCGACGCGGCGGCGGTGCAGGCGATGATGGCCGAGGCGATAGCCGCCTGGGGTCGTATTGACATCCTGGTCAACAACGCCGGCATCCTGCGCGACAGGAGCTTCTCGAAAATGACGCTCGACGACTTCCGGCTCGTCGTCGAGGTGCATTTGATGGGCGCGGTGAATTGCTGCAAGGCGGTGTGGGACACGATGCGGGCGCAGAACTACGGCCGCATCGTGATGACAACCTCGTCAAGCGGGCTGTACGGCAACTTCGGCCAGTCCAACTACGGCGCGGCCAAGATGGCGCTGGTCGGGCTGATGCAGACCTTGTCGATCGAGGGTGCGAAGCACGACATCCGCGTCAATTGCCTGGCCCCGACCGCAGCCACCCGCATGACCGAGCACCTGTTGCCCGAGGCGGTGCTGAAGCTGCTGCAGGCCGACGCGGTGACACCGGGCCTGCTGGCGTTGGTGGCCGAAGGCGCGCCGAACCGGGCCATCGTGTGCGCCGGTGCCGGCGCCTTCGAACGTGCTCACATCACGTTGACGCAAGGCGTGTTCGTCGGCCTGCCTGCCGACGCGGCCGAGCAGGTGGCCCAGCACTTCGAAGCACTGTCGCAGCGCAGCGGCGAGACCGTGCCCGAGAGCGGCAGCGCGCAAGGCACGATCGAGATCGCGAAGGCGATGCGCGTGGTCGGCTGACCGACGCACTGCAAGGCCTGATCGTTTTTCAACCGGCTTGCGACGCTCGTCTGGCGCCTCAAACTCACCACTGCAGAGGCGCGGAGTGCGCAGAGTTGCGCAGAGTTGCGCAGAGTAAATCCAAGAAGATGAATTGGCTCTTCGCGCATTTCAGTGGGATTGAACCTTGACAGGCGTGAGATCGAGCTTGCCGCAAAAGAACAGGATGCGGGTACGGAAGTTGTCAAAGCTGCGGAAGCCTCGGGCGTTGGCCTTGAGGGTCTGGATGATTGAGT
>JANXZA010000212.1 GCA_025355745.1 Rhizobacter sp. | reverse complement strand
AAGGCAAGGAGGCGCGATGCTGGCTGACACCTTGTGGCGTGGCCTGGCGACCGGCGCTACCGCGCTCGCCATCATCGGGCTGTTCCGGCGGCGCGGTTTGCGCGCGGCCGGCTTGCTCGCGGCCTTGCCGGTGCTGTCGGCACCGGCGCTCTTCAGGCTCTCGGTCGAACACAGCCCGGCCTTCGCCACCGCTGCGGCGGTGGCCAGCCTGCACGCAACCGGCTTGACCGCCTCGCTTGTGCTGCTGTACGCGCTGGCGAGCCGCCGCACCGGCGCGCTTTCGGCGGCGCTGTTGAGCGGCGCCGGCGTGCTGATGCTGGCCTGGTTGACGCGCGGCGTCGGCAGCGCGTTGGCACCCACGCTGCTGGTGACGCTGGGCGTCGTCGTCATGGTGCGGCGCGTCCTGCCGTGCCTGGCACCCGGCGCAGCAGCGTGCCGCTTCCTGCGCGGCTACCTCGACGGCCTGCTGGTGCGCTGCAGCTTCCTCGCCGTGCTTGCGCCGACGCTGATGCCGCTCGGCGGCTGGCTGGCATTCACGCTGGCGCTGCTGGTGGCAGTCGCGACGCTGCTGGCGATCACGGCGTTGCGCCGCGAGCCGCAGCCCGATCAGGCGGGCGGCGAAGCTGGGCGCAGCGCGGTCGCCGGCTGCGCCACCACCCGCGCCGAGCGCTCGTAGGTCCAGTAAGCCCAGGCCCAGTCGAGCATCACGACGAGCCGGTTGCGAAAGCCGATCAGGAAGTAGATGTGCGCGAAAAGCCAGAACAACCAGGCGAAGTAGCCCGAGAACCGCAGCGGCCCGAAGCCCGGCACGCTGAGGTCGACGACGGCCGCCTTGCGCCCCACGGTGGCGAGGTTGCCGTAGTCGATGTAGCGGAACGCCAAAGTGGGTTCGCCGCGCAGCAGCCGCAGCAAATTGGCTGCGGCGGTGCGGCCCATCTGCTTGGCGGCGGGGCTGACGCCGGGCACGGCGGTCGGAGCATCGGCGCCGGGATTTTTCGGCGCGCTGGTGGCTGCCGCCAGGTCGCCGATCACCGCGATCTCGGTGTGGCCGGGCAGGCTCAGATCGGCCTGCACGATGATCCGGCCGGCGCGGTCGAGCGTCGCGCCGGTCTGCACCGCCAGCGCCTGGCCGAGCGCCGAGGCCTCAACTCCGGCGGCCCAGATCACGCACCGGCTGGGCAGATGGTGGCGCTGCATGGCACCGTTGATGCCAGCTTCAGCCCCGACGCTGCCGGGGGTTTCATAGGTCACGCCAGCCGCGTCGATGCCTGTCACCTTGCAGCCGGTGCGCACATCGACGCCGAGCCGTTCGAGCTGCTCCAGCGCGCGCTGCGACAGCGCCGGAACGAAGCTGCCGAGCACGCGGGCCGAGCCTTCGAGCAGCACGATGCGGGCTTGGGTCGAATCGATGCGGCGAAACTCCTGCGGCAGCGTGTGGTGGGCGATCTCGGCCATCGTGCCGGCCATCTCGACCCCGGTCGGCCCGGCGCCGATCACGACGAAGGTCATCCACGGTTCGCGCTGGGCCGCGTCGGTGCAGCGCTCGGCCTGCTCGAAGGCGCCGATCACGCGGGCGCGGATCGCGAACGCATCGGCGAGCGTCTTCAGCCCTGGCGCGTGCGCGGCCCAATCGGTGTGGCCGAAGTAGCTGTGGGTGGCACCGGCGGCAACGATCAGGTGGTCGTAGTCGAGGGCTTGACCGGCGTCGAGCAGCACCCGGCGCGCGGCCACGTCGAAGCCGATCACTTCAGCCTGCAGGATGGTCAGGTTGCCGCGCTGCATCTCGCGCCGCAGCGCATGGCGGATCGGCGCGCTGATGGCCGGCGCGCTCATGCCGGCGGTCGCGACCTGGTACAGCAGCGGCTGGAACAGGTGGTGGTTGGTGCGGTCGACGAGGGTGATCTCGACATCGGCCTTCGACAACGCGCGCACCGCCTCGAAGCCACCGAAGCCGGCACCGACGATCACGACCCGGGCGCGCTGCCCGCTCACCTCGCTCACGCGCGGCCCGTGGCGACAGGCGATGCTGCCGCATCGGCCGCAGTGCGCAGCCGCTTGCCGACCATCTCGATGTGGCTGCGCAGCGCGTACAGCTCGTCGGTGTAGCTCAGCGGCACGGTGATGGCTTCGACGCGCGCTTCGATCTCCTGCAGCTCGTCGATCAGCTCGGCGGTCGGCCGGGTCCCGATCTCGTTCTCGACCGCGCGCAGCCGGGCGTACCAGCGGAACACGCGCGAGCGGATGCGGAATTCGTAGAGCGTGGGCACGGTGCGCGACAGCGGGATCAGCACCGCGACGATGCCCACCAGCACCGGCCACATCCTGTCCACCAGGTTGGCGAGCCAGAACGGCAGGTAGCGCTGCAGCAGTGGCGTGCCGTTGGCGTAGAAGCGCTGCGCTTCCTTCGACAGCGGCTGCTCGGTGCTGGCGGCGGTCGGGAAGTCGCCCTTGCGCTGGAACCAGCCGGCGCCGCCGTGGATCTGCCGCGCCGCCTGCACGAACAGCTGCACCAGTGCCGGGTGCATGCTGGCGCGCGCCACCAGCGTGGCGGTGGGCGCGATCAGCCGCACGTCCTGCGGCGGCAGGTCGCGCGCCAGGTCGACCACGCCGCGCGGCAAGGTCACCGGCGTGAGGAACGAGAAGCGGCGCGAATAGGCGTCGGCCTGGCCGAAGTTGAAGAGCGCGATGCCCGGCGTTTGAAGCAGCATCTGCACCATCAGCGATTCAGGCGCCGAGGCGAACACCAGTGCGTCCACCTCGCCACCCAGCAGGCCGACGACGGCCGGCGTCTGCGGCTGGCGCAGCAAGGTCAGCGCCTCGGGCGCGAGGCCGTTCGCATCGATCAGCC
Organism: Rhizobacter sp.; assembly: GCA_025355745.1. Lineage (GTDB taxonomy): Bacteria > Pseudomonadota > Gammaproteobacteria > Burkholderiales > Burkholderiaceae_C > LMDS01. The sequence continues at coordinate 7,355 of JANXZA010000212.1, read as the reverse complement.
TGGCCATCAGGTTCGGCACGCCGCTGCCCGGTGCGCCGATGTTGACGCGCCAGCCGGCGAGCTGCGTGATGGCCGAGAGCGTGGGCGTGCCCAGGCGGCGCTGCGCGGTGTCGGTGCGGTAGAACAGCCAGACCGGCTCGTAGAACAGGCTGCCGAGCGAGACCAGGGGCTCGCTGCCGTCGTCCCTGTCGCCACTGCCGTCGCTGCCATCGGGCCGGCGCGGGTGCTCGTCGGCACCGCCCTGCACGAAGGCGATGTCGACGCCGGAACCCGGCGCGCGCAGCAACTGCAGGTTCTCGGCTGCGCCCTGGGTGCTGCGCAGTTCCACCGTTATGCCGTAATCCTTCAGCACCTGGGCATAGCGTTTGCCGAACTCGGCGTAGGCGCCTTGATCGGCGCCGGTGGCCAGCACAACATGCTTCGGCGGGGTCGGATTCAGCGCCCAGTACGCCAGCGTGAGCAAGGCCAGCGTCAGCACGACGAACGGCCCGGCGGTGGCGAGCAGGTCGCGCACCGACAGCAGGGTATGGCGCAGGTGGCTGGTCATGGGCTGGGGTCGTGAAGCACGGCGAACGATAGCGCGGACTTTGCGCCAACCGGCCGGCCGGGCCGCAGCGTCGGGCAGGGTATGCTTTTCGGCCGAACAACCTGCCGACACCCCCGAACATGCGCCTTCTGCTGGTGGAAGACGACCGGATGATTGCCGAGAGCCTGCGCGCCGCGCTGCGCCTCGAAGGCCACGCCGTCGACTGGGTGCGCGACGCCGCCGCCGCGCAGGCCACGCTCGCGACCGAGCGTTTCGATCTGGTGCTGCTCGACCTCGGCCTGCCCGTCGACGGCGCGCTCGGCGCCCCGGCGCGCGCGGGTGCCGGCCTGGCGGTGTTGCGCGGCCTGCGCGCCCGCCCCGACGCCACGCCGGTGATCGTGCTGACCGCACGCGACGCCCCCGGCGACAAGGTGGCGGGGCTGGACGCCGGCGCCGACGACTACCTCGTCAAGCCCTTCGATCTCGACGAGCTGGCGGCCCGCATGCGCGCGGTGCAGCGCCGCCATGCCGGGCGCGGCCAGAGCACGCTGTCGTTCGGCGGCGTGACGCTGGATCCGGCGACACACCAGGTCACGCAGGGCGGCGCGGCGGTGCTGTTGTCGGCGCGCGAATTCGCGGTGCTGGAAGCGTTGCTGCAGCGGCCCGGCGCGCTGCTGTCGCGGGCCCAGATCGAAGACCGCTTGTACGGCTGGGGCGAGGAGATCGAGAGCAACGCGGTCTCGGTCTACATCCACCAGTTGCGTCGCAAGCTGGGCACTGACTTCATCGGCAATGTGCGCGGTGTCGGTTATTTTGTCGGCGACAAGGTCGGCGACAAGGTCGGCGACAAGGCCGGTGACAAGGCAAGAGAAGGCGAATGAAATCGATCCGCGCGCGCCTGCTGCTGTGGCTGCTCGCCACACTGGCGGTGGCCGCGCTGGTGATGGGCGGCCTGACCTACCGCAGCGTGCTCGCCCAGACCGAGGCGCTGTTCGACTACCAGCTGCGCCAGATGGCGCTTTCGCTGCGCGACCAGGGCGCCATCGCGCCCGGCCAGGCCGGTGCGCTGGCCGACGAGCAGCTCGACTTCGTGGTCCAGATCTGGACCGTCGATGGCCGCGGCCTGTACGCGTCGCGCCCGCACAGCAGCCTACCCGAGCGGGCTTCGCTGGGCTTTGCCGACATCACCGCGCAGGGCCAGACCTGGCGCACCTTCGGCGTGGCGACGCGGGAGCGCGTGATCCAGGTCGCGCAGCCGAGGCAGATCCGCCGTCAACTCGCCGCCGATGCGGCGCTGCACAGTGTTGCGCCGCTGCTGTTCGCCGCACCCGTGCTGGCGCTGATGGTCTGGTGGCTGGCGGCGGCCACGCTGGCGCCCTTGCAGCGCCTGGCGCAAGGGCTGCGTGAGCGCGACGAACAGTCGGTGCAGCCGCTCGCCACGAGCGGCCTGCCGATCGAGGTGGCGCCGCTGGTGGCGGCCTTGAACGGCTTGCTCGGGCGGCTCGGCGCGTCGCTGGACACACAGCGCGCGTTCGTCTCGGACGCAGCCCACGAACTGCGCTCTCCGCTGACGGCGCTGAGCCTGCAACTGCAACTGCTGCAACGCGCGCCCGACGAGGCCGCGCGCGCTGCGGCGATCGAGTCGCTGCGCGCCGGCATCGAGCGCGCCGGGCGGCTCGTCGAACAGCTGCTGACGCTGGCCCGCTCCGAGCCCGGCGCCGCGCTCGCGATGGTCGACGGGCTCGACCTGGCCGAACTGGTGCGAGCGGCCATCGCCGACACCGTGCCGCTGGCGCGCTCTCGCGGCACGTCGATCGAACTGTTCGCGCCGGGGCCGATGGCGCAGCCGGTCCAGGTGCGCGGCGAGGCGGCCGCACTGACGATGCTGGCGCGCAACCTGGCGGACAACGCGGTGCGCCATGCGCCGCGTGGCGCACGGGTCGAGCTGCGCGTGTTCACGGATGGCGGCATACCGATCTTGCAGGTCGACGATGCCGGCCCCGGCATCGCGCCGGAAGAACGCGACCGCGTCTTCGACCGCTTCTACCGCCGCGCCAGCGACGACGCGGCCGGCACCGGCCTGGGGCTGGCGATCGTGCGCAGCGTGGCGGCGCGGCACGGCGCGTCGGTGCTGCTCGCGGCGTCACCGCTCGGCGGGCTGCGGGCCACGGTGCGATTCGCGCGTGACACCGCAGCGTCAGGGGCCAGCGCCGTGCCTACACTAGCGGGCGTGACGCTGACCGGCGCCATGTTGAATCAAGACACCATTCACCGAGGTGACTCATGAAATCTGGCGTTTCAAGATCTGCTCTGACCTTGTCATTGACCTTCACCTTGATGCTGGCGACCGGCGCCTTCGCGGCCACGCCCGCCGACCCGGCTGCAAGCAAGCCGCAAAAGCCGACCAAGCCGACCAAGCCGATCAGCATCGACCAGTCGGGCAGCTTTCTGATCGACAGCGCGACGAGCGAGAAGCTCTGGGAAGCGAACCTTCCGGCGCGCGTCAAGGCCTTGTATCCGGTGCGCAAGTTCCGCTTTGTCAGCGAGGTTGGCGGTGGCTTCAACGAAGCCAAGCTGTGCGTCGTGAGTGCGCACGTGATGATGCTGCCGGTGGTGCGCCTGCCGATCCAGGGGCTGAAGGCGATCTATGCGCCGATCAAGTCGGCAACGGCGTACGACGCGGTCCCGAACCTGAGCCGCGAGCAATGCCAGGCGCTGGCCCGCAGCAAGCTCAAGGACGCGATTCAGTCGGTCGCCGCCGCCCTGGCCGCGAGCTGATCGGCGCGCAGCGCGTTCAGCTCGGCGCTCAGGCGCTGCGCATCGGCAGAATGGCGCTGCACATCGGCCGCCAGCCGCGCCGACAGCAGCGCAACCAACGTGAAGCCGAAGGCCGGGTTCTGGAAGAAGAACTGCTTGACCGTGCTTTCGTCGATCGACAGCACCGTGCACTTGCCGGCGCAGCGCGCCGTCAACCGGCGCCGCCGGTCCGGCGCGAACATCGCGATCTCGCCGAAGATCACGCCCGGCTCGACGCTGCCGCCGATCTCGACCAGATCGATCCGGCCCTCGACCAGCAGGTACATGCGGTCGCCCAGGTCGCCCTGCCTGAACAGCACCGTGCCGTCGGGCAATTTGGAAGTTCGCATGTAAGGCCGCAGCCAGATGCCGAGTTGGTCGCCCGAGCCCGCCACCGCGCGCACCCGGCGCGTCAGGCGCACCATCTCGGCCAGCCGGTACAGGTTGATGGGCACCAGCGTCGCATGCAGCAGCAACATCGGAATCGACGGGTGCAGTGCGCCGTAGGCAACGAAGCCGAAGTTGCTGCCGATGGCCAGCCAGCGCAGCGGGATCATGGTCTTGACGAACGAGCTGACCAGCACCAGGCCGGCGGCGATGAGCACCGAGACGATCGCAAACATTTCGGACGGCGACGCGAGCGCGGCGTTGGCATAGCGCGTTGCATCCTCCATCAGTTCGGCTAGCAGCACGTCGGGTTTCCTTTGCGGTTCAATCGGCCGTTGCCTCGACCTTGTGCAATTGGAGCATTCGGGCAGGGGCTGCGGCGCATCGCGCCGAATTTTCCCCCGATCTGGTGGGTGGCGGCCAACTCGAGTACAACCCAGCGTAGGCAAGGTTGATGACCGTAATGAGGATTCAATGACAGCACACACCCTCCACCCTTCGCGGCCCGGCGCCTCGCTTGCGGCAGCTCTCGCGGTACCCCTCGCGTCACCTCTCGCGGCACCACTTGTCGTGTTCCTCGCTGCCTGCATGGCCTGCGCCGTAACGCCGACGCAGGCCCGCGCCGACGAGGTCGCGATCAAGTCGTTCTCGTCGGCGGCGCCCGGCGAGCCACCGGCTGTCTGGAAATTTGCGACCTTGCCGAACAAGGTCGCGACCCGGTTTTCAATCGTCGATCTGGCCGGCGCTCGGGTATTGAAAGTCGAGGCTGACGAGTCTTACGGCAACCTGGTGCACGCGCTGCACGCCAAGGCGGGCGACCACACGGTGTTGACGTGGCGCTGGCGGGTCGACAGGCTGGTTGAGAACGCCGACATCAAGACCCGGGCCGGCGATGACGCGGCCGCCAAGATGTGCGTCTTTTTCGCCTTCGACGCCGCGAAGTTGCCGTTCGGCGAACGGGCCCGCTTGACGCTTGCCAACTCCGCCACCGGCGAGTCCGTGCCGACCGAAACGCTGTGCTATGTGTGGGACAACAAGCTGCCGATCGACACCGGCCTGGTCAACGCCTTCACGAAACGCATCCGCTTCATCGTGCTCCAAAGCGGGAGCGGAAAACTCGGCCAGTGGGTCGCCGAGAAACGCGACCTGAGTGCTGACTACCAGCGCATGTTCGGTGATGAGTCGGAGGGCAAGATCCCCGAAATCGTCGGGGTCGCGGTGTCGGCCGACGCCGACAACACGCATGGTCATGGGCTGGCCTATTTCGGCGACGTAGCGCTCGCACCTTGATCGGCTTGCAGCGCACCCGACCGGCGGCGGTGCCGGTCGGTGAGCAGCACCATTTCAGCCCTTGCGCCGGCGCGAAACCAGGCCCACGACGCCCAGACCGGCGGCCAGCAAGGCCCAGGTGCCGGGCTCGGGAATGGTCGGGATGATGAAGTCCTGGGCGTCGTCGTTTTGCAGCACGCTGAGCTGCACTGTCGGGCTGAAGCTCGCCAGGTTGAGCAGAATCGCGTTGATGCCGGAGAACGAGGCCGCGTCGATCAGGTTGGCGGCACTCGCCTTGAACGCACCGCCGCTCAGGTCATACGAGACGCCGACCTCGTAGATGACTTCCCAGATCGCCGCCTGCATCGCGCCCGAGGTGCTCGCATTGGTGACGAAGCCCGCAGCGCCGGTGAACAGGCGGCTCAGGTCGGCCGCTTTCTGAGCCCCGAAGTAAGCCAGCGTCGTGAGCTGGTTGTACTCGTAGTCAACGCCGAACGAGAAGCCTTGCTTCAGCTCTGCGCAGTACGCGGTGAACGATGCGCCACCCACCGAGTTCGTGTCGTGCTGCTGGACATTGTTCGGCACGCCGCCGAGAAAGCCCTTGAACTCGCCGCCCGCGCCCGAGTAGGTCTGGTTGCCGGACACGTCGATGTCGATCACCGGCCCGTAGTTGAAGTCGGTCAGGTTCACGGTGATGCCGAACGACGGCGCGGAAATGACGGTTGCGGCGAAGGCCAACGCGTGTTTCATGTTCATGGTGCAAATCCTTGGGTAGAGGTCTACGGTGAGTTCGGAAGTAGCCAGCCGCCAATATAGTGGCCGCTCGGCGCGCTGGGGGCTCCCTGGCGCTTCCGGCAGGGCGCATCCCCCCGAAATCGGGGGGTCGTACACTTCGGCGCAACAAGACAAAGATGCGTGGCTGCCGACCGCGCCTCGACCGCATCGCGCACGCAATGGACGACTCCCCGGAACAGATTGAATCGGCCATCGCCGCCCTCAATGCCCAGCGTGCGGTGCTCGGTGACCTGATCGCCGACATGGCCATCGCACCATTGCGCGACCGGCTGGCGGCCGCGCAAGCCCTGGCCCGGCGCAGCGAACAGCGGCTCAAGCCGGTGACCGTCCTGTTCATGGACGTCGTCGGTTCGACCGACATGAGCCGCCACCTCGACCCCGAAGACGTGCACGCGGTGATGGATGGGGTGCTCGGACGCCTGACCGCCATCGTCGAGGCGCAGCAGGGCCGGGTGCTGCAGTACGCCGGCGACAGCCTGCTGGCGGTGTTCGGTGCCGATCAGGCACACGAAGACGATGCCGAGCGCGGAGTTCGCGCCGGCCTGGCCATCATCGAAGAAGCACCGCAACTTGCAGCCCGGGTGCTCGAGCGCCACGGCCTGACGGGCTTCGATCTGCGGGTCGGCATCAACACCGGCCCGGTGCTGCTGGGCGGCGGTGTCGACGCGGAAGGGACGATTCGCGGCATCACGGTCAACATCGCTGCGCGCATGGAGCAGACGGCGCCGCCAGGTGCCCTGCGCATCAGCCACGACACCTACCGCCATGTGCGCGGCGTGTTCGATGTGACGCAGGAGCCGCCGATCACCGTCAAGGGCATTGCCGAGCCGGTACGCAGCTACCTGGTGCACCGCGCCAAGCCGCGGGCGTTCCGGGTTCCGAACCGGGGCATCGAGGGCATCGAGACCCGCATGGTCGGCCGCGACCTGGAACTGGCCAAGCTGACCGACGCGTTCGAGAACTCGGTCGAGGAAAGCAGCCTGGCGCTGGTCACGGCGGTCGGCGATGCCGGCCTCGGCAAGAGCCGCCTGCTGTTCGAGTTCGGCCACTGGCTGGCGCTGCGCCCGCTGCCCGTGATGTTCTTCCAGGGGCGCCCCCGGCCTTACGGCAACAACGTGCCTTACGGCTTGCTGCGCGACCTGCTAGCCTGGCGCTTCGAGATCCTCGACGGCGACTCTCAAGCCGTCGCGCAGGCCAAGCTTGCGCAGGGGCTGGGCCCGCTGTTCGGCGAACGCGCTGCCGAACAAACGGCGCTGATCGGGCAGCTGATCGGCTTCGACTACAGCGACAGCCCGCACATCGCCGGCATCGCCAACGATGCCCGTCAGTTGCGCGACCGTGCGTTCCACGCGCTGGCCCAGTATTTCCGGCTCCTGCACCAGAGCAACCGCGCGCCGATCTCGCTCTTGCTCGACGACCTGCACTGGGCCGACGAGGCTTCGCTTACGCTCCTCGAGTATCTCGCGAGCTCGCTGGCCGATGTACCACTGCTGTTCGTGGGCACCTATCGCGACGTGGACCTCGAGGTTGGACGCCCATTCGCGGCGACGCTGGAGCGCATGACACGCCAGCGACACGCCCG
>JANXZA010000251.1 GCA_025355745.1 Rhizobacter sp. | reverse complement strand
AGCAACTGCTCATGTTCGATCAGCGCGTGGCGGTTGTTCTTCAGCACCCGCTCGACCACGTCCTGCGCGCACAGATTGCGCACCCGGCGCGACAAGCCGCTGCGGCCATAGCCGACCAGCGCCTCGGGCAGGGTGATGGCGCCGCCTGCAGCGTCAACGTCAGCGTCAGCGTCAGCGCCAAGGCCTGCCATGGCGATGGCGCGGAACACCATGATCAGGTCTTCGGCAACCACGCCGGCCGGCAGCGGCCCGAAGCGATCAAACAGCCGGCGCGTCCAGGCCTGCGCGGCACCGACAACGAACGGCGGGTCGGCCAGCCAGTCAGCGACGCAGCGATAGCGTTGCAGGGCCGACGGCACGATGGCAGCGTGCAGGCCGCCGCCATCGTCCATGTCGAACAGCGCGCTGGCGATCAGGTCGGGCCGGCGCGCGTGGGCGAGCCAGGCCCGCACGACCACCTCGCAGCGCTGCGGCAGTGAGACATCGTCCCCCGCCGTGACGAACAGCAATTCACCGCGCGACAGCCCGACCAGGTGGCTCAGGTGCGCACCGATGCCCAGGTTGCGCGGGTTGCGGTTCAGCACGATGCGGTGCGGGCCAGCGTAGCCCGCCAGGGCGGCCTGCATCGCGGCGAAGGTGGCGTCGTCCGAGGCATCGTCGGAGGCGATGATTTCAAGCGGCGAGTAGGTCTGCGCCAGCGCTGCGCGCACCGCGCGGGCGATCGTGTCGGGCTGCCGGTAGGCGATCAGCAGCATCGAGACCAGCGGCGGGTGCGCCTGCACCTAGGGCGCTTTTCGATGCTTGCCGCGCGGCGTGGCCAGCAGGTCGCCGAACACCTTGGTCTTCAGGCCGCGGCGCATCGCCTTGGCGCTGGCCGTCATCGCATAGCGGGCGTCGAAGGCCTGCTTCATCGGCACGCTGAGTTCGCTGGCAGCACCGTGGCGCAGGCCGACGAAGTAGAGGTCGCGGCTGATGAAGTTGACCCAGCTGGTCCAGTCGGCGAGCCAGCCCTTCAGGTACAGCGAGGCCTCGAAGTCGGCCGCGCTCAGGTTGCGGTAATAGTCCCAGCTCTCGGCCGAGGTGAACGGCGAGGCGTCGGGGTTGGTGCGCGTCGTGCCGTGTTCGAGCCGGCCGGTGGTGGCGCAACTGATCAGCACCAGCCCGCCGGGCCGGGTCATGCGCAGCATGTTGGCCGTGGTCTCGCGCCAGAACGGGTTGTGCTCCATGCACTCGGCCGAGATCACGGTGTCGAAGTGCCCGGTCGGGAACTCGACCAGCTGGCCCTGGCAGGCCAGGTCGACGCCAGGTGCGAGCTGCAGGTCGACGCCGACATAGCGGCAGTCGGTGAACAGCTCGCGCACCGAGCCGTTGATGTCGAGCGAGCCGACTTCGAGCACGCGCGCGCCAGTGAAAGCGTGCGGGTAGTGGGCGCGAACGCCGGAGAAGAATTCGGCTTGCTCGGGGTGCGCCATGAAGTGGTCTCGAAAGTCGGAGTGGAGTAGGGCGGATCGGGCTCAGGCATTGGAGCCAAGGCATCGCCAGCCAAGATGCCGCTCGAAGGCATCGCAGCCACGGTCGCGGTGCAGCAGTGAGTAGCCGCTGACGATGCACCGGGTGGCCAGCACCACGTCGACCGTTCCGCGAACCGTGCCGCCCAGACTGCGAAGCTTTCGGTGGTTCACCGCAGCCTGTACCGCCACGTCGCTGCCACCGAGGATGATGAATTCAAGCCGGGCGAGGAGCTTGCGCGCTTGATTAAACCCTTTTTGAAACTTGCAGCCCTGCAGCACCGCGATCAGATCCAGATTCCCGATGCCGAGGGCCCGAGAGCCAAGAAGCTGATCGAGGTTTTCAGTCTGCGGGGTGATCGTGCCCCGGAAGAAGTCGATCCGGACGCTCGAATCGACGAGGATCACTTGTCGCGTCTCATCGCGTCCAGATCACCTTCCCAGGTGATCTTGCCCCGCAGCTTGCGTGCCTCAGCCTGGCCGCGCAGTTGCAGCAGCGTCTTCAGGCCAAGCTCCACGACGCCGCGCTTGGCGCGCAGGCCGGTGGCCCGTAGCGCGTCGGCCATGAGCTTGTCGTCGATCACGATGTTGGTTCGCATGGTGCGCATCGTCAGGCAAAGGCCCGCACTATACCGAGCCGACCGAGCCGACTGAGTCGCGGATGGCGCTCGACGGCCGCTGCGCGATGAACGTGACCAGCGCCGGGTTGACGGCGTCGCGCAGCAGCTCGACTTCGAAGCCGGCAGCCGAGCAGCGCGCAACGAAGTCGCCTCCGACTTCGTTGAAGACGAGGAAGTCGGTCTTGCCTTCCTGCGGCGCGCCGTGGTGGCTGGGCGGCAGCAGGTGCACGAGCACACCGTCGTTCAGCGTGGCGCGTTGGCGCGTCGGCCGGTCCCACACCACCGGCACCGAGAACACATGCATGCCGCCGGGCTTGAGCACGCGACATGTCTCGCGCAGCGCCCGATCGATGTCGGGTACGTGTTCGAGGGTGTCGGACGTGATCACCAGGTCGAAGCTTGCATCGGCGTAGCTGAGCTGCATCAGGTCTTGCGACGGCACGGCCGGCGCGGTGCTGCCGAACTCGGAAAAGCGCAAGCCGGCGCAGCGCGCCAGGTAGCGGTGCAGGTTGCCGGCGGAGTTGATTTCGGCGATGGCGAGGGCGCGGGCGCGCGGGTCGCGAAACAGCGCGGCCAGGCGCGTTGCCGAGCTGCCGCACAGGCGGTTCGCGGCGCTCACGATGGCGGCGGCAAGCTGGCCGCTGCGCAGGCTCGAGCCGCACCAGGCGCAGCGGCTGCCTTCACGCTCGTCCATCCAGCGATGCCAGGGCGGCGTCAGCTCCCATTCGGCCACCAGGCCGGGCCACAACACGCCGCGGTGCAGCGGCTTGCCTTCGAACCCGCAGGTGCCGCAAGGCGCACCGCCCTCGATGCGGCTGCCGATGATCTCGCGCGCGCGCCGGCCGGTGCGGTGCAGCCGCTTCAGGAGCTGACTCATTGGAATGGTTGATGGAGCTGCGGCCAACGCAGCGCACCCAAAATCAGCACGGCCCGGTGGGCAGCGACACTGCGGATCAGTTTTTTCTTCGTCGCCATCACCACCCCTTGGTCCCGGCCCAGCGCAGCAGTGCATCCAGGTGCACGCCGACGTCGGGATCGTAGCCAAGATGATCGCGCGGCGATTCAAGCCGGTGCGCGCCTTCCTGCCAGCTCGCGACAGCACGCTCGACGGCCGCCCCCAGGCTCATCGGATGAGCGAGTGAGAACGGCAGGCCGGCCGCGCCTTGCAAGACCTCAGCGCAGCCGACGGTGTCGGCCACCAGCACCGGCGTGCCGCACAGCACCGACTCCACGCCGACGAGACCGAACGGTTCGTAGCGCGACGCGATGACGCTGAAGTCGACCGCGCGGAACACGTCTTCGATGTCGCTGCGGTAGCCGAGGTAGCGCAGGTTCGGCCCCTTCGCATCGATCGGGCGCCCGGCCACGGCCAGCAGCACCGGCAGGCGCGTGCCTTGGAAGAAGTCGAGCAGCAGGTCGAGGCCCTTACGGCGGTGGCCGGTGGAGGCGAGCAGGAATACGGCGCGGTCGTCGGGCAGGTCGAGGCCGGTGCGCAGCGCGTTGCGCGCTGCCGCGTCGACGGGCGAAAAGCGCAGACCATCGACCGGCGGGTAGAGCAGCTCGATCTTCGCCGGCGCAATGCCGTAGTGCTGGATCACCTGCCGAGCCAGCAGCCGCGAATGGGCGATGACGACCTTCGCATTCGTCAGGTGCGCGCGTTCGAGCGCGATCTTCCAGCGGTCGATGCGGCCGGCGCGCTGGCCCATCGCTTCGAGGTAGGCCGGGTGGTTGCTTCCGCAGATGGCGATGTCGGCCGCGCCGGTCTGGTTGCAGGCGATCAGCGGGGCCCAGCCGCCGTTGCGTTTGAGGGCGCGCAGACGATGATCGAACCAGAAGTCGCGCAACTTGCCCGGCACCAGCGCCATGCCGACGCGCACTGGATCGACCCAGCCGTATTCTGGCAGCGCGGTGTCGAAGGCCTTGGCCGCGAACACCGGCCGGATGCCACGCGCGTGCAGGCCGCGCACGAGGGTCAGCGCATAGCGCTCGATGCCGCCGCTGTTGCGCAGGCCGTGGTTCGAGATCGCCAGGTGCATTGCGGGGAGGGCGCAACTGGCGTGCGGTTGCCGTGCAACTACGCCGTTAGGCGCCCGGCTGGCCGCGCTTGTCGCTCGGTTCCTTCCTTTCCTTCGGCACCCGGCCCATCAGATAGAACTCGTCGTTCGGCCGCATCGAGGTCACGTTCGCCATCCGGTTCGACAGGCCGAAGAGGGCAGTGATGCCGGCGATGTCCCAGGCGTCTTCATCGCTCCAGCCATGCTCGCGCAGCAGCGCGAAGTCCTCGTCGCCGACGGCATTGGATGCGCTGCACACCTTCATCGCGAAGCCAAGCATCGCGCGCTGGCGCGGCGTGATGTCGGCCTTCAGATAGTTGGTGGCGAGCTGGTCGGCGATCAACGGGTTCTTCTCGTAGATGCGCAGGGTCGCACCGTGCGCGACCACGCAGTACAGGCAGCCGTTCGCGCCACTGGTGGCGACGATGATCATTTCCTTCTCGCCTTTGGTCAGGCCGTTCGGGCCGGTCTCGCGCAGCAAAAGCGCGTCGTGGTACGCGAAGAAGGCGCGGAACTCGGCCGGGCGGTGTGCGAAGGTCAGGAACACGTTCGGCACGAAGCCGGCCTTGTACTGCACGTCGAGGATCTTCTGGCGGATGTCGTCGGGCAGGTCAACGAGCGCGGGGACCGGAAAGCGGCTGATCGGAAAGGTCATGGGTTCAACTCCTGAATTGCAATGCGTGCAGCCGGGCGTACAGCCCGCCATGGGCCAGCAGCTCGGCGTGGCTGCC
>JANXZA010000250.1 GCA_025355745.1 Rhizobacter sp. | reverse complement strand
TCGGAGTCGTCGCCCCACAGCGTCTGGCCGCTGCACGGGCCTTCGGCGTCGCCGAAAGTCAACACGCGCGTGCCGAGGTGCACAAGGTGCAGCTGTGGTGCGCAGGCCGCCTGCCACAATACAGGGGCCCATGCGTAGACTATCCAGGCGGGGGTGATTCCGCCAGCTAATGTCGACGAGTCGATGATCGAGCCTCTTGGTGTATTGCTTGCATGGCAGCAAGTGTGGCGAATGATTTGCTTCTTGCCATCTGTCAACCTTGTCAGGTCGTGGCCGCAGGCGGTGCGGGCGAGTGAACTGGTTCACGAACGGAATTGAAGGGCGGCATGCTCCAGGGTGGTTTCTCAGAGGTGTTGAAGTGCAGCAGCCGGGACGAGTTCCAGGGCGAAATAATTGCGTTCAGCAAACGGCTCGGCTTCGACACGGTTTCCGCGACCGTGGTGATCGACCATCTGCTCGGTGATGCCGAATTCCTGACCGTTGACAACACGCCTCGCGACTACAAGGATTCGTTCCAGAACCCGACCAACGGGCGCCGCGACCCGGTCATGCAGCACTGCAAGCGTCAGAGCGTGCCGATCATCTGGGACCAGTCCACCTATGTGAAGAGCGGCCTTGGCGAGAAGTGGGAAGAACAGTCCCATTTCGGGATGAGCAACGGCATCGCCCTGGCACTGCACATGCCTGAAGGCCGCCACTTCTTCCTGGGCGTGGAGCGCGATCAGGCGGTGCCGTCCAACCCCACCGAACTGACGCGGGTAGTCGCCGATCTCCAGCTTTTTGCGGTGTATGCCCAGGATGCAGCGCTGCGAATTCTGGTTCCGAGATCGGTCGATCCGGGCTTGCCGGCATTGACGCCACGCGAGCTCGAAGCCTTGCGCTGGACCATGGAGGGCAAGACCGCTTGGGAGGTTGGCAAGGTGCTCGGCATCACCGAGCGAACGGCTGCGCTGCACGTCAACAACGCCACCCACAAGCTGGGCTGCGTGAACAAGCACCAAGCCGTGTTAAAGGCGTTGAGGGTTGGCTTGTTGCGTTGATGCGATCGACGGGTTTGCATTCGCCTGCCCTTCCTGTCCACTTGTTGCGTGAAGACGCCACGACTTGCGTCAACCCCTACCCTGTAAGACTTGACAGTTCCCTGTTCGCTCCGGCTCTGATGGAATGGCGCTTGTGCACGCATCGCGTGCACCCCTTCAAACCAACGGCCGGAGCCCAGCATGCAAAAGACTCTCAAAATCGATCTGTCGAACGCCCACGCTGCGTCAGTTCAGTCAGTCACGCCAACCGTCAAGTCTTCGCTCGTGGAGCTCGATGCATCGTTGTTGAAGCACGTCGGCGGCGGCTTGGGTCCGAATGGAACCTGGGGGCCGGCCAGTGCCGTTGTTGCGGGACCGAACGACAGCTGGTAATTGAGCGGCAGTTTTGCTCGGTAACTTATTCCGCTCTGAAGCTCTGGAACATCAGCGGCGAGACTGGCTCGGCAGCATCCAGCTGATCCGGCCGGTTTCGCTGACCGTGCTGACTGCGCTCGTCGTGCTCGCGGCAACTTCGCTGGTGGCTTATCTGATGCTGGGCGAGTACACGCGCAAGGCCCGCGTCAACGGTGTACTGATGCTCGATCAGGGTGTGATCCGCTTGATGGCGCCGCAGGGCGCTGTCGTGCTGGAGAGCAATGCGGCTGAGGGACGTTTGGTGCGGCGTGGCGACGTGCTCTACGTTCTGCACGTCGGCCAAGCCACCCTGACCGGCGACACCCAGGCCGCCGTTCAAGCAAGTCTGGCGGCGCGTGAGCGAAGCCTGCAAGGCACCGCGCGGCAACGCAGCTCGCTTGAGCAGGCGCAGTTGACCGCGATCGAGCGCCAGCTCGACGACATGCGCCGCGAGCTGGCATCGCTCGGCGTCGAGGCCGATCTGCAACGCCAGCGCCTTGCGCTCGCACAGCAGGCACAGACCCGTTTCGAATCGCTGCGCAACGAGAACTTCGTCTCATCCGCGCAAGTCCAGACCAAGGCCGAAGAGGTGCTCGGCTTGAAGGCCGTGCTGCAAAGTCTGGACCGGCAGCGTTCCACGCACCTGCGCGAGACCGCCGCGCTTGAAGCGCAGCGGCGCGAGCTGCCGTTGCGGTCCCAGGCCCAGCGCGGCGAGATCGACCGCGACCTGGCCTTGCTTTCGCAGCAGAGCGCCGAGAACGAGGCGCGCCAGCGCATCGTGGTGCGCGCGCCGCAGGACGGCGTGGTGACCGGTGTGCTGGCCGTGGCCGGCCAGACCGTGACCCCTGGCGTGGCCCTCGCCAGCCTGCTGCCCGCGGGTGCGAAGCTGCAGGCCCAGCTCTTCGCGCCGTCGAGCGCGGTCGGCTTTGTGCGGCCCGAACAGAAGGTGCAACTGCGCTACGCGGCCTTCCCGTACCAGAAGTTCGGCCACCAGACCGGCGCCGTGGTGCAGGTCTCGCGCTCGCCCTTGCAGGTCACCGAACTGGCCGGCCTGCCGTTGCAAGCCGGGGTGGCCGGCAACACCGAGCCGCTGTACCGGATCACCGTTCAGCTCGACCAGCAGACCGTTGCGGCCTACGGTCAGGCGCAGCCGCTGTCGCCCGGCATGCAACTCGAGGCCGATGTGCTGCTTGACCGGCGCCGCCTGATCGAGTGGCTGTTCGAGCCGGTGCTGGGCATCGCGGGGCGGGTGTGAGCACGTCGTTCTGGCCGGAAGGCCTGAACCTGGGCCTGGGCGGGCCGCGCCTGCCGATGATCCTGCAGACCGAAGCCGCCGAATGCGGCCTTGCCTGCATGGCGATGATCGCCGCGCACCACGGCCTGCGCAGCGATTTGCCGACCCTGCGCCAGCGCTTCTCGCTGTCGCTGAAGGGCGCGACGATGGCCGATCTGGTGCGCCTGGCCGGCCACCTGCAGCTCAACGCGCGGGCCTTGCGTGCCGAGATGGAGCACCTGCCCGAACTCGCGCTGCCCTGTGTGCTGCACTGGGACTTGAATCACTTCGTGGTGCTGAAGGAAGTGAGGCGCGGCGTCGCGGTGATCCACGATCCGGCGCGCGGAGTGCGGCGCTTGCCGCTGGCCGAAGTTTCCCGCCACTTCACCGGCGTGGTGCTCGAACTCACACCGCAGGCCGACTTCAAACCCCACACTGAACGCCGCGACGTGAGCCTGCGGCAGCTCCTCGGCCGCGTCACCGGCCTGAAGCGTTCGCTGCTGCAGATCTTCGTGCTGGCGCTCGGCCTCGAGGCCTTCACCTTGCTCGCGCCGTTCTACCTGCAGTGGGTGGTCGACAACGTGCTCGTCAGCGCCGACCGGGACCTGATGGTCACGCTGGCGATCGGCTTCGGCCTGCTGGTGCTGGTGCAGGTCGGCACCGGCGCGATCCGCTCCTGGGCCGTGCTGCACCTCTCGTCGACGCTGAACCTGCAATGGCTCGCGAACGTGTTTTCGCACCTGATGCGCCTGCCGGTGGCGTGGTTCGAGAAGCGCCACACCGGCGATGTGATGTCGCGCTTCGGTGCGGTGCAGAAGATCCAGCAGACCCTGACGACGAGCTTCATCGAAGCGGTGCTCGACGGCCTGCTGGTGGTCGTCACGCTGGCGATGATGCTGGTCTACAGCGGCACGCTCACGGCCATCGCGCTGGGCAGCGTGCTGGCCTATGCGCTGCTGCGCTGGGCCTTCTTCCGGCCGCTGCGCGACGCGACCGAAGAGTCGATCATCTTCGAGGCCAAGCGCGCCAGCCACTTCCTCGAGTCGCTGCGCGGCGTGCAGTCGATCAAGCTCTTCAACCGCCAGGAAGACCGGCAGGCGCGCTTCATGAATCTGGTCGTCGACGCGATGAACGCGACCATCGCCACCCGCAAGCTCGACCTGCTGTTCAGCGTGCTGCACAAGCTGGTGTTCGGGCTGGAGCGCATCGCGATGGTGTGGGTCGGCGCGCTGCTGGTGATGGACCGCAGCTTCTCGGTCGGCATGCTGTTCGCGTTCATCGCCTACAAGGAACAGTTCGCTCAGCGCGTCAGCGCGCTGATCGACAAGGTCGTCGAAGTGAAGATGCTCAAGCTGCAGGGCGAGCGCCTCGCCGACATCGTGCTCACGCCCCCCGAGCCGATGGCCGACCTGGGCACGCGCGAGCCGCAGCAGCCCGTGAACCTGGAGCTGCGCAACGTCAGCTTCGCGTACTCCGACTCCGAGCCCGAGGTGATTCGCGGCTTGAGCCTGACCATCGAGCCGGGCGAATCGGTGGCCATCGTCGGGCCGTCGGGCTGCGGCAAGACGACCCTGCTGAAGCTGATGCTCGGCGTGCACGCGCCGCAATCGGGCGAGATCCGCGTCGGTGGCGTGCCGCTGCGCCAGCTCGGCCTGCGCGGCTGGCGCGACATGATCGGCACGGTGATGCAGGACGACCAGCTCTTCGCCGGTTCAATCGCCGACAACATCAGCTTCTTCGATTCTCAGGCCGATGCGCAGTGGGTCCAGCAATGCGCGCGCATCGCCGCCGTCTTCGACGAAGTGCAGGCCATGCCGATGGGCTTTCACACCCTGATCGGCGACATGGGCACGAGCATCTCGGGCGGCCAGCGGCAGCGCCTGCTGCTCGCCCGTGCGCTCTACAAGCGGCCGAAGATCCTGTTCCTCGACGAGGCCACCAGCGCGCTCGACGTCGACCGCGAACGCGAGGTGAACCTGGCGATTCGCGGCCTGGAGCTGACGCGAATCATCGTCGCGCATCGGCCCGAGACGATCGCTTCGGCGAGCCGCGTGATCGTGCTGCACGACGGCAAAGTTGCGCAAGACCTGCGCAGCGTGCCGGGCGGCAACAGCAACGCGCGTTGAGGGCGGTCGAAGGCTGAATCGACGCAGGCCCGGCAGCGCCGGCCCGCAAGCCCCGCGGGCGCTGCGACCTACACTCGGCCGATGAACATTCTGGGCATCGAATCGTCCTGCGACGAGACCGGCGTGGCGCTGGTGCAGGCCGCTGCCAGCGGTATCCCGACCCTGCGCGCGCACGCCTTGCACAGCCAGGTCGCGATGCACGAAGCCTATGGCGGCGTGGTGCCGGAACTGGCCTCGCGCGACCACATCCGGCGCGTCGTGCCGCTGGCGCGCCAGGTGCTGCACGAGGCCGGCGCAAGCCTGGCCGACATCGACCTGATTGCGTACACGCGCGGCCCGGGCCTGGCCGGCGCGTTGCTGGTGGGCGCCGGGATGGCCTGTTCGCTGGCCGCCGCGCTGGCGCGGCCGGTCGTCGGCGTGCACCACCTCGAGGGCCACTTGCTGTCGCCGTTCCTGTCCGCCGACCCGCCCGAGTTTCCGTTCATCGCGCTGCTCGTGTCGGGCGGTCACACGCAATTGATGCGGGTCGATGACGTCGGCTGTTATGTGCTGCTCGGCGAGACCATCGACGACGCGGCCGGCGAGGCCTTCGACAAGTCGGCCAAGCTGCTCGGCCTGGGCTACCCCGGCGGGCCGGCGCTGGCCCGGTTGGCCGAGTTCGGCGATGCGTCCACGTTCGCCTTGCCCCGGCCGCTGCTGCACAGCGGCAACCTCGATTTCTCGTTCGCCGGCCTGAAGACGGCGGTGCGCACCCAGGTGCTGAAGCTCGGCAGCAATGTGTGCGAGCAGGACCGCGCGCACCTCGCCGCATCGACGCAGCAAGCCATCGTCGATGTGCTGGTGCGCAAGACGATGCAGGCGCTGCGCGAGACCGGGCTGCAACGCATCGTCGTGGCCGGCGGCGTGGGCGCGAATGCGCGGCTGCGTGAGGTGTTGAACGCCGAGTGTGCGAAGCGCCAGGTCCGGGTTCACTACCCGGAGCTGGCGCTTTGCACTGACAACGGCGCGATGATCGCGCTGGCCGCCGCGATGCGCTGGCAGCGCGGCGAGCCGGGGCAAGTTGACTATGCGTTCAACGTGCTGCCTCGGTGGGCGTTGGCGACCACCCCGCTTGCTCCTTGTCTTACTCCCTCTCCCTCTGAGAGAGGGCAGGGGTGAGGGCCGAGACGGTTCAGCTCACGCTGAGTTGCGTCGCCCCGGTCGCGACCTTCTTCGCCAAGGTCAAGGTCAGCACGCCGTTCTCCAGCTTCGCTTGCGACGTGGTCTGGTC
>JANXZA010000209.1 GCA_025355745.1 Rhizobacter sp. | reverse complement strand
CCTCGAGCAGCATGGCATATCGCTTCGGGTCCTGGAGCTCCACCATGCGGAACCTTCCTTCGTTCTTCATGTAGTCGCGCACCCTCACCCTGGGCGGGCCGCCGGCGTCGAGCTTGAGCGGCGGCTCCCCCGCGGCGAGCCGCCGCGGATCGAAGCGATAGAGAGGCCACACGCCCGAGTCGACCGCGAGCTTCTGCTGCTCGAGGCCGTGCGCCATGTCGTAGCCGTGCGCGATGCAGTGGCTGTAGGCGATGATCAGCGAGGGGCCCGGGTACGCCTCGGCCTCTCGGAAGGCGTTCATCGTCTGCACGTCCTTGGCGCCCAGTGCCACGCTCGCGACGTAGGCGTTGCCGTACGTCATCGCCAGCATGCCGAGGTCCTTCTTGCCGGTCGCCTTGCCGGCGGCGGCGAACTTGGCGGCCGCGCCGATGGGCGTCGCCTTGGACTGCTGGCCGCCGGTGTTGGAGTACACCTCGGTGTCGACCACGAGGATGTTCACGTCGGCGCTCCCCGAGAGCACGTGATCGACGCCGCCGTAGCCGATGTCGTAGGCCCAGCCGTCGCCGCCCACGATCCACACGCTCTTCCTCACCAGGTAGTCGCAGGCGAGCTCGAGCCGCCGCGCGTCCGGCCCCTCGAGCCGGGCGAGCCTCTCGCGGAGCACCAGGACGCGCTCGCGCTGGGCCATGATGCCGGCCTCGTCGCCCTGCGGCGCCTCGAGGAGGGCCTCTACCTCGAAGCGCTGTCCAATGGGCCGACGCTGGCCTTCAAGGACATGGCGATGCAGTTGCTCGGCAACCTGTTCGAGTATGAACTCGGGCGCCGCGGCAATCGTCGAACACACCGTCGACGGCGATGTTGTGGATGTTCGCGTCTTGCAGGCTGAACATCTGCGCCTGCTGAAACGGGCTCATGCGGCCCTGCGGCGACAGCATGAAGACGTTCACGCCGGCCTTGCCGCGCATCGCGTACTCGGCCGCGCTGCCGGTGTCGCCCGAGGTGGCGCCGAGGATGTTCAGGTGCTGGCCGCGGCGCCCGAGTTCATACTCGAACAGGTTGCCGAGCAACTGCATCGCCATGTCCTTGAACGCCAGCGTCGGGCCGTTCGACAGGGCTTCGATGAAGACGCCGGGCTCGAGCGGGCGCAGCGGCACGATGGCGTCGGTGCCGAACACGGCCGGCGTGTAGGTCTTGGCGACGAGCGCGCGCAGGTCGTCGGCGGCGATGTCGTCGATGTAGAGCAACAGGATTTCGAACGCGAGTTCGTGATACGGCAGGTCGCGCCACGTCGTGAGCATCGCGGCGCTGACGGTCGGGTAGTGCGTCGGCAGGTACAGGCCGCCGTCCGGTGCCAGCCCTTCGAGCAGGATTTCGCAGAAGGCGCGTTCGGTCTTGTCGCCGCGGGTGCTGATGTATTTCACGGTGCCGGTTCTGCTTCGCTTTGGGTCGGGTCGGGATTGTCGCCTCGCAGCGAGGCCAGTCGTTTCGGGTAACGGGGGTTGCCGGGGAAGCTGCTCGCCAGGGTTTCGTAGAGTTGAATCGCCTCGTCTCGCATTGCCGCGTTTGCGGGCGGCACCCCGGCCACGTTCAGCAGCGAACTCGCCATGTCTTCAAGCGCCTCGGGCGTGCCACCCAGCCGTTCGACCAAATGGCGGCTCAGGTCCAGGCTTTCCCGGTACACCGCCTCGGCCTGCGACCAGTCGCCTTGCGCCCGCGCCACCTGACCGACGTTGTCCAGCGAGACCGACAGGTCGCGCAATGCCGACGGCGCAGGCGATTGCGCGACCCGTCGGCGTGCCAGCAACTGCGCTGCCGCGGCCACTTGTTCGGCGTCGGCCGGCCGCCCGTGCGCCAGCAGTTCCTCACAGGCGCGCCAAGCCGTTGGCAAGAAGGCACTCGCAGCCTTGCCGCTCGCCTGCATGCGTTGCCATTCCGTGTAGGCGGGCAACGTTCCAACTTCGATCCCGATGGTGCTGCCTTCAGTTACAAGCCCTGGCGCGCCGGGGATCAATCGGCCGCTCGATGCGATCGAGCGAAGCTCTTCGCTCAGGGCGCGCACATGCCAGATGTCCGGCGCAATATTGCGCGCCTCGGAGCGAAAGTCGGCAGGCAGCACGAGCACCAGCGGCCGACTTAGATCGCGCTCCAACAGGAAGCGGCGTTCGTTCAGCCGGGCAAGAAACAGGCTGCGGGCTCGGTTCCAGCGCGCGTCGCTCGGGTGCCGCTGCAATCCGAACCAGGAAGCGCCGGGCCGCGCGGAAATCGCCGCACACCGAGCCACCAGCGCATCGACCGTGGCTTCCGGCGCGGCGACGAAATGATCCCTCACCTCCTCCCGCTGCAGCGCACGCCCTTGCAACACCAGGCGCTGGTCGAGCCAGTCCGCCAACTGAAGCGAGGGGCCGACATCAGCGAACAGGAAGACCAGCGAAAACCCGTCGGCCTGCCACTCGAGGTGGCGCAGCAAGTTGATCGCGACGCGCTCGGTAGCAGCGTCAAGCGCCAGTGCTGCCATGCGAATCGACGACCTCGCGAAGCAAGGGGTGCACGTCGTACCAGTCGCTGCCGTTGCGGTAGTTGAGCACCAGGCGGTTGTCCAGAAAGTGCGCGAGCGTGGGAAGGTCTGCGTCCTTGTCGAGGCAGGTGTCGTGGCTCAGGGTGATGCGCTTGAGCCAGGTCAGATGATCGGCCGGGATCGGCAGCATTTCGTTGCGGGCCGCGTTCTCGGCCGGCCTCACGGCATCGACCGTGAGCGGCAGTTGCGCATCGTCGCGCACCGCCGGCAGGCACAGCCGAATGAGGCGGAAGAATTCGCGCAGATCGCCGCCGGAACTCATCGCGAGCTTGTCGATCGCGGCCGGGGCGAACAGCTTCGCCCACGCTGGGTATCGAGTTGCGATGACCAGGCGCAGCACCTCCAGACCGTCTTCGTCGGCATCGCGACTGCGGTCCTTGAAGATGTGGGTGCTGACCAGACGCCGCGCCACCGCCCCACCCATCAACGTTCCCGCGCCCGAAGCCAACACCGACAAGTAGGGTGGAATCGTGTAGACGATGTGCAGCAGCGGCACTTTCAGGTGCTCGGCGTGGCCGAAGAACAGGTTGCGCACGCTTTCGTAGACCGCCATCGCATCGCTGCCGACGCCGCGAATGCGCTCCACCGAATCGATCAGCAGAACGACCTTGCGATTCGCATCGTCTTCCTTCTGGCGAACGTAGTTGACCGATTCGCCCAGGAAACCATGCGCGTCCTTCACGAGCTGGGCAACGTGCCCACGCGCCGCTTGCTGCACCCGCGCCTTGAAGTCCGGGTCGCTCTTCAGCGCTGCCTTGATGTCGAAGCCGGGCAGCTTCAAGCCCAGTTCCTTGAACTCGACCTTGGTTTGAAGAAACGCCGTCAGGCGGTTCCAGTAGCTGTTGTCGCCGGGGGAGCCGCCATAGCGCGCTTGCAACTGTTCGGACATGGCGCCCGCCACGGAAACGAGGAAGTCGCTGATCTCGACCTCTTTGGTCAGCAGCATGAACTCCGAGAGGTCAACGTAGAAGACCACCGCACCGAGGTCTTCAAGGCGCAGCTTCAAGCGCTTTAACTCGGTGCTCTTGCCGGTGCCGCGCTGGCCGGTGAACAGGCAGACACCGCCGCCGTCCTGCCAGTCGATTTCGGTGGCGATCTCCTCGATCGCATCGGCAACCCCCGAATGGTTGACCTGCGCCACATAGACCGGATCGCCGGGCTCGAGGACGCGGTCCATCAGCGCGTTGTAAAGCGTCTTGAGTTGGTCCCGCGTCGCTTGCGCCAGTGCCATGAAACTACCCCTCAACAATCACGATTCAAGGTCCTGCGAAGTCTGGCACAGCGCCGGGTTGCTCACGAGAGCTCTTCCTTGCGAATGCGCACGATCGGCGCCAGAACCGTGGGCAGCGCCTGCATCTGGGCGATGGCGTCGTTCATGCGCCCTTCGATCGTGTCATGGGTCAAAATAATCACGTCGGTCTGCGCCTCGCCTTCGGCGGACTCCCGTTGCAGCAGCGCGTCGATGGAGATGTCGCGTTCGGCCAGGATGGCAGTGATGCGCGCCAGCACCCCCGCCTGGTCGGCCACCTGCAAGCGCAGGTAGAAGGCGGTGACGACTTCGGCGATCGGCAGG
>JANXZA010000187.1 GCA_025355745.1 Rhizobacter sp. | reverse complement strand
CTTCGCCGCGTCGAAGCCGCTCATCGGCCCGCAATCGATGCCGAGCGCGCGCGCTGCGATGATGAAGTAGGCGCCCTGCAGGCTTGAATTGCGGAATGCGGTCTCGTCGATTTTCGGCTGGTTGCCGACGAACCAGGCCCTTGCGTCGGCCGCCGGGAACAGCGCCGGCAGCTTGTCATGGAACGCCATGTCCATGCCGATGATGGCGGTGACTGGCGCGCTGCGCGTCTTTTCGACATTGCCCGGCGCCATGCCGGCGAGTAGCTTCTCCTTCGCCTGCGGCGTGGTCACGAAGACGATCCGCGCCGGGCTGCAATTGGCCGAAGTCGGGCCCCACTTCATCATTTCGTAGAGCTGGCGCAAGGTCGCCTCGGCCACCGGCTCGGCCGTGAAACCGTTGTGGGTGCGGGCGTGGTCGAAGAGCTGTTCGGTGCTGATGTTCATGCGGTGGGATTGGCGTGCGGGCAGCGCCTGGGTCGTTGAAGGTGATTGCATTGTCGGCGCCAGGTACGGCCACCAACCTTGCGAGCGCTTGACGACCGCGTTCGGCTGCGCTGAAGCCGGCGCAATGCAAAAATCGAGCGCATGTTCACGCCCTCCCAACACGACGTCCGACAGTTCTTCTGCGAGGCCCACCAACGCCAGCGCAACGGCGCACCGCTGACGCCGATGCAGGCGCGAGCCGCCGACTGGATCGCCCAACACCCCGAATACCACGCCGACCTGGCCGACCCGGCCGCCGCGCAGGCTGCGGTCTACGACGTCGAGGCCGGGCGCACCAACCCGTTCCTGCACTTGTCGATGCATGTGTCGATCGACGAGCAGATCGGCATCGACCAGCCGCGCGGCATCAAGCAGGCCGTCGAGCTGCTCGCGGCCCGGCGCGGCTCGGTACACGAGGCTCAGCACGAGGTGATGGAATGCCTGGGCGAGATGATCTGGGCCTCGCAGCGCAGCGGCCTGCCGCCCGACGGCGAGAAGTACCTGGAGTGCGTGCGGCGCCGCGCGACGCGCTGATGGCGCCCTGGCGGCACGCGAACTCCAGCCCATGACGCCACTCCGCTCGAACGGCCTGGACACGCTGCGCGCGCTGGCCATCGTGCTCGTCTTCACGTACCACTACAGCGTCTTCGTCTCGGCCGAGCCGAGCTTCGGCTGGGCCAGCACAGCAGGCTGGATCGGCGTCGACTTGTTCTTCGTGCTCAGCGGTTACCTGATCGGCAATCAGGTCCTGTCGGGGCTGGCCCAGCGCCGGCAACTGTCTCTGGCCACGTTCTACGCCCGCCGGGCGCTGCGCACCTGGCCGGTGTTCTGGGTCGTGCTCACGGCCTACTTCCTGCTGCCGTCCATCATGGGCGGCCGGCCGCCGCCAGCGCTGTGGAAGTTCCTCACGTTCACCCAGAACTACCAGCTTCAACCCGGCACCGCGTTCTCGCATGCCTGGTCGTTGTGCATCGAAGAGCAGTTCTACCTCGTGCTGCCTTTGACCGTACTGATCGCGATGCGAGTCGGCACCCGCCGCTACCAGGCGTGGCTGCTGCTGCTGGCCCTGCTGGCGACCGGCATCGTCGCGCGCGGGGTGCTGTGGTCGATCCACGGGCGCGCCGACATGGGCGCAACGCCGGGCTACTACCCGCACATCTACTACGCGACCCTGTGCCGCTTCGACGAGTTCCTGCCGGGCATCGCGGTGGCGATGCTGAAGAACTTTCATCCTGGCCTCTGGCTGCGTTTGATGGCGCGCGGCAGCACGCTGTTCTGGGCCGGCGTGGCCGCCGTTGCGCTCGCGATATATGGCGTGGTTTCGCACTTCTCGGCCGACGGCGATGGCTACCCGTTCTTCATGACCGTGTTCGGCTATTCCTGCATCGCGGCCGCGTTCTCGGTGCTGGTCGCTTCGGCGCTCAGCGAAGGTTCGCCGCTGCACTTCGTCCGCATCCCCGGCGCCAGCCCGATCGCGCGCTGGTCTTATTCGATCTACCTGTCGCACAAGGCCGTGGCCTTCATGCTGGACCGATTCGCGCAGCAACACGCCATCGGGCCGTGGTTCGAATTGCTGGCGATTGCGGCAGGCTCAGTGGCCGTGGGCGCACTGCTGTACCGACTCGTCGAACTGCCGTTCATGAAGCTTCGCGACCGGCGTTTCCCGAGCCTGTTTCGCGCACCGCAGCCGGGCACCGGCGCGCAGGGTGCGACTAACGCTTGACTTGAGCCGCAAGGGTTGGACGTCTTCCTGGCGCAGCGTGGCACGGGCCGTAGTTGTACAACAACGCGTACGCAAACCAGGATTCACGATGGACGCCATTACGTACTCTTCCGCCCGCGCCAATCTGGCTCGCACGATAGACCGGGTGTGCGACGACCACGAGGCTTTGATCATTACGCGCAATGGCGAACAGGCCGTCGTGATGCTCTCGCTCGAGGACTTTCAAGCGCTTGAAGAAACTGCGTATTTGTTGCGCAACCGCTCGAACGCGAAGCGCTTGCTCTCGGCCACGGCGCAGTTGACGGCCGGGAAAGGCATAGAGAGAAAGCTTGCGAAGTGAAGCTGATATTTGCTGACGAGGCCTGGGAAGGCTATCTGTACTGGCAAAAGCACGACAAACGGATGGTTGAACGGATCAACAAGCTGATCGATGAAGTCAAGCGAGAGCCGTTTGCAGGGGTTGGGAAACCCGAGCCGCTCAAGCACGCCCTGTCAGGATTCTGGTCGCGGCGCATCAACGATGAGCACCGCACGGTCTACAAGATTGGAGGCGGGGCGCTGCTTCTTGCGCAGTTTCGATATCACTACTGGCGCGCCTAACACCTGACATGAGCGGTGCTCAGATCAGCCTTGTAGATGGATCACTTCAGCGGCCGACTTGCCCAGCAGCGGTGCCAGAACGTCGTACTCACCGGACGTGATCTCGAACGGGTTGGCATCGGGGTCGGCGAAGTACATCGACCAGCTCACCCGGTGATCGACCGCCGCCATCGGCCGGCCAAGCGCCGCTTCGAGGTGGGCGCGCCACGCGATGAACTCGGCCGCGCTGGCGCCAAACGCTATCGTCGATCGGCACTGGCCGGTGCCGCCATCGAACAACGCAAGGTGGATCGTTCCGGATCGATTCGCGACCGTCAGCGGCCCGCCCTCGGCGGCCCAGAATGCCAACTCGGGAATCGGCGCAAGACCCAGCACGCTCGCATACCACGGCAGCGCGGCTGCGCGATCGGCCAGATGGACGTGAACGTGATCGATGCGGTCGAGGGTGGGCGGCACGGGGGCTTTCATGGCATTGCCTGCAGAATCGAATTAAGCCCGGCCGTCGAGCGCCCGTTGATCCGGCGCCAGCCGCTCACTCCGCCCCCACCAGCCCATTGCGGATCGCGTAGACCGTCATCTCCGAGTTGTTCGTCAGGCCGAGCTTCTCGAGCACCCGGGCGCGGTACACGCTGACCGTCTTCGGGCTCAGCATCAGCGCCTCGGCGATGTCGGACAGGCGCTTGCCCGACGCAATCATCACCAGCGTCTGCAACTCGCGATCCGACAGCTTTTCGTGCGCGTTCGCGACCTGCGGCGTGGTCAGGCTTTCGACCAGCATCTGCGCGATTTCGGGCGTCACGTACTTGCGGCCCTGGGCGACGGTGCGCACGGCGGCGACGATCTGCGCCGGGTCGCCGCCCTTGTTGACGTAGCCGAACGCGCCGGCCCGCAGCGCGCGAATCGCGTACTGGTCTTCGGGGTACATCGAGACCACCAGCACCCGCATCGCCAGGCCTTCTTCCTTCAGCACGTGCAACACGTCGAGGCCGCTGCGACCGGGCAGGTTGATGTCGAGCACCAACACGTCGGCGGTTTTTGTGCGCATCAGCGTGCGCAACTCGCCGTAGTCACCGGCCTCGCCGACGACCTCGATGTCGGGCGCGTCCGACAGCGTGTCGCGGATGCCGCGCCGGATCAGCGCATGGTCGTCGCACAGAAAAACCTTGATCATGGTGGCGATGTTAGTTCGCGGCGCCGCCGGGCGACCCTGGCCCATGTCAAAGCGCGCCCCATTGGCTGTGGTCGTCCGCGTCGTGGATCGGGCCGACCGGCCGCGCGGCCGGTCCCGGCGCGAGCAACCCCAGCGGCACCGACAGGATCAAGCTCGTGCCGCCTGGCTGGCTGCTCAGTTCGACCCAGCCACCGACCGTGCCGGCACGCTCGTGCAGGCCGCGAATGCCGAACGAACGCGCCTTGGCCAGATCGGCGGCGCCCAGGCCGCGGCCGTTGTCGCTGATCTCCAGCGACAGCACGCCGCCGGCCAGCGACAGGTCGATTTGCACGCTGGTGGCCTGCGCGTGCTTGCTGATGTTGGTCAGCGCCTCCTGCGCGGTGCGGTACGCCACAAGCGGCACGCCTGCCGGCAGGTCGGGTGTTTCGGAGCTGCCCCAGGCGGTGCGCGGCAGGCGCACGATGCACGAGGTGCCGGTGCGCTTCTCGAAGCGCGACGCGATCCATTGCAGCGCCGCCGCCAGGCCCTGCTCGAGGATCGCCGGGCGCAGGTTGTGCATGATGCGTTTGCTGGAGTCGATGGCCAGCGTGACGGTCTCGAGCGCGGCGTTGACGCGCATCAGCACCGCGTCTGAATCGGTGTGGCGCGCGATCCAGGCCAGGTCGAACTTCAGCGCCGTGAGCGAGCCGCCGACATCGTCGTGAATCTCGCGCGCGATCGCGGCGCGCTCCTGCTCGATGCTGGTCTGCAGGTGCTGCGCGAGTTCGCGCAGGCGCTGCTGCGAGGCGCCGAGTTCGCGGTCGGCGCGCACCCGGGCGCACCGCGTCTCGGTGGCTTCGACCGCCAGCAGCAAGGCCGGCACCAGGCGCGCGAGCTTGTTCTTCAACAGGTAGTCGCTGGCGCCATTGCGCATCGCTTCGACCGCCGTGTCTTCGCCGATCTCGCCCGACACCAGGATGAACGGCACGTCGCGCCCGCTGGCCTTGAGCAGGTCGAGCGCCACCAGGCCCGAGAAGCCGGGCAGGTTGTAGTCGGAGATGATCGCGTCCCACGGCTGGTCGAGCGCGGCCAGGAACTCGGCTTCGGAGTCGATCCGCCGCAGCTCCACCGTCAGCCCGCCGCGCACCAGATGGGCCCGTGTCAGCGCGTGGTCGAGCTCGGAGTCTTCGAGGTGCAGCAAGCGCAGCTTGCGCACAGTCGAGGGAGTTGATGCGGGCGAAGAAGGCGAAGGAGGCAAACCAGCAGGCATCGCCCAGTATGCCCCGGCGCCTCGCCTCAAAGGCCTTCGGTGACGACGATGTTCGAGCGCGTCGTGCGGGCGCGAAGGGCGCGCAGCGGCACGTACTCGGGCGAGTCCCACCAGACCTTGAGCTGCGCCATGCTGGGGAATTCGACAATCACGCAGCGCTTCGGCGCCCACGTTCCTTCGAGCGTTTCGAGCGCCCCGCCGCGGGCCAGATAACGCCCGCCATAAGCGGTAACGGTCGCCAGCACCTGGCGCGAATACTCGCTGAAGCCCACCGCATCAAGCACTTCGACATCACCGATCAGGTACGCAGGCATCAAGGTTCTCCAAAGGGTTCGCAGACCAGGATTCGATCACACATCGGCGGCCTGGCGCAGCGTCTGCACCACCGGCCGGCGCAGCACTTCACGCAGGCCCCACCAGCCCGCTGCCAACGCCAGCAGCGCCCCGGCCGCGCCACCGGCCAGCGGCACCCACGGCGACGGGTTCCAGCGGAACTCGAACACATAGCGCGCCAGCGCCCAGCCGACCACCATTGCCGCCAGCGACGCCAGCACACCGGCCAACGCGCCCACACCCAGCAGCTCGGCGCGCTGCACCTGCGCCAGCAGCTTGCCGCTGGCACCGAGCGCGCGCATCACCGCAAACTCGCGCGAGCGCGCCTCGCGCGTGGCCGTCACGGCCGCGAACAGCACGACCAGCCCAGCCGCCAGCGTGAAGCCGAACAGGAACTCGACCGCGCGAATCACCTGGTCGAGCACGCGCTGGATCTGCGCGATGCCGGCCGACACGTCGATGTTCGTGATGTTCGGAAACTCGCGCGTCAGCGCGTTGTCGAACACTGCCCCGCCTTTCGGCCCGTCCGGCGCGCGGTAGGCTGCGATGAAACTCATCGGCACATCGGCCAGTGTGGCGGTCGGGAACATGACGAAGAAGTTGACGCGCATCGAGCTCCAGTCGACCTTGCGCAGGCTGGTGATGCGGCCCTGCGCGGCGCTGCCGCCGACATCGAAGCGCAGCGCGTCGCCGAGCTTCAGGCCGAGCGTCTGCGCCAGGCCTTCCTCGACGCTCACGGCGTCCGCCTCGTTGGCCGTCCAGCGGCCGGCCGTGAGCTGGTTGTGCGGTGGCAGGTCGGCGTCGTTGCTGAGGTTGAACTCGCGGTCGAGCAGGCGCTTGGCGCGTTCGTCGGCGAAGTCGTCGGGCTTGACCGGCTTGCCGTTGATCGCCACCAGCCGGCCGCGGATCATCGGGAACCAGTCGTAGCGGTTCACGCCGGCGCTTTGCAGGCGCTGGCGGAAGGCGTCGCCCTGCTCCGGCTGCACATTGATGACGAAGCGGTTCGGCGCGTCCTTCGGCGTGGCCTGGCGCCAGCTGTCGATCAGGTCGGTGCGCAGCAGCACCAGCAGCACGAGTGCCAGCAGGCCGACACTCAGCGCCGACACCTGCAGCACCGCGAACGCCGGCCGCGCCGCGATCTGGCGCGTCGCGAGCACGAGCCAGCGGGGGGCACGCGCCTCGGGCACCGCACGCTTCAGCAGCATCACCGCGAGCCACGACAAGAGCGCGAACACGGCCACCGCCGCCGCAAAACCACCAACCGCGATCAGGCCGAGCTTGACATCGCTCGACACCGCCAGCAGCAAGGCCGCGAAGCCGAGCGCGCCGGCCGCCAGCACCGCGATCGAGGCCGGCTTCAGCGCCCCCATGTCGCGCCGGATCACGCGCAGCGGCGGCACCTGCGCGAGCTGCAGCACGGGAGGCAGGCCGAAGCCGATCAACAAGGTGAAGCCGACGCCGATGCCGAACAGCGCCGGCCAGCCGCTCGGTGCCGGCAAGGCCGACTCGACGATGCCGGCCAGCAGCAGCACGAACACGTAGTGCACCGCGAAGCCGAGCAGCACGCCGGCCGCGCTGGCGATCAGGCCGACGGCGCAGAACTCGACCCCGTACTGCAGCGCGATGGTTCGCTGCGGCAGGCCGAGCACGCGCAGCATCGCGCAGTCGTCCAGGTGCCGGCTGGCGAAGTCGCGCGACGCGATGCCCACCGCCACTGCGGCGAGCAAGGCCGACAGCAGCGCGACCAGGTTCAGGAACTTGGCCGCGCGGTCCAGCGTCTGGCGCATCTCGGGCCGGCCGGTGGCGAGCGACTCGACACGCAGGCCGCGCAGGTTATCGGCCTTGATCTGCGCCTCGGCCCAAACGGTGAAGTCGCGCACCGGCTGGTCGCTGGCGCCGGCGGCGGCCACCGCAAGCCGGTAGGTGACGCGGCTCGCGGGTTGCACCAGGCCGGTGGCCGGCAGGTCAGCCTCGTTCAGCAGCACGCGCGGCGCGAAGGTCGCGAAGCCGGTGCCGCGGTCGGGTTCGTTGACGATGCTCTGGGCGATGCGCAGCCGCGCATCGCCAAGCAGCAAGGTGTCGCCGACCTTCAGTGCGAGCGTGCTGAGCAGGGCCGGGTCGACCCAGACCGTGCCGGTCTCGGGGGCACCGACGACATCGCGCTGCGCGCTGGTCGCGCCACCCGCCGTCCCCACCGCCCCGGCCACCGTCACCTTGCCGCGCAGCGGGTAGGCCGCGCTGACCGCCTTGACGCTGACCAGCCGCGAGGCGCCGCCCTGCGCCTCGGTGGCGCGCCCCATGCTCGGGAACGCGGCCGTGGTCGCCGTCGCCAGGCCGAGCGCGCGCGCCTTGGCGGCGAAGGCAACGGGCGCCGGCTGGTCGGACGAGACGATCGCGTCGCCGCCCAGCAGCTGCCGGGCATCGCGCGCCAGGCCGCCGTTGATGCGGTCGGCGAAGAACCCGACCGCCGTCAGCGCGGCCACGGCCAGCATCACCGCCACCACCAGCAGGCGCAACTCACCGGCGCGGAAGTCGCGGGCCATCTGGCGCCATGCAAGCGCCCAGATGGCGGGGGAGACAGCAGCTGACGTGGTGCGAGCGAGCGACGTTGGATCCATGGCCCGAACTTACACGAGGCCTGCACCCGGCGGGCGCGTGAAGGGCATTCGAGCCACATCCGGCACGGTTCGGTGCCCGGCTGCATGGCACCTCGGTCCGCAAAGACCTTCTGCGCGCCGCAACGCAGCCGATAAGCAGGTAACCCTTCCCGGCCGTTGACTCCGGCCCCTCTTCAAGGTTCAAGTTCCAAGTGCAGCGTTCAGCGTCCCTGCGAACCATCGTGCGCGTCAGCGGCCTGCTCGGCTGGCTGGTGATCGCGATCGGCATGCCGATCGCCTGGGCCGTCTTCGGCCAGGCCCGCTCAGCCGTTACGCTGCTGTGGATGGCGGGCCTGAGCGCGCTCATCGTCAGTGTCATCTCGCTGGGGCTGCACAAGTCGATGCGCCGCCTGATCGAGCAGCTGTTGAGCGAGCAGAAGGTCGAGAGCCGGCGCTTCCACACCGCCATCGACCACATCTCGCAAGGCCTGTGCTTCTTCGACGGCCAGCAGCGCCTGATCGTCTGCAACCGGCGCTATGCCGAGATGTACCGGCTCACGCTGGACCTGGTCCGCCCCGGCACGACCTTGCGCGAAATCATCGACCACCGGTTCAATGCCGGCAGCTTCCCCGACATGACGCGCCCGGCCTACCTGGCGTGGCGCGAGGCGATCGCCGTGGCCGACGTGGCGTCCGACACCGTCATCGCTCTCAAGGACGGCCGCACCTTCGCCATCCACCACGAGCCGATGCCCGACGGTGGCTGGGTCTCCACGCATGAAGACATCACCGAACGCCGGCGCGCCGTGGCGCAGATCGAGCGCATGGCGCACCACGACGATCTCACCGGCCTGCCGAACCGGGTGCGCTTTCGCGAACGGCTGAACGAGTCGATCGCCCTGGGCAGCGCTGGCCAGCCGGTGGCCTTGCTGTGCATCGACCTCGACCGCTTCAAGGCCGTCAACGACACGCTCGGCCACCCGGTGGGCGACGCCTTGCTGCGCCTCGTCGCCCTGCGGCTGGGCGAGTGCGTGCGCCAGACCGACCTGGCGGCGCGTCTGGGTGGCGACGAGTTCGCGGTGATCCAGGTCGGCGCGCCGCAGCCGGCCGCCGCCCGCTCGCTGGCCGAACGGCTGATTCAGGCGATGGCGCTGCCGTTCGACATCGGCGGCCAGCAGGTGCTGGTGGGCACGAGTGTGGGCATCGCGCTGTCGCCCGACGATGGCATCGACCCCGACGAACTGCTGAAAAAGGCCGACCTCGCGCTGTACGACGCCAAGGCCGCCGGGCGCGGTACCTACAGCCTGTTCCGGCCGTTGATGGGCGAGCTGGCGCAGAGCCGGCGCCACCTTGAAATCGACTTGCGACGCGCCGCCGGCAACGGCGAACTCGAACTTCACTACCAGCCGATCGTGGCCCTGAACCCGGCGCCGGGCCAGGCGCCGCGCCAGGTGGTCGGCTTCGAGGCCCTGCTGCGCTGGCGCCACCCGGTGCACGGCATGGTGATGCCCGACACCTTCATTGCGCTGGCCGAGGAAACCGGCCTGATCGAGCCGATCGGCGAATGGGTGTTGAACCGCGCCTTCGACGACGCGCTGACCTGGCCGGCGCACATTGGCGTGGCCGTGAACCTGTCGCCGCTGCAGCTCAAGAGCGGCAACCTGGTGCGCATCGTCACGGCGGCGTTGCAGCGCACCGGGCTGGCGCCGAGGCGGGTCGACCTGGAGATCACCGAGTCGGTGGCGCTGGCCGAAAACTCGACCAACGTGGCTATCCTGCACGAGCTGCGCGGCTTGGGCGTGCGCATCTCGCTCGACGATTTCGGGGTCGGCTTTTCATCGCTGAGCTACCTGCGCTCGTTTCCGTTCGGCAAGGTCAAGATCGACCGCTCGTTCGTTCGCGATGTGGTCGGCAACCGGCATGTGGCGGCCATCGTCAAGGCCATGACGACCTTGAGCAACACACTGGGCATGGTCATCACCGCCGAAGGGGTCGAGACCGAAGCGCAGTTCGATTGCCTGCGCGAACTCGGCGTTGACGAGGCCCAGGGCTACCTGATGAGCCCGGCGCGGCCAGCGGGCGATGTCGTGGCGATGCTGCGCACCGACCGGCATTTGACCCTGGTGAGCGCGGCGCGCTGACTTGCAAGGTCCTGGGATCGCCCCAGAACCGGGGGGTCGGGCTTGATCGCGGCGGCGTTCATGCGCGAAACTTCGCGCCATGGACGGCCTAGTTCGTCAGCGTGGTTTGTCAGCACCGTTCGTCGCACCGAACGGTGTGTGCGGGCGGCTTGAATCCCGCACCGGCGTCACGGTGCTGTAATTCGCTCATGACCACCTTGTCGCTGCCCCCGATCTTCGTCTCGCACGGCTCGCCGATGATTGCGCTCGAGCCGGGCGCGGCCGGTGCCTTCCTGGCCACGCTCGGGCCCGCGATTGACGCTGCTTTCGGGCGCCCGAAGGCCATCCTCGCGATCTCCGCCCACACCGCAGCGCGTGCCCCGGTGCTGCTCGCTGCGGCGCGCCATGCGGCGGTGTACGACTTCGGCGGCTTCGACCCGAAGCTCTTCACGCTGCGCTACGACGCGCCCGGCGCACCGCAACTCGCAACGCAAGTGGCGCAGTTGCTGGCGCAGGCGCAGATCGACGTCCAGACCTCGGCCGAAGGCGGGCTCGACCATGGCATCTGGACCGCGCTGCGCTATGTCTACCCGGATGCCGACGTGCCGGTGCTGCCGCTCGCCTTCGTGCCCGGCCAGAGCCCGGCGCAGCAGTTTGCACTCGGCGCCGCACTGAGCGCGCTGACGGCGCAGGGCGTGCTGGTGATGGGCACCGGCAGCATCACGCACAACCTGCGGCGCGCGCTCGCCGGCGGCTTGCGCACCGACCCCGATGCGCCGGCCCAGCCCGAGATTCCCGAGAGTGCCGCCTTCCGCGAATGGATTCGCTCACGCAGCGCTGCGCTCGACTGGGACGCGCTGCTCGACTACCGCCGACAGGCTCCGCACGGCGTCAACATGCACCCGACCGACGAACACCTGCTGCCCTGGTACGGGGCAGCCGGCGCGGGCGGCTGGGACAACGCACCACAGCGACTGCACGCCAGCGTGACACTCGGCAGCCTGGGCATGGACGCCTACGCCTTCGGCCCGCAGGCGGCCACACTGGCGCGCCAGCTTCAGCGCGAACCGGTGGAGTCCGGCACCTGATGGACGCCGCGCCCAGCGCCAGTTCCGCGGCGGCCGTCAGCGCCGCTGCGCCGCTGCTGCTGACGGCCCGGCTGCGTCTGGTGGCGGCAGGCCCGCAGCACGCCGCCGCGCTGGCCGACTTTCACGACCGCAACCGCGCCCACCTCGCGCCATGGGACCCGCCCACCGAGCCCGATTTCTACACCGAAGCCGTGCAGGCGCAGCGCCTGGCCGAGGCCGCCGCAGCGTTCGCCGCCGGCACCGGCTACCGCTACCTGATGCAGCCGATCGGCGACGCAAGCCGCGTCATCGGCACGATCAATTTCTCGAACATCATGCGCGGCGCGTTCCAGAGTTGCAGCCTCGGCTACGCACTCGACCAGCCCTGCGAAGGCCAGGCGCTGATGACCGAAGCCCTGCGCTGCGCGATCGGCGAGATGTTCTCTGCGCGCATCAACCTGCACCGCATCCAGGCCGGCTTCCGGCCCGAGAACTGGCGCAGTGCCGAAGTGCTGAAGCGCCTCGGCTTCGCCGATGAAGGCCTGGCCACCGACTACCTGTTCATCGACGGCGCATGGCGCGTGCACCGGCTGGTGGCGCTGCTGAACAAGGCATTCATCGAACCCGCCGCCTGGCAACGGCCCGCCTGATGCGGCCCGTCCCCGCGAACGCGGGGTTCCGTGGCCAGGCAGGGTCTGGGAAACTTCGGCATCGCGGGCTCGGCCCGAACCACCCAACCAGAGCCGGCATGCCCACCCTGCACACCCTCAGCAAGTCCTTCGCCACAGCCGCTTTGGCCTGCGGCACGTTCGCCGCGTCGCTGCCGGCGGTGGCGGGCCCGATCGACTGGGCAAGCTGGAGCAACAGCGTCGTCGGCGTCACCACCGGCTCGGCCACGGCCACCTTTGTGGCCACCGGCATCAGTGCCACCTACACCGGCGAAGTGGAGCCCTTCGCTGGCGTGCCGAGCTACGGCCCGGCCGGAACCTTCAGCGGCGGCGCGGTGGGCAACGCCCCGCCGCAGGCAAACGGCATCGTTCGGCTGATTGGCGGTGCTGCCGCCGCAACCAACACCATCACGTTTTCGCAGGCCGTGGTCAACCCGGTGCTGGCCATCTGGAGCCTGGGTCAGCCCGGCAATTTCATCGCCCAGTTCAACTTCAACCAGGCCTTCACGATCGAGGCTGGCGGCCCGAACGCCGAGTTCGGCGGTGCCTCGATCTACGCGGTCGGCAACACCATCTTCGGCGCCGAAGGCAACGGGGTGATCCAGTTCACCGGCAGCCTCACGTCGATCAGCTGGACCAACCCGGTCGCCGAAGACTGGTACGGCTTCACCGTCGGCGTGCAGGCTGCGGCCGTTCCGGAACCCGAAACCTACGCCCTGATGTTCGGCGGGCTGGGCCTGCTGGCGTTCGTGGCGCGGCGCCGCAAGCCTGCCTGATCACCGGGCGCGGCGGGCGCGGCGTCGCCTTCATCAAGGTTTCGGCACCGATCCCACCACACCCTGCACGAACCAGTTCATCGTGCCGATCGCGGCGTCGTCGAGCGCGCCTCGGGCCAGCCGCAGATGGCCCTCGTTATCGACCAGGGGTGCTGCGAACAGCTTGAAGGTGCCCGCCACGATCGCCTTGCGCCGCGCCTCGACCAGTGCCTGCACATCGGCCGGTACGCTGGCGTCAATGGCCTCCAGCCGCACCAGGCCCTGGCTGATGCCGCCCCACACTGCCTGCGGCTTCCAGGTGCCCGCCAGCACCGAGCGCGCGACCTGCGTGTAGTAGCCGCCCCAGTGGTGCGCCACGGCGGCCAGCTGGGCCTCCGGCGCGAAGCCGCGCATGTCGCTCTGGTAGGCGATCACCCGCACGCCGCGGGCCTTGAAGTTGGCCTGCGCGGTCTGTGCCACCGCCGGTGAGCCGCTGTGGTTCGTCAGCACGTCGGCGCCCTGGTTGACGAGTGCCTGCGCGGCCTCGCGTTCACGCGCCGGATCAAACCAGGTGTTGAGCCACAGCACCCGCACCTGCGCGGTCGGGTTCACTTCGCGCATGCCGAGCGTGAAGGCGTTGATGCCCTGCACCACCTCGGGCACCGGGAAGCCCGCCACGTAGCCGGCCACGCCGCTGCGGCTGGCCTTGCCGGCGAGCATGCCGGCGAGGTAGCGGGCCTCGTAGTAGCGGGCGTTGTAGGTGCCCAGGTTGGCGGCCGTCTTGTAGCCGCCTGCATGCTCGAATTTGACGTCAGGGTAGACGGCCGCGACGCGCAGCGCCGGCTCCAGATAGCCGAAGCTGGTGGCGAAGATCAGCGTGTTGCCCTGCGCCGCCAGGTCGCGCATCACGCGCTCGGAGTCGGCACCTTCGGCCACCGATTCGACGACCGTGCTCGCAACCTGATCGCCAAGCGCCTGCTGCATCGCCAAACGCCCTTGCTCGTGCTGGTAGGTCCAGCCGGCTTCACCGATCGGGCTGACGTAAACGAAGGCGACCTTGAGCGGCGGTTGGCCGCGCTGGCCGGGTGCTGCTGCTGCCGAAGCCGCCTGGGCTTGGGGTGCGAAGTAAGGGCCAGCCGCAAGGGCCAGCATCGCGGTCAGCAGGCCGGTCTTCAAAGACACGGAAACGCTGGCGCGGGCGAGGTTTTTGAACATGGTGTTCCTCTACATGGCCCCGGATTGGAGACGCAACCGCTTGCGGGGGCACGCAAGCACGTCCGGAGCGAATTGTCGCCGACGCGCCCTGGTTCAGCCCGGCGGCTTGTCCCCAGGGTCGTAGGCCGCATGCAATGTGGCGGGCGTCTTCGAGCGCTTGCGCATGCGGATGTTGAGAGCCTCGACGCCGAGCGAAAACGCCATCGCGAAGTAGATGTAGCCCTTCGGCACATGGTGGTCGAAGCCCTCGGCGATCAGCACCACGCCCACCACCACCAGGAACGACAACGCCAGCATCTTGATCGTCGGGTGGTCGGAGACAAAGCGGCCGATGGAAGCCGCGAAGACCATCATCATCGCCACCGACAGCACCACCGCCGCGATCATCACCTCGACCCGGTCGACCATGCCCACGGCGGTGATGATCGAGTCGAGCGAGAACACCATGTCGACGACCATGATCTGCAGGATCACCGCCGTGAAGTTGGCCTTGACCGCACTCGACGCGTGCCCCTCTTCGCCCTCGAGCGACTGGTGGATCTCGCCGGTGCTCTTGTAGATCAGGAACAGGCCGCCGGCGATCAGGATCAGGTCGCGCCCCGAGATCTCCTGGCCGAGCACCGTGAACAGCGGTGCGACCAGGCCGACGATCCAGGCCAGCACCAGCAGCAGCCCGATGCGCATGAACATCGCCATGAACAGGCCGATGCGGCGCGCCCGGTCTTGCTGCGCCTTCGGCAGCTTGTCAACCAGGATCGAGATGAAGACGATGTTGTCGATGCCGAGCACGAGTTCGAGCGCGGTCAGCGTGGCGAGGGCGATCCAGGCCTGCGGGTCGGTGAGGAGTTCGAGCATGGCGCGCATTCTCGGCGATGGGCCGGGCCCCGACGGTTCAGGCGGTCAAGCCTCCGTCGATGACGAGCGCGTGGCCGACCACATACGACGATGCGGCCGAACACAGCCAGCGAATCGCAGCCGCGATCTCCTCCGGCCGCGCCAGCCGGCCGAGCGGAATCGCCTGCGCGAGCTGCGCCTGCCGCGCCTGCTGATCCGCCGCCGACAGCCCGAGGTGCGGACGGTGCTGGAACGGCGTGTCGGTGGCGCCCGGGCACACCGCGTTGATGCGGATGCCGCGCGCAATCATTTCGCGCGCCGCCGAACGCGTCAGGCCGATCACCGCATGCTTGGTAGCGCTGTAGATCGACGCGGTGGGTGTGCCCGACAGGCCGTTGATCGACGCGACATTGACGATGGCGCCGCCACCACCGCCATCCCCAACACCCTTGCACTGCATTGCCGCGATCTCGTACTTCATGCACAGCCACAAGCCTTTCAGATTCACCGCCACGCTGGTGTCGAACTCCGCCTCGGTGATGTCGGCGGTCGGCGCGATGCGGATGTCGGCGGCCGCGTTGTTGACCGCCACATCGAGCCGCCCGAACTCGGCCACGGCACGCGTGACGAGCTGCTCGGCCGCGCCTGGCTGGCCGATGTCGGTGGCCACGAACAGCGCCCGGCCGCCGAGGCCGCACAGCTCGGCCTGCACCCGCGCGCCACGCTGCGCATCGCGCGCCGCAATCACGACGCTCGCACCTTCACCCGCGAACACCCGCGCCGTGGCCAG
>JANXZA010000182.1 GCA_025355745.1 Rhizobacter sp. | reverse complement strand
CTGGCTCCCACGGTGCGCTTGCGCCGGCGCATCGCTGCGGCCAGGATCGGCAACATCTTCACCGACCAGCGATGCACGGTCGTGTGATCGACAATGACGCCGCGTTCGGCCATCATCTCCTCGATATGGCGCAGGCTCAGCGGGTAGGCCGCGTACCAACGCACGCACGCCAGCATCACCTCGATCGGGTAGTGCAGCCGCTGCAGCACCCTGCGCAACGACTCAATCATCTTCTTCTTCGGGGCTTCGGTCATCGCTGACCTTAGCCGACAAGGCTTACTGCAACGGAATCCGGATAGGGGCGTAGCCATCGCCGAATTCTGGCCCGCCGCGAGCGCTCAAGAAGGGGCTGCTGTCGCAACCCCTTTGGCGCTAGCCTCATCCCCCAGAGCCGCTCGACGCCGAGGCGTCCAGCGGTCGAGATCCCGCCGGGACCTCCATTCCGGCGATTGCCCGCATTGCAGCCTCGTCGGCCCGAAGATTCCAGCGGTGCCCGCGATGCGGGCCGTCGAGTTCGTAGACGGCGCAGTTCGGCATCGGCAGGCTTGTCTGAAACCTCCTGAACGCACGCATCCCTGCTGACTCGTCGGCCGTGAACCCCATCAGTTTCCAGAACAGCAGTCCGAACCAGATGCCGTGGCCGACCAGGACCGAGCGGTCTGGCAGCGCGGCCAGCTCGAGCACGAAGGCGTCGACCCGGGCGCTGAACTCGGCGAACGTCTCTGGCTTCGGTCCGGAGCGCAGCCGCGGATCGGCCGCTGCCCAATAGGCATCGGCCAGCGGCCGGCGCTGCACGCCCATC
This sequence comes from Rhizobacter sp., assembly GCA_025355745.1. Lineage (GTDB taxonomy): Bacteria > Pseudomonadota > Gammaproteobacteria > Burkholderiales > Burkholderiaceae_C > LMDS01. Next base: position 1,395 of record JANXZA010000182.1, on the reverse strand, counting down.
ATCCCCTGCAGCTGATCGGTGTCGAGGGCCGAGAACTCGTGTAGCAGCGGATGGACCTCGGCCTGGCGGCCCACCCGGGCGCAATAGGGCGCCGCGGTCGCCAAAGCCCGCACGTAGTTCGAGACCAGGATCCGGGACGGCTCTGCGTCGAGCAGCCCGGCGAGCGCCTCTGCCTGAGCGATGCCCAGCCGAGACAGCGGAATCGCCGCGTGCTCCATCGTCACCCCGCCGGCGTTGGCGGTGCTTTGGCCATGGCGAACGCAGTAGACAGTGGTCACCGATACACATCGCGGCGGTTGCCGACCTCGATCACCAGGATGCGCAGCGCACCGTCCGCGATGTCGCAGATCAGCCGGTAGTCGCCCACCCGGTAGCGCCAGAAAGTGCTCAGCGTCGGTCCGGTCAATGCCTTGCCCAAGCTGCGCGGATCTTCATGGGTGGCCAGCCGCTCGCGCAGGAACGCGGTGATCCGCCTGGCCTCCTGACGATCGAGCTTGCCGAGCTGCTTGGTGGCTGTCGCCGTGAGCTCAATCCGCCAAGCCAAGCTGACGCTCCACGTCGTCCAGGCTATAGACCGGCTCCTTACCCGAGCGAACGCGCTCCATCGTCGCCGAGGCGAGGTAGAAATCCTCGAGGTCGTCCAAGCCGTTCGTCACCAGCTCGCGCAGGTAATACGCCTTTGTACGTCCGGTAGCTGCGGCCAGGTGATCCAAGCGCTGTTCGATCGTCGGATCGAGTCGAATTGAGGTGGCCATCGAGCTTCTCTAGATACTTGTAGTCATTGTATCCGAGACCAGTCCCACTAAGCCGGCGGCCGTTTCGAGCTCCATCGCCAGGGGCAGGGCAGCCAGGCCCGCGCCGATCCGGCGCTGCTCATCCACTGCCAGCGTCCCCAGCCACACGCCGCCATGCGCCAGGCGATCCACCTCCGCATACGGACGCCCGAGCGCCGAGCGCCAGGTCATGAAGTCGTGGTTGCCGCAGATCGAGAAGAACCACGGCCTGGCCAGCCACTCAAGCACCCGATCCGACTCCGGCCCGCGGTCGACCAGATCGCCGACCGAGAACATCCGATCGACCGAAGCATCAAAGCCGATCGCCTCCAGCGATCCCCTCAGATGCGAGAAGCAGCCATGAATGTCGCCCACCGCGAAATCGGGGCCGACGACACTGCGCGAAACGTGCGGCCAACTGTGCCGATCCGACCTTCACGCGTATTTCATTGATCGTGGACGCCCGTTTCAGTCTGATCGTGGACGGTGAAACGGCGTCGTTGAGGGTGCGCCGGGGAGGCGCGCAGGCACCGGTGGTGAATGCAGCTCAAGCGTCCACGATCAGCCAGAAACGCCACCTCCCCGGGGTCGTGCCGCAGCCGGTTTTGGGTTTGAGTTGACC
>JANXZA010000181.1 GCA_025355745.1 Rhizobacter sp. | reverse complement strand
GGTTGGCACTCGACACGAAGGCGCCGGCGGAAGTCCACTTCGAGACGATGTGACGCTGCTCGTCTGAGGTGTAGAAGTTCGTGCCGTTGTACGCGATACCGTTTGAACCGCCGATCGCCGGCGTGATGAAGCTCAACTGATCCACGGTCAGCGCCAGGTTGCCGCCCGTCAGGTTGTACCTGTCGTACGGGCCGACCTGGTCGCCGCGGTTGGCCACGACAAAGTTGCCGAACACCACCGAGCCGTCACGGTACGCGGCGGCCGGGTTCGGGAACGCGTGCGTGCTCAACAAGGCGCCGGCGGTGCTGTACTCGCGCAACGGGTCGCCATTGCCGCCGGCGAACCAGAGGTGCCCGTTCGAATCGTTCGTGATGCCGTTGACGAAACCACTGAGTGTCGGGATCGTGAACTGCGAACCCAGCGTTGCGTGCGTCGTCATGTTGACGCCGTACACATTGGTGTTGCCGAGCAGCGTGTAGTAGCCGATGTTGCCGACCACCGCGATTGACGCGCCACTGCCGCTGCCAAACGGCACCGCAAACGAATCGACCACGGCGCCGGTGTCACCGTTCAGCTTCTGGATCGTCTGAAACTGATTGATCGCCCAGAAAAACGAGTCGGCCTGGGCAGGTACGGCGGACAAGGCCGAAACGAGCGCCACCGCAGCAGCGATGGGAGTGAACTTTTTCATCTGAAGATCTCCTTGAGGATGGGTTGTGCAGTGACGAACAGCCCTTCGAGCATCAGAGTTGCGGACACCGCGAGCCGAACAATCGTGCTTTTTGTCACGATCGTCAACCACTCGAACGCGGGGGTTGACTGGCCGCGATCAGGTCAAATCAAGGCCGCCGGCAAACGCTGCCGCAGCGTCTGCAACTGCTGCAGCGGCAAGGCGCCGATGAGCACATAAGCCCAGCCGCCAGCATGCCAGGCCAGGGCCTGCTGGCCGTCGAGCGCGAGGGTTCGTTCCGGCTGGCGCGCCGCCGGCATCAAGCACAGCGCAACCGGCGCACCACGCTGCGGCAGGTAGACGAGCTGCAGCACGGTGCGGCCATCGAACTGAAGCCGCTGAGCGCGCACGAATTGCAGGCCCTGGGCCCGCAGGTCGGGCACGGTCAACTCCAGCCCCTGCTGGTCATGCAGGGCCTTGCGCAACGCTACCGCTTGAGCCTGGCCCAAGGCCGGGCCGCCATCGGTGACGGTCTCGCGCGAGTACATCGCGTGGTACGTGATCACGCTGCGCAGCCAGGGCTCGACCTGGCGCTGCTGCACGCTGGCGAGCGAAGCGGCCAGCAGGCAGCCGAGCACCACGCCTGACAACAGCAGCCGAATCGCCCACCGCCCCGTCGGGCGGCCGCTTTCGGGCGGCGATGGGGCGAGGCGTCGGCTGCCGGTGGATGCACCGGCGGAGGCACCGGCGGATGCACCGGCGGGCGCCAGCGTCTCGGTGGCGTTGGCCCGGGCCACCGAGGCCAACTCGGCAACACGCGCCTGCAGCGCCGCCGGCACCGGCGGCGGCGCAACATGCTCGAACGCGCTGCGGTATGGCAGGCGCGACGCGAACAACGCAGCCGACAGCGCCGCCAGCGCCGGGTCGGCAGCGATCGCGGCGTCGACTTCGGCGCGACGCAACGGCGCCAGTTCGCCGTCGGCGTGGGCGCGCAGCGTTTCCAGGTCAGGCGACATGGTTGATGCCCTCGCCGTGTTGATCGTTGTCGATATCGCTGTCGATTTGCGGCCGGCTTTCGAAGCGCTCGCCGATCGCGACGCGGGCGCGCGAGAGCCGGCTCATCACGGTGCCGATCGGCACGCCGAGCACATCGCTGGCCTCACGGTAGCTGAAGCCTTCGACACCGACCAGCAGCATCACCACCCGCTGCGCCGGCGGCAGCGCCTCGACGGCTGCAATCACCTGCCGGTACAGCAGCGCGGTCTCGGGGTCGGCGGTGGCGGTGTCTGCCACGTCGGGCGCATCTTCCGAATCAACCCGCCCGACCAGGCGCAGGCGCCGCGCGTCGACCTCGTTCAGCCAGATGCTGTGCAGGATCGCGTAGAGCCAGGGCAGCGCCGGCGTCGCAGGGTTCCATTGATGCTGGCGCTCCAGCGCCCGCACGCAACTGCGCTGCACCAGGTCTTGTGCGTCTTCGTGCTGCCGGGTCAGACGCAATGCGAAGCGCCAAAGCCTGGGCAGCAGCGATGTCAACTGATCGGCGAGAGGGTTCATGCGGAGTGGCGTGGGCTTCAGTCTGAACAGCCGCAGCGGCGTTTTATTCCAGGGCCGAAGAAATTCGTGCGGGTGGCGGAATAGAAGCTGCCGCCGGCTGTTCCAGTTGATTGACGCCGGCGCCCGCAGGCTGAGCGTCGGCTTCATCCAACCCCTCAATTCGGAGTGTCACCCATGACCTGTTTCACCTCCCGCGCGTTTCGGCACAGCGTCGCTGCGGCATCGCTGGCGTGGCTCGCCGCTTGCAGCTCGATGAGCCCACCGGCCCAGTCGGTCGCGATCGTCGAGCCGGCCGATGGCGCCACCGTCAGCAGCCCGTTCAAGGTCCGCTTCGGCGTGCGCGGCATGGCGGTGGCGCCGGCCGGCGAGGTGCTTGCCGCCAGCGGCCACCACCACCTGCTGATCAACCTCGACGCGGTGCCGGCGGGCGAATCGGTGCCCTTCACCGACCGCCACATGCACTTCGGCAAAGGCCAGACCGAGACCGAAGTGACGCTGCCGCCGGGCAGCTACAAGCTCACCGCGCAGTTCGCGAACGGCGCGCACCAGAGCTATGGCAAGCCGATGAGCCAGACGATTGCGGTGACCGTCAGGTAGGGCAGCGCCTGCAATCGCGCCCACGCCGGGCTGGCCGGGCGCGCGGGGCGCGCGGAGGCGAAGTGCCGCTATGGCGTCACTCGTATCATCAACCGCATGCCCACCTCACTCGACGGCCAGCTCGTCGTCGCCATCTCGTCGCGTGCCCTCTTCGATTTCGAAGAAGAGAACCAGCACTTCGAAGCCACCAACGACCGCGCCTACATGCGCTTGCAGCTCGAGCGGCTGGAGCGCGCGGCCAAGCCCGGCGTGGCGTTCTCGCTCGTCAACAAGCTGCTCGCATTCAACGCGCGCACGCCGCAGGTGGAAGTGGTGATCCTGTCGCGCAACGACCCGGTTTCGGGCATGCGCGTGTTCCGCTCGGCGCAGCATTACGGGCTGGCGGTGCAGCGCGGCGTGTTCACGCGCGGCGAGTCGCCGTGGCGCTACCTGCGGCCGCTGAACGCACACCTGTTCCTGTCGACCAACGAGGCCGATGTGCGCTCCGCGCTCGGCGCCGGCGTGCCGGCGGCGCGCGTCTACCCGCACTCGGCGCGCGCCTCGAGCGAGCACCCGAACGAGGTGCGCATCGCCTTCGACGGCGACGCCGTGCTGTTCTCCGACGAAGCCGAGCAGGTGTTCGCCAGCGGCGGGCTCGATGCCTTTCAGGCCCACGAGCGCGACCACTCCGCCACGCCGCTGGCCGCCGGCCCGTTCAAGCCGCTGCTCGAAGCCTTGCAGCGGCTGCGCCATGCGTCCGCGCAAGGCATGCGCATCCGCACCGCACTCGTCACCGCGCGCAGCGCACCGGCGCACGAGCGCGCGATCCGCACGCTGATGGACTGGGACGTGGAGATCGACGAGGCGATGTTCCTGGGCGGCCTGCCGAAGGGCGAGTTCCTGCGCGAGTTCGAGCCCGACTTCTTCTTCGACGACCAGACCGGCCACATCCAGAACGCCGCCGAGCATGTGCCGTCCGGGCATGTGGCGGCGGGGATTCGGAATGCGTGAGGGCGGGGCTTGCGAACTACAGTTCCAGCACCTTCAGCAAATCTTCCTTGCCTATTTGCAAGCGTTGCGAAGCCAAGGCCAAGATCGCAGTCAAAGTCCCGGGCTTGAGCTCGGCATGCGCCGGGATGGTCAGGTGATGTTGCGGCGGGCCGTCAAGCGTCAGGCGGATGTGACTGCCGGTCTGTCGGATGATCCGATATCCCGCCCGTGCAAGGCCCCGTGCAGCCGTTCACCCGACACATCGCACGGCAGCTTTACGCAGCGAGAACCTCGTCTCGAACGTAATGCAATCTGATGAGCCTGGGCTTGTCTTGCACATCGAAGTGACACGCCACTGCATCACGAACCTGGGCATGCAACTCATCGATGGACTCGGCCTGGGTGACGATGCCGTGCAAAGGCGCGGTGGCAATGTATCCACCGTCATTGGCTTCTTCGACGTTGAATAGAACCTCGGTATCCATACTCGTTCTCCAACTCGGCTCGGGACGCGCCGTCAGCGCGATGAAAGTGGCACCGCGCAGTTTAGTGCTTGGCCCGCTCACGGTTCAACGCCAGCAGCCGGCGCAGGATTTCCTCGTCGGGCATCTGCGGCGAGTAGTCGGGCCAGCCGTAGGCGGCAGCGACGGCGGCGTCAAGCGCTTCGTGGGCTTGCGCGAGCCAGGCCGGGCGTTCGTTGTAGAGCTTTGTGAGGGTGCGCTGGGCGAGTTGTTTGTCGAAGCCGTCGCGCGGCAGGATGCGGTCCGGGTACGGCGAAGCGTCCATGCCGAGCGGCACCACCTCGGCCTCGCGGCGCGTCCATTCGGGCGGGTTGAGCCAGCGTTCGCGCAGGTCGTCGAGGCGCTTCGCGGCGCGCCCGATGGCGATGGCATGCACACGAACCGCCGTCTCCAGATCGGCAGGAATTTGTACTGTTCCCTCTCCCTCCGGGAGACGGTTAGGGTGAGGGCAGCCCGTGCCGGGCGCGACGGCCTCAGTGCGTTGATGGGCGGTGTCGGCAGGGGTCAGGCCGGCGGGGAAGGGGAAGGTCTCGAAGCAGGTGGTTGGTGTGTAGCGCGGACGGTCTTCGAGGGACGTACCCAGTCGCAAAGACCAAAGCTCGTGGAATCGACTGTGCAGCATGCCGAGGGTCGCCGCGTCGGATCGAGCAAAGACGACCACCTGAGAGTCCGGTAAGACGCACGAAGGCACATGGACGAAGAGGCGATGTTTGGCAACTCGGGCTGTGGCGATGTACCTCGGCAACTTGCGCAACGCTGCCTTGAGTTCCGGCCGTGATCGCTGCAAGAGCCACCAAGCCTCGCCGGTTCGAGCTTCTCGATTGCCGACGCGCTGTGGCTGAACAACGGCAGCGCAGTGCTGCCAAGGCAGCCCGAACAAGGCTGCTGCCGCACGCGTACGGGTGTTGAAGTCAACGATCCAAAGATCCTGTGGGCGGCGCGCAATGTCCAGGCCGTTAATCCACGGAAAGACGACAGCACCGTTTGACTCGCCGTGTGGATTCGGATCAAGCATCCACCGTCTCGCGATATCACCGCCAACTTCGAAGGCGCCACCCTTCTGCGTGCCGATGAACGCGGTGCCACTCGGCGATAGGCGGACGGCGCGCGCCAAGTCGGCGTCTTGTTGCCCTCCATCACCTGCGGAAAGGTCCGAGAACACCACACCGACTTCGTGTCCGTCGAGCTTTGCCCCTTGCGAAGCAAGACCGAAGGAAACCATTGAAACGCGAACCGCTGCGCCGTTGTTCACCCACGCCTCATCGGACCACGCCTCGAAGATGCGCGTCATCGCACAAACGCGATCAAGTACCTTGCGATTGGCGCCTCCCCGAATCGAACTCGTCGCCACCAAGCCCGCGGCGCCAAGGCCATGTAGCTCGATCTGCGTCCTCGCCTTTTCGAACCAGTAGCAAACCAGATCGGCGCCACCGGGAACACCCCCCGAAAACGCAGCGCGCAAGCCTTCGGTGTAGGCGCTACCCAACTCCGTGCGCATCTTCTTGTCGCCCAGAAATGGTGGGTTCCCGATCACCACACTCACCCTCGGCCACACCGCCTCGCTGCCATCTGAGTTCAGCAACGCATCCCGACACTCGATCTGATCCAGCGGGTCGAGCACCGGGTTCAGCTTGAACGGGTAGCCATGCTGCAAGCGCCAT
>JANXZA010000170.1 GCA_025355745.1 Rhizobacter sp. | reverse complement strand
TCGACATGAGCGGGCTGACGATCGACCGGTACCCTGACGCGTACCCCTGATCGGGGTTGGTTCCGAGGTGGTCCATGCGCTGCCGATGCAACGGCCGACTCACTCACCGCAGAAATGCAGAGAGCGCAGAGTTGCGCAGAGTTGCGCAGAGTTGCGCAGAGGAAATTCAATCCTGACTGGCAAGGAGCGCCAGCCACGAGCCTTGCAAGCGCGGGCCACCCTCACCCCGACCCTCTCCCGCCGGCGGGAGAGGGAGGAATCCGGCCCTCGCTCCCGCGTATCCGTGGGGGCTGGGGGCAACCGCCGACTGGCTGAAGCTTCTTGCCAATCAGAATTTGACTTTGCGCAACTCCGTCAACTCCGCCACTCTCAAGCAAATGTGGCTTCGCCACTTTGCTTGACCCCTGGGGGCGGGAATGTCGAAGACATTTCCTGGGGGTGCTCTGCGGTGAGACTTATCTTTGCGAACCTCTGCGAACCTCTGCGTTCTCTGCGCCTCGGCGGTGGTGAGTTGAGAACTCTTTTGCCGGAGCGGCGGGCGCCGCTACGGCCGCGCCGCGAGCACTTGCGCCAGCCGGTCCTCGCTGCCTTCGATGCGCTCCAGCGTCGGGTAGCGCAGGCCGCCGTGGTAGTCGATGGCGACGGTCTTGTAGACGTCACCGTCCTTCACCAGCAACTGGATCGGCGCCTTGCCGACCTTCGCTGCGGTGATGGCGGTCTTCAGCCGTTCGGCCTTGTAACTGCGGCCGTCGACCGCGATCAGCTGCGCGGCCGGGCTCAGGCCGGCGGTGAACGCCGGGCTGCCCCAGCGCACGCTGCTGAGCATGCCTTCGCGACCGACCTCGATGCCGAGCGACCAGGCGAAGTCTTCGAACCGGCGTTGCACTGCAAAGCCTTTCGCGTACGCGCTCGGCTCTTCGCGCCACGCCAGCCGCCAGCCGGCGCGGGCCAGGCCTTGCAGCGGCGCGCCGGGTTGGTTCGTGTCGAGCCGCTCGCGCAGGAAACGCGCCCAGTCGCGCGGCTGAACACCGTTCAGCGCCGCGACCACATCCTCAAAGGTGTAGGTCAGCGGGGCGATGTCGGCGTCGCGCCGGCCGGGCACGGGGCCGAAGAAGGCGCGCGCGAAATTGTCGAGCGAGCGCACATTCGCCGAGGCGTCGCGGATCAGCATGTCGGCCTCCAGCCAGACCATCACCATCTCGCGGTAGTAGTCGCCGCGTTCACGCTGCCAGTCGCTCCAGTCGCCGCGTGCGCTACCAGCCATCACGTTCTGGTTCGTCGTGTCTTGCAGATTGCGCCAGACGCGGCCGGTCTTGGCTTCGAGCCCGGCCGCGATGAGCGCGAAGTTTTCGCGCATGTCGGCCTGCGGCACGAGGCCGGTGCGCGCGGCCAGCACGTCGCCCCAGAATTCGGTCTGGCCTTCGTACATCCACAGCAGGCTGCCCTGCATCGGCGTGTTGGTGTTCGGCGTCCACAGGTCGGCCGGGCGCCGGAACTTGCCATGCCATGAATGCGCATACTCGTGTGCCAGCAAGGAGCGCCCGGCCGACGACTTGGCCCATTCAGTGAAGTAGCCCGGCGGCCGTCCGTTCTCGCTCGACTGCTGGTGCTCCAGCCCGATCCAGCCGAGCTGGTCGCTGAGCGCCAACAGGAAGTCGTAGTGCGCGAAGTGGCGTGCGCTGAACAGCCGGTCGGCCGGGGTCACGAGTGCGCGGTGGGCGGCGAGTTGCTCGGGCGTTGCCAGCAGCTCGCCGGGCACATCGGCCACCATGTTGAGGAACACCGGCGCGCAGCCGGCGGCGGCAGCGTCGGGGTCAAGGTCGATGCGTTCCAGGTGCTTGCCGGCGAATACCGGGGAGTCGATCAGCGTCTCGACGCTGACGGGTTCGAACTCGACCGCTGCGCCGCTGTTCGCCGCGGCGGGCGCCACAGCCCGCAGCGCGGTGCCGAGCTTCCAGCCTTCGGGCAGGCGCAGGATCGGCGTTATGTTGATGCGGCTGTCTGCGTAGCCGGCCGGGTAGAGCAGCACCGAGTTCCATTGCAGGTTCAGCAGGTCGGGCGTCATCACGACGCGCCCGCCTTCACGGTTCAATGGTGAGAGGCGCTGGAACTCGATCTCGAGCAGGCTCGCGCCGGCCGGCACGTCGAGCGCGAACGCGTGCACATCGAGCGGGTCGCGCCGCCATGCGACGGGCTGGCCGTTGGCGCTGAACTTCAGCCCCGCCAGCTCGGTGATGCGCCCCGTCGGCGCGTGGTTGCCGGGCAGCCAGCGCGGGTAGTAGAGCGTCAGCGGGCCGGGCCGCACGGGGATGGTCTCCTTGACGCGAAAGATGCGGTGGTCGAGGTCGGTGGCATCGACTTGCAAGGTCAGCATGCCCGGGTAGGCGGCGCTGCTGATCGGCGCGGCAACCTGCGCCGAAGCGGGCAGGGTGAGCAGCGCAAGCAAGGCAAGCAGCGCCGGCAGCGCTCGCAAGCTTGCAGTCGTCAGCGAATGAATGAAACCGGGAAGGTGCATCGAAGCCAGTAGAGGGAGGGTGGGAAGACGATAGCCCACCCACCGGCCGGGCTCGCGCGGTAAAGCATCTCAAGTGGAAACCCTTGAGACCCCCTGAATAGGTGGTCGATTCAGGGCTCGGAGCCCCGGAAATTTAACGGTTGCCTAACGGTGCTGCGAATACTGACGGTGTGGTGACTGCGGCGCGTTCGATGTGTTGCGGCCGCCCGGAGTCCCTTCTCCAAGCGTCATTCATTCACGTCCACTGCTCACCGGGAGCCCGCCCATGACCACCCTTCGCAAGCCTTTCAAGAAGACCGCCCTGGCCATCGCCGCGATGCTCGTCGTCGGTGTCGCGCCGATGGAGCAGGCCGTGGGCGCGAGCTGCACCTGGAACCCGCTCGCAGGCAACTGGAACAACCCGGCCGCCTGGTCGTGCGGCGTCGTGCCGGGCTCCGCCGACAGCGCGACGATCGGCGCCGCGCGGACGGTGACCATCAACGATCCGCGCGCCATCAACACGCTCGTCAATGCCGGCAGCGTCAACATCGATGCTTCGGTCTTCACCTTGCAGGGCGGTGGCAGCACTACCAACACCGGCACCATCAACGTCGGCAGCGCGGTCACGGCGGCACTGCAGGTTCAAGGCGGGCACAACATCGACAACACCGGCGGCGTGATCAACATCGCCAACGGCAGCGTGGTGAACCAGTTCGGCAGCGCGATCACGGGCGGCACGATCAACTCCAGTGGTACCGGCGCGCTGGTTGCGTTCGGCAGCGGCAGCAACTTCCTGAACGGCGTCACGCTGAATGGCCGGCTCGACCTGGCCAGCAACGGCGGCATCGAGCGCGTCAGTGGCGGCATGGTGCTGAATGGCACAGTGGAGATCGGCGCGAACGCGATCTTCGCGACGCAGGGCAATCAAACCATCAGCGGCAGCGGCAGCATCGTCTTCACCGACGCCAACGGCAGCAACCGCTTCAACCTCGAAGCCGGCGACCTGGTGATCGGCGCGGGCATCACGGTGCGCGGCAACACCGGAACCTTCGGCGGCCAAAGCTTCATCGGCGGCGCGGCCACGCTGACCAACAACGGCACGATCAAGGCCGATGTGGCCGGCGGCACCATCACGCTGGCGGCCAACGCCGGTATCACCAATAACGGCGTGCTGGCAGCGCAGAACGGCGGCACCCTGCTGCTCAACTCGAACATTCAGGGCAACGTGGGCAGCCAGATCCTGGCCAACGCGGGCTCGAGCGTGGTGCAGAACGGCATCACCATCAGCGGCGCGGTCACGGCGGTGGGCACGGGCAACTTCCGCGCGTCCAGTTCGGGCAGCAATTTCTTCGATGCCGTCACCCTCAGCGGCGGGCTCGACCTGGCCAGCGCCCAAGGCATCGAGCGCGTGACCAATGGCCTGACCCTGAACAACGCCACGATCAACATCGGCGCCAACAGCATCCTGGCGCCGCAAGGCAATCAGACGATCAGCGGCAGCGGCAGCATCGTCTTCACCGACGCCAATGGCAGCAACCGCTTCAACCTCGAAGCCGGCGACCTGGTGATCGGCGCGGGCATCACGGTGCGCGGCAACACCGGAACCTTCGGCGGCCAAAGCTTCCTCGGCGGCGCGGCCACGCTCACCAACAACGGCACGATCAAGGCCGATGTGGCCGGCGGCACCATCACGCTGGCGGCCAACGGCGGTATCACCAACAACGGCGTGCTGGCGGCGCAGAACGGCGGCACCCTGCTGCTCAACTCGAACATTCAGGGCAACGTGGGCAGCCAGATCCTGGCCAACGCGGGCTCGAGCGTGGTGCAGAACGGCATCACCATCAGCGGCGCGGTCACGGCGGTGGGCACGGG
>JANXZA010000164.1 GCA_025355745.1 Rhizobacter sp. | reverse complement strand
GTCGCCATAACCATCGCGCAGGGCGGCCCAGGCCCACTTCAATGTCTTCTTCGGTGCAGCAGGGTCGGTGCCGGCGTTCGTATCTTTAGCGTTCGGATGCGCAGGGTTCCAGTAGATGTACTGGGCGTTCGCTGACTTGGTCAGGATCGGCACGCCGGTCGCGTCGGCGCCCAGGCCGATGCGGGTGTCGTATTGCACAGCCGGGGCGGGCGCAGGTGCGGGCGGCGGCGGTGCGGGAGCAGGCGGCGGGACAGGCGCCGGCGGCGGGGGCGCAGGCGGCGCCCTACCGGTGCGCGAACTTGCATCTGCAGGCGGCACGGCCTGGGATGTCGGGGGCAGTGTGCCCGCGACGAGGATCACATCGTCAACGATCACCACCGGGCTCGGGAGGGGCGTGGCCTTGGCGCTGCTGGTGTCGATGCCGTTGCGGGCGCGCAAGGCCATCGCGAGCTGGGCGTCGGAGCCGACCACGCCGGCGTCGGCCGCCGAGCCACTGGCCTGATCGGTGAAGGTGCTGGCGGCAAGGGTCGCTGCGGAGTTGTCGAGCGATGCACTGAGTGCGGCGGGCTCGGTGCCGGTAGCACCACCACCACCAGCGCCGCCGCCGCAAGCGGCCAGCACGACAGAAGCGATCAGAGAAAGACTCATGGAAAGCGGTAGCGGAAACGCTGAATTTTTCGACATTGTTCAATCCTCAAGAGATGCGAATCTGCAACCGCCGGCCCAAAGGGTCGGCAGCGTTGCAGGTCGGGATGCGATTGAACCGACGGGGCCGGTGTGACGCCAAGGGCGTGGGAGTCGCAGAAACGTTGTTTGCGGGTGCTGACTGAACTTGAGTTGGAGCACCTGCGGGTTGACGGGGTAATTGTGTTTTCGACCGACGGGCGGCGCGCTTGAACGGGAACCAAGGAAAAGCCCGAAGACTGATGTAACTCTGTGTGACTCGATGGGTGGAGGTGCCATGGGCAGGGAAACGGGAAAGGAGCGGACGGGTAGCGGGCGCGCACGAGGTGTGCGCGCGTCGAAATCCAGAGAACCAGGGGACTGCCAGGGAAAATTGGACGCGCGAGAAGCGACGCCAGCGAGGCATGCAGCGTTGCAGTTACCGTGCCGGGCGGCAGTATGCCGGGGATCGACGTGATCTTGTCGTTTTTTTGATCTGCGTCAATGCGCAGCGTTGCGCACCCTTACAAGCCCGACCATCGTTCGACCCGCAGCCGGCATTCTGAGAGGGCCCTTACGTTCGTATACGCGAAACTGTTTCAGTTCGATGCGGGCGGCGCCAGCCGGATCGAGGGTTGTTCGAGCGCGCGGCGGGCCGTACTGCTCGAAGTGGTCGGTCCCTGGGTTGCCGCAGCGTCGTGGATCAGATCGAAGTTGTCTCCATCACGACCTTCTGCCGAACGCCCCGTCGTTGGCTGCGTCAGGGTTGTTATGCCGTACCAGCTGCGGCGTCAGGTTCCCGATACAGCTTCACGCGGCTGGTGGTCCAGGTGGCGACGCCAGTGCCGAAGAAGTCGGCGTATTTCGTCCATACGGGGCAGTTCAGCATCAAGTCGCACTCCCGCGCCGGCCAGTCGTCGGGGTCGCGTTCGCTGATGCGCGCCAGAGCTTGCTGCTCCAGTGGCTGGTATAGCTCGGCATCGATCGGGCGCACCACGATTTCGAGCGCGGCCAGAGCGGCCTGTGCCACCGCGCCGCTGACGCCTCGTTTTTCCAGCAAGGGGGCAAGTGCTCACGGGCTTTCGCGCAGGCCGTGTCGGGCGCGAAGAAACTCACGTCGGCGGCATGTTCCGTGATGAGCTGGCGCACTCGCTCTCCCAGAACGGCACGGATCAGAATGTTCGCGTCAAGGACGATGGTGCGCTGTGTCATCACCGCCTCTTCGCCCAGACGATACGGGTCGGGCCCGGTTACTCACGCGGATTTGCGGGTAGGCCGCTTTCTTTCAGCTCCAGCTTTGCGAGCAGCCTTGAACTCCGCTGCAACGGCATCGATGTCGACTGACTTGGCCGCCAACAGTCGGTCGAGTTCGACCGGTGCCTTCAGCAACGCGGCAAAGTCGGCTTCGGCTTGGCCATGGGTTGGGATGAAGAAGCCCACGGTCTGACCGTGGCGGGTGACGGCCACGGGGGTTTCCGAGGCGATGTACTCGGCCAGCCCGGATCGGAATTCGCGGATGCCGACCTTGGTGGTTTCCACGACGCACTCCTGTGGATTTTCCTCATCCCCACCCCCACCCCCGCCGTCAGCCCTTCGGCCGGTCCAACTCGTCCAGCCTCGGCGCCGCTGCGTCCTTGCCCGACAACACCACCGGCACGCCGACACTCGGCCACTCGATGGCCAGGCCGGGGTCATCCCAGCGCAGCGAGCGCTCGGCTTGCGGGGCGTAGTACGCGGTCGTCTTGTACAGAAAATCGGCGCTCTCGCTGAGCACCAGGAAGCCGTGCGCCAGGCCAGGCGGGATCCACATCTGGCGGCGATTCGCGTCACTGAGTTCGGCGCCCACCCAGCGGCCGTAGGTCGGGCTGGCGGGGCGGATGTCAACCGCCACATCGAACACGCAGCCCTGCGTGACGCGCACCAGCTTGCCTTGCGCGTGCGGCGGCAGCTGGTAGTGCAGGCCGCGCAACACGCCGCGCGCGGAGCGCGAATGGTTGTCTTGCACGAAGGTCACTTCATACCCCAGCGCTGCGTCGAATGCCTTCTGGTTGAAGCTCTCGAGGAAGAAGCCGCGGGCGTCGCCGAACAGCTTGGGCTCGAAGATCAGCACGTCGGCAATCAAGGTGGGGGTGGCTTGCATCAGAGCACCTTGTCGGTCAGCACGCGTTGCAGGTATTGGCCGTAGCCGTTCTTCAGCATCGGCTGCGCCAGCGCCTCCAGTTGCGCGGCGCTGATCCAGCCCGAGCGGTAGGCGATCTCTTCGGGGCAGGCCACCTTCAGGCCCTGGCGCTTCTCGAGCGTGGCGATGAACTGGCCGGCCTCGAGCAGGCTGTCGTGGGTGCCGGTGTCGAGCCACGCATAGCCCCGGCCCATGATCTCGACGCGAAGCTGGCCGAGCTTCAGGTAGGCCGCGTTGACATCGGTGATCTCGAGCTCGCCGCGTGGCGAGGGGCGCGTGGCGGCGGCAATGTCGCACACCTGTTCGTCGTAGAAGTACAGGCCGGTGACGGCGTAGTTGCTCTGCGGCGCCTTCGGCTTTTCCTCGATGCTGAGGGCCTGCTTGTGGGCGTCGAACGCGACCACGCCGTAGCGTTCCGGGTCGGTCACGTGGTAGGCGAACACCGAGGCACCGCTGGCCCGCTGCGTGGCCTGTTGCAGCAGCCCCTGCAGCGCGTGGCCGTGGAAGATGTTGTCGCCCAGCACCAGTGCGCTGGGCTGGCCGTTGACGAACCTGCGGCCGAGGATGAAGGCCTGCGCCAGGCCGTCCGGGCTGGGCTGCACGCAGTAGCCGATGTTCACGCCCCACTGGTTGCCGTCGCCCAGCAAGGCCTCGAAGCGCGGTATGTCTTGCGGCGTGCTGATGAGCAGGATGTCGCGGATGCCGGCAAGCATCAAGGTGGCGAGCGGGTAGTACACCATCGGCTTGTCGTACACCGGCAGCAGCTGCTTGCTCATCGCCAGCGTGGCCGGGTGCAGCCGGGTGCCGGAGCCTCCGGCGAGGATGATGCCTTTGCGGTCAGAGGGCATGGCGGTGGGTCCTGGTGAAGGGGGTCATTGTGTTGCTCCTTCCCCCGCTGGGGGAAGGTGGGGATGGGGGTGGAATTGCGTGAGCTTGAGGGCAGGCCGCACCCTCACTTGCAGTGCGCGTCCGGGCTTGCAAGCCCGGACCGCTGCGCGGGCTCGCCGCATGCGGCTCGAAAGCCCCGCTTCGCCCCCAACCCTCCCCCAGCGGGGGAGGGAGCCTGCGTCGGCATGTACTCACCACAGAGTCAACCCATCACCTCTACCAGCATCCGGTCGACCCCGCTCTGCCAGCCCGGCAGTGCCAGCCCGAACGTGTGCCGAAGCTTGCCCGTGTTCAGGCGCGAATTGCCGGGCCGGCGCGCCGGTGTGGGGAAGGCGCTGGTGGCCACCGGCAGGATGGCATCGGCGGCTACCTTGATCGGCTGGCCTGCAGCCCGCGCGACCTCGATCACATGGCGGGCGTAGCCGTGCCAACTGGTCTGGCCGTGGGCGACGGCGTGGTACGTGCCGGCCACGTCGGGGCGTTGCAAAGCCGCGCGCAAGGTGTGCGCGCTCAGGTCGGCCAGCAGGTCGGCACCGGTGGGCGCGCCGATCTGGTCGTCGATCACGGTGAGCTTGTCGCGTTCCATCGCGAGCTTCAACATCGTCGTCGCGAAATTGCCGCCGCGCGCCGCATAGACCCAGCTCGTGCGCAGGATCAGGTGCCTGCAGCCGCTGGTGCGGATGGCGATCTCGCCCTCGAGCTTGGTCGCGCCGTAGACGCTGAGCGGGCCGGTCGGCGAGTCTTCGAGCCAGGGCGTGCTGCCGCTGCCGTCGAACACATAGTCGGTGCTGTAGTGCAGCAGCCAGGCGCCGAGTGCGGCCGCTTCGCGCGCCAGCACGGCGGGCGCCGTGGCGTTCAGCGTGCGGGCGAAATCGGGCTCGCTCTCGCACCTGTCGACCGCCGTGTGCGCGGCCGCATTGACGATGATCTGCGGTGCCACCGCGCGCACCGTGGCGGCCAATGACTCGGGGTTCGAGAAGTCGGCCGTGAGCGGGCCGGGGCTGTCGAAGTCGAGCGCCACCACCTCGCCGAGCGGTGCCAGCGCACGTTGCAGTTCCCAGCCGACCTGGCCGTTCTTGCCGAGCAGCAGGATCTTCATGCACCGTCTCCACCGGCCGGGCTTGAGACCGATGCAGAGCTCGATTCGCAGCCCGCACGCTCGCTGTAATTCGTCGCCACCCAGTCGCGGTACGCGCCGCTTTGCACGTGCGCCACCCACTCGGTGTTGTCGAGGTACCAGCGCACCGTCTTGCGGATGCCCGACTCGAAAGTTTCGGCCGGCCGCCAGCCGAGTTCGCGCTCGATCTTGCGGGCGTCGATGGCGTAGCGGCGGTCGTGGCCGGGGCGGTCTTGCACGTAGGTGATGAGGCGGCGGTAGCTGCCGGCCGCATCGGGCTGCAGTTCGTCGAGCAGGGCGCAGACCGTGTGCACGATGTCGATGTTCGGCTTCTCGTTCCAGCCACCGATGTTGTAAGTCTCGCCGATGCGGCCGCGCGCCAGCACCTCGCGGATGGCGGCGCAATGGTCCTTCACGTAGAGCCAGTCGCGCACCTGTTGGCCATCGCCATACACCGGCAGCGGCTTGCCGGCGAGGGCGTTGACGATCATCAGCGGGATCAGCTTCTCAGGGAAGTGATAGGGCCCGTAGTTGTTCGAGCAGTTGGTGGTCAGCACCGGCAGGCCGTAGGTGTGGTGCCAGGCGCGCACCAGGTGGTCGCTGGCGGCCTTGCTGGCCGAGTACGGGCTGTTCGGCTCATAAAGGTGCGTCTCGGTGAACGGGGCCTCGCCCTTGGCCAGCGAGCCGTAGACCTCGTCGGTAGACACATGGTGGAAACGGAACGCGCTCTTGTCATCGGCCGCCAAGGTGGACCAGTGCGCGCGCACCGCTTCGAGCAGCGTGAAGGTGCCTTCCACATTCGTCTTGATGAATGCGCCCGGGCCGTGGATGCTGCGGTCGACATGGCTTTCGGCCGCGAAGTGCACCACCGCGCGCGGCCGGTGCCGGGCCAGCAGGCCGTCGAGCAAAGCGCGATCGCCGATGTCGCCCTGCACGAACACGTGACGCGCATCGCCGTCGAGTACGCGCAGGCTTTCGCGATTGCCGGCGTAGGTCAGCGCGTCGAGGTTGAGGACCGGCTCGGCGGTCTGTGCGAGCCAGTCGAGGACGAAATTGGCGCCGATGAAACCGGCGCCACCTGTGACGAGAATCATGGGTGACCTGACTCGGTAAATGCGGTGGAGTGCGGGGTGGAGTTCGGGGTGACGTGCGGGGTAGGGTTCGGGCTCGGGCTTGGGCTTGGGCTGCGCAAACGGTCCGCGATGTCGGCCGACAGCGTGTCCATCAACGCATAGCGGTGCCGGTAGAGCGAGCGATTCTTGGCCGCAATTTCTTTCCAGATGCGCACCTTTGGAAGCAGGCCGAGCTGGAAGAAACCATCCGCTGTGGGCACGCCGGCGTGCTCCAGCCACATCGTGTCGTAGTTCAGGTGCAACTCTTCAGATTTGAACTTGCCGAAGTACGGGTGCCGATGGTGGCGCACTTGCTCGCCCACACAGAGCACGCGCTTGACGCCCAAGTGGTGGGCCAGAAGCTGAAACGCCTTGATCAGGAAATCGCGCGAGCGCATGCCGTGCAGGTCTTTCGCGATTTCACGGTAGGTGGCCAGTGCGGAATCAGCCTTGGCCCCCTGCACGCTGCCCACGTACGCGACTCGTTCGCCGTCTTCCTGACCGAACGAAAACGCCAGCGACATGAGCCGCTCATCGTGCCGGAACTGGTTCAGCACCAAGCTGCCTTCACGAAGGAACCAGGGCGCCCGGTCGACCACGAGCCGCAGGCCGGCCGAGATCTTTGACAGGTCGGCAACCACCCGCGAACCGGTGGCCGAAACCGCCATCGCGCTCATGTCGGAATCGATCGCCTGGTGATGCTGCGACAGCGCCTCGAAGCGCTGCATCATCGACCAGCGGGCGTGCACGTAGGGCCACACCATGCAGCCCAGCAGTTCGGGCCTGGCCAGCAACTCGCGCACCAGTGCGCGCTGCGCCGGCTGACGCAGCCAGGCCGTCAACGGGCGGTGGTGCCTCAACACCAGCGCGATGTAGCGCAGCCGGTTGCGCAGCGCCCGGCCCGATGAGCCCGGATGCACGCACTTCGCGGCACACAGGTACAGCGCCGGCCCCGGCCTGGAAGGTTGAATCGGCATGCGTCGTTCGACAGTCTCGCTGACGTGCAAAAAACCCTGGATTGTCATGACCGAACGTGACCGGAGGCTGACCCGACATCAAAATCCTTCCGGAACTGCGGTGTTGCTGCCGCCATTCGTTGGCGCCGCGGGACACATGGCGAAGCGAAGTCTCACCGGCGTCTCACCCGATCAGGGCACGCGCCCGTACGTGTCTTCGAAGCGCACGATGTCGTCTTCGCCCAGGTAGCTGCCCGACTGCACTTCGATGATCTCGAGCGGCACCTTGCCGGGGTTGGCCAGCCGGTGCACGGTGCCGAGCGGGATGTAGGTGCTCTGGTTTTCGGTCAGCAGGATCACGTTCTCGCCATTTGTCACCTCGGCCGTGCCGCTGACCACGATCCAGTGCTCGGCGCGGTGGTGGTGCATCTGCAGGCTCAGCGTGGCGCCGGGCTTGACCATGATTCGCTTGACCTGGAAGCGCGAGCCCGAGTCGATGCTGTCGTACCAGCCCCAGGGCCGGTGCACCTGGCGGTGCAGGGTCTGCTCGCTGCGCCCGGCGCTGCTCAGTTGACCGACGATGTGCTTCACGTCCTGACTGCGCGCGCGGTCGATCACGAGCACGGCGTCGGGCGTTTCGACCACCACCACGTTGTCCAGCCCGACCACGCCGACGAGCCGGCTGGTGGCGTGCACGAGCGTGTTGCGGCTGTCGCTCACCAGCGCATCGCCATGGCTGGCATTGCCGGCCGCGTCTTTCGGGCTGACCTCCCAGACCGCATCCCAGGCGCCGAGGTCGGACCAGCCGGCGTCCATCGGCACCATGCGGATGTCGAACTCGGGCGCTTCCGGGCAGCGCTCCATCACCGCGTAGTCGACCGACTCGCTCGGGATCGCGGCGAACGCGGCCCGGTCAGGGCGCACGAAGCTGGCGTCGGTGGCGCAGCCGGCCCAGGCGGTTTGGGTGGCAGCCAGGATGTCGGGGCGAAACCGTTCCAGTGCCGCCAGCCAGACCGAGGCCCGCACCACGAAGTTGCCGCTGTTCCAGTAGTAGCCGCCGTCGGCAAGGTAGCGCTGCGCGGTCGCCAGATCGGGCTTCTCGACAAACTGCCTGACCTGAAGTTCGCCGCTCGCCGCGTCGGCGCAACGCAGGTAGCCAAAGCCGGTTTCAGGGCCGGTGGGGGCGATGCCGAGCGTGACGATGGCACCGCCCGCCGCAGCGCGCACCGCGCGTTGCAGGGCGGTGGTGGCGGCCGCTTCGTCGGTGTAGATGTGGTCGGCCGCGGTCACGACCAGCACCGGATCAGCGCCCGCCTGTTGCGCGTGCAGGGCCGCCAGCGTCATCGCCGGGGCGGTGTTGCGGCCCATCGGTTCGAGCAGCACGGTGGCGGGCGGCAGCGCCAGCTCGCGCAACTGGTCGAGCACCAGGAAGCGGTGCTCCTCGTTGCCGACGACGCAGGGCGCGGCGACCGTGATGTCAGCCGCGGCGAGCGCCGACAAGCGCAGCGCGGCTTGCTGGAACAGGCTGCGGTTGCCGCTCAGCACCAGGAACTGCTTCGGGTGCTGGGCCCGCGACAAAGGCCACAGCCGCGT
>JANXZA010000159.1 GCA_025355745.1 Rhizobacter sp. | reverse complement strand
GTAGGCGCTCCAGTTCAGCGGCACGCCCAGGTCGTACTTGTACTTGGCCTTGAACTTGTCCTTCAGATCCTGCCGCGCGAACAGGTCGGCGCGGAACCAGTACAGGTTCGCGAACTGCTGGTCGGGCAACTGGTACATCTTGCCGTCCGGCGCGGTCGTGAAGCTGGTGCCGATGAAGTCCTTCAGGTCGAGGCCCGGGTTCGTGTACTCCTTCCACGCGCCGGCCATCTGGCTTGTCAGCTCGATCGCGGTGCCGTAGCGGTAGTGTGTGCCGATGTGGTCGGAGTCGTTGATCCAGCCGTCGTAGATCGACTTGCCCGACTGCATCGAGGTTTGCAGCTTCTCGACCACATCGCCTTCCTGGATGATGTCGTGCTTGACCTTGATGCCGGTGATTTCCTCGAAGGCCTTGGCCAGCGTCTTCGATTCGTACTCGTGCGTCGTCAACGTCTCGGAGACGACCGAGATTTCTTTCACGCCCTTGGCGCTGAGCTTCTTGGCGGCTTCGATGAACCATTTCATCTCGACCATCTGCTGGTCTTTGGACAGCGTCGACGGCTGGAATTCTGCGTCGATCCACTTCTTGGCTTCGGCTTCGCCGGCCCACACGCTCTGGCCCATGGCCAGAGCGGCGGCGGCTGCTATGGCCGTTTTTGCCACGGTTCGCATCTTCATCTTTGTCTCCTCAAGTGCTTCCCGTTGATACCCTCGACACGCCGGCTGGGAAGAATTGGCCGGGTGTCTTTTCAAAAATCTAGCCTTTCCTCATGACTAGCCCGAGCACAAGCATCGAGGCCACGAAGCTGATCCAGATCGAAGGCTCGGCCTCGAGACCGAACCAGGCGATCATCTTTTCGCTCACCGCCACGAATGCGAGGTTCACGTAGGCAGCGCAGAGCAGTCCGATGAACAGGCGGTCGCCACGCGTGGTGACGAGGGGCAACCAGCCCTTGCGCTCGACGCTGGGCGATCTGATTTGCCACACCGTCATGCCCGCCAGCATCAGCGCGATGCAGCAGAAAAACACCGCCACGGGCAAGGTCCAGGCCATCCACTCGAACATCGTCGTCTCCTAAACGCGACCCATCGCAAAGCCTTTTGCGATGTAGTGGCGAACAAACCAGATCACGATCGCGCCGGGCACGATGGTCAGCGCACCGGCGGCGGCGAGCACGCCCCAGTCCATGCCCGAGGCGCTCACGGTGCGCGTCATCACCGCGACGATCGGCTTGGCGTTGACGCTCGTCAGCGTGCGCGCCATCAGCAACTCGACCCAGCTGAACATAAAGCAGAAGAACGCCGCCACACCGACGCCGGCCTTGATCAGCGGGATGAAGATCGTCAGGAAGAAGCGCGGAAACGAGTAGCCGTCGATGTAGGCCGTCTCGTCGATCTCGCGCGGGATGCCGCTCATGAAGCCTTCCAAAATCCACACCGCCAGCGGCACGTTGAACAGCAGGTGCGCGAGCGCCACCGCGATGTGCGTGTCCATCAGCCCGAGCGTGGTGTAGAGCTGGAAGAACGGCAGCAAGAACACGGCCGGCGGCGTCATGCGGTTCGTCAGCAGCCAGAAGAACACGTGCTTGTCGCCAAGGAACGAGTAGCGCGAGAACGCATACGCGGCGGGCAGCGCGACCAGCAGCGAGATCACTGTGTTGATGGCCACGTAGATCATCGAATTGATGTAGCCCGAGTACCAGGACTCGTCGGTGAAGATGGTCTTGTAGTGGGCCCAGGTGAAATGCTGCGGCCACAGGCTGAACGTGGACAGGATTTCTTCGTTCGTCTTGAACGACATGTTGATCATCCAGTACACCGGCAGGATCGCGAACACCAGGTAAGCGATCAGGAACAGGGTGCGCTTCCTAAAGCGGCGCTCATCCATGGCTGGCCTCCGTCTTGTCTGCGGTTCCGACCCGTTGCATCCAGTTGTAGAGGATGAAACACAGCAAGAGAATGATCAGAAAGTAGATCAGCGAGAACGCCGCCGCCGGTCCCAGGTCGAACTGACCGACCGCTTTTTGCGTCAGGTATTGCGACAGGAAGGTTGTCGCATTGCCCGGCCCGCCGCCGGTCAGCACGAAGGGCTCGGTGTAGATCATGAAGCTGTCCATGAAGCGCAGCAGCACCGCGATCATCAGCACGCCGCGCAGCTTGGGCAGCTGGATGAAGCGGAACACCGCGAACTTCGAGGCGCCGTCGATGCTCGCGGCCTGGTAGTAGGCGTCGGGGATCGCGCGCAGGCCGGCGAAGCACAGCAGCGCGACCAGCGGCGTCCAGTGCCACACGTCCATCAGCAACACCGTCAGCCAGGCGTGGGTGGCGTTGCCGGTGTAGCTGTAGTCGAACCCCAGCCAGGCGAGCGTCGCACCCATCAGGCCGATGTCGGTGCGGCCGTAGATCTGCCAGATCGTGCCGACCACGTTCCAGGGAATCAGCAGCGAGATCGCCACCAGCACCAGCACGGCGGACGACTGCCAGCCCTTCGCGGGCATCGACAACGCCAACGTGATGCCGAGCGGGATCTCGACCAGCAGCACCGATAACGAGAACGTCATCTGGCGCATCAGCGCTTCGAGCAGGTCGTCGTCGCGCATCACCGACTTGAACCACTCGGTGCCGACGAAGACGCGCCGCTCGGGCGAGATGATGTCTTGCACCGAGTAGTTCACCACAGTCATCAACGGCAGGATGGCTGAGAAGGCCACGCACAGGATCACCGGCAGGATCAGAAACCATGCCTTCTGGTTGACGGGCTTCATGCCGTGGCCTCCTCGATCAGTTGTTCGCTTTTATAGAAGCAAGTGTGGCCGCCGACGATGGACAGCCAGACGCTATCGCCGACCTGCGGGATGACCTGCTCGGGGCTCAGGCGCGCGCGGATCAATGATTCACCGCTGCCGCTGCTGCCACCACCGACCCGCGCGCTCACCAACCAATAGGTGCCGATGTCCTGTGCCTGCGTCACCACGGCGGGCACTGCGCCGGCTTCGTTCGGCACCGTGAGGCCCACGTATTCGGGCCGCACGCCGAGCGTGGCTGCGCCGGCAAACTTCGATGCCGCGGCCGGGTTCAACAGGTTGTGCCCGGCGACCTCCATGCCCGCGTCGTTCCAGCGCACTGGCAGGAAATTCATGCCCGGCGAGCCGATGAAGTGGCCGACGAAGGTGTGCTGCGGCCGCTCGAACAGCTCCGACGCGCTGCCGATCTGCACCGCCCGGCCGCGCGTCATCACCACCACCTGGTCGGCGAATGTCAGCGCCTCGACCTGGTCGTGGGTGACGTAAATCAGCGTCAACTTGAGTTCGTGGTGAATCTGCTTCAGCTTGCGCCGCAGCTGCCATTTCAGGTGGGGGTCGATCACGGTCAGCGGCTCGTCGAACAGCACCGCGCTCACGTCCTCGCGCACCAAGCCGCGGCCGAGCGAGATCTTCTGCTTCGCATCGGCGGCCAGGCCGGCCGCCCGCATGTCGAGTTGGCCGCTCATTTCCAGCATCTCGGCGATGCGGCCGACGCGCTGCTTGATCTTGTTGGCCGCCACGCCACGGTTGCGCAAGGGGAAGGCGAGATTCTCGGCCACCGTCATCGTGTCGTAGATGACCGGGAACTGGAACACCTGGGCGATGTTGCGCTGCTGCGGCGTGCGCGCGGTGACGTCCGTGCCGTCGAATCTCACGCCACCATGCGAAGGCTTGACAAGACCCGAGACAATGTTCAACAGCGTCGTCTTGCCGCAGCCCGACGGCCCGAGCAGCGCGTAGGCGCCGCCATCGTCGAAGCACATCTTCAGCGGCAGCAGGGCGTAGTCTTCGTCGCGCTGGGGGTTTTGCTTGTAGGCGTGCGCGAGGTCGAGTTCGATGCGGGCCAAGTCAGATTCTCCCCATCGCCACAGCCGGTGCCGAGAGCAGCTTGCCGTCGGCGCCGAACACATAAACCTGCGCCGGGTTCAGGTACAGCGTGATAGCCGCACCGAGCGCGAACACGTGCACGCCGGTGAGTTGTGCGACCAGTTCGCCGAGAGCGGTGTGGACGTGCACGAAAGTGTCCGAGCCGGCAATCTCGGCCAGCTCGACACGGCCTGGCAACGCCAGGTCACCGGCACGATCATGCACGCGCAAGGCACCGGCACGCACACCGACCGTGAGCGCGTCGGAGTGCCCTGCGGGCAGCGTCAGGGTGAGGTTCAGACCGTCGGCCAACGCAACGCCGGCGGCGTTCGCGCGGCCTTCGATCAGGTTCATCGGCGGATCGCTGAAAGCGCGCGCGACGCGAATCGACAGCGGCCGGTGGAAGACTTCGGCGGTCGGCCCGTATTGCAGCAGTTCACCGGCGTCCATCACGGCGGTGTAACCGCCGAGCAGCAGCGCCTCGGTGGGCTCGGTGGTGGCATAGACGACGGTCGACTGGCCGCTGGCGAAGAGCTGCGAGAGTTCGTCGCGCAGTTCCTCGCGCAGCTTGTAGTCGAGGTTCACGAGCGGCTCGTCGAGCAGCATCAGCGGGGCGTTCTTCGCGAGGGCCCGCGCCAACGCGACGCGCTGTTGCTGGCCGCCTGACAACTCGGCCGGCAGACGCTTCAGGAAGGGCTCGATGTGAAGTTTGGCGGCGAGCTCGGCCACGCGCGCGCCAAAATTCCGGTCGCGCCGCAGCTTCAATGGCGAGGCGATGTTATCGGCCACCGTCATCGACGGGTAGTTGATGAACTGCTGGTAGACCATCGACACATTGCGTTCGCGCACCGGCTTGCCGGTCACGTCCGCGCCATCGACCAACACGCAGCCCTTGGCCGGCACGTCGAGCCCGGCCATCACGCGCATCAGCGTGGTCTTGCCGGCCTGCGTGGCGCCGAGCAGCACGGTGACGGCACGTGGTACCAGCGTCAGGTCGAGCGGGTACAGATGGGGGACGGCGCCCACCCGTTGCTCGATGCGTTTGAGCTTCAGTTCCATGAGGTCTCCGTCGGGTGGGATGCCGGGGTCGAAGGCGGCGCCGTCTCCGGCCAGTGCGCGGCGCACCAGTCGGCAACGGCCTGGCGCTGCGCCGCGCTGTAGTGCAAGCCGAGTTTGCTGCGCCGCCACAAGACGTCGTCGGCGCTGCGTGCCCATTCGTGCTCGTGCAGGTAGTTCATTTCGATCTCAAACAGGCCGGCCGCGATTTCGGCGCCGAGGTCGCCCTGCCCTGACCCTGCGAGAAGCGTTTCGATGCAGGCGCCGTAAGCGCGCGCCAGCCGACGGCAGACATCGTCGGGCAACTGCGGGTAGCGCAGCGCCGCGGCCTGCGCGAAACGGGTGAAATCAATGTCTGGGCGCTTTGGCTGGCCGATCCAGCGGCTCAGGTCACCACCTGGCAAGTGCGCGCCATTCGTCCACGCGCCCCGCGTCGGCGTGCCGACCAGCGGTGCCGCGAGCAGGTCGGCGGCCTCTTCGGCGAGTTTGCGGAAGGTCGTGATCTTGCCACCCCACACGGTGAGCAATGGGGCCTGCGCGGTATCCAGTTCGAGCAGGTAGTCGCGCGTCACGGCGGACGGGTCAGCCGACTCGTCGCCGAGCAGTGGGCGCACGCCGGCGTAGCTCCAGACCACATCGTCCGGCGTCACTGCCTTCGCAAAGTAGCGGCTGGCCTGCTCGCACAGATAGGCCGTTTCAGCCGCGTCGATGCGTGCCTCGCCGACCGCCCCGTGGTGCTCGACATCGGTGGTGCCGATCAGCGTGAACTCGCGCTCGTAGGGGATCGCGAAAATGATGCGTTTGTCGGGATTCTGGAAGATGTAGGCGTGGTCGTGGTCGAACATCTTCGCCACCACGATGTGGCTGCCCTTGACAAGCCGCAACGACTTGGCGCGTGGCAGACGCGCATGCTCGGCAAGGAACTGAGCCGCCCACGGCCCTGCGGCGTTGACGAGCGCGCGCGCCGTGAACTCACGCTGCTCACCCCGCGCCCCTTCGAGGCGCACCTGCCACGACGCCGTCTCGCGCCTGGCATCGACGCAGCGCCAGCGCGTCAGCACCGTGGCGCCGCGCGCGGCGGCGTCCATCGCGTTCAGCACCACGAGGCGCGCGTCATCGACCCAGCCGTCGGAGTAGACGAAGCCCTTCGTGAACATCGGCTTCAGTGGCTTGCCGGCGGCGTGCTGGCGCAGGTCGACGGTGGTTGATGCGGGCAGCACCTCACGCCTGGCCAAGTGGTCATAAAGGAACAACCCGATGCGGATCATCCACACCGGCCGCATCCCGGGGTCGTGCGGCATCACGAAGCGCAGCGGCCACATGATGTGGGGCGCGCTCTTGAGCAGCACCTCGCGCTCGGCCAGCGCCTTGCGCACCAGCGCGAATTCGTAGTACTCGAGGTAGCGCAAACCGCCGTGGATCAGCTTCGTGCTGGAAGACGATGTGGCCTGCGCCAGATCGTCCTGCTCGCACAACACCACCTTGTACCCCCGCCCGGCCAGATCCCGCGCGATACCCGCACCGTTGATGCCGCCGCCGACCACGAGCACATCGCACGCCTGAGTCGGCGGGCACCGCTCGGCGCTGGATGGGCCTTGCGGCGCAACCGGGGGACAGGGCTGGTTCAATCGGTCTCCTCGAGAGTTCATCAAAAGCCGCACGAACCGAACATTGACAAGTTCGTTTACGTTCGTTTCCGTATTTTTGTTTTCCATTTGTAGCAGATGAATTCACAGAGCGCAAGCGAGATAACCTGAATGGAGAAGCGCTGCGCGCTGGCTACGCTGATCGCCACCCTCCCTATTCGCCGCATCCCATGACTCCAAACCCGCGCCAGGCCTTGTTGTTGGACGAAGTTCGCGCGCGCGGCTCGGTCTCGGTAGAGGCGTTGGCCGAGAGGTTCTCGGTGACGTTGCAGACGGTGCGGCGCGACGTGAAGTTGCTGTCGGACGACGGCCTGCTGGCGCGCTTCCATGGCGGCGTGCGGGTGCCGAGTTCGACCACCGAGAACATCGAGTACCTGCAGCGCCAGATGCTCAACGAACCGGCCAAGCAGCGGATTGCGCGCGCCGTGGCGGCGGCCGTGCCGGCGGGCTCGTCAATGTTCATCAACATCGGCACCACCACCGAAGCGATTGCGCGCGAGCTGCTGCGCCACAAGGGACTGCGCGTGATCACGAACAACCTGAACGTCGCGGCGATCCTTTCCGACAACCCGGAATGCGAGGTGATCGTCGCCGGCGGCATCGTGCGCTCGCGCGACCGCGGCATCGTCGGCGAAGTCACGGTCGACTTCATCAAACAGTTCAAGGTCGATATCGGCCTGATCGGCATCTCGGGCATCGAGGCCGACGGCACGCTGCGCGACTTCGACTACCGCGAGGTCAAGGTGGCGCGGGCCATCATCGAGCACTCGCGCGAGGTCTGGGTGGCGGCCGACCACAGCAAGTTCAACCGGCCGGCGATGGTCGAGCTGGCGCGCTTCGACCAGATCGATATGCTGTTCACCGACGCGCCGCCGCCGGCGCCGTTTCCTGCCCTGCTTGCCGAGGCCGGCGTGAATTGCGTGACCTGCTTCGAGGACGCCTGATGACGACGGACGACAAGACCTTCCTGCTCGCACTCGACCAGGGCACGTCGAGCTCGCGCAGCATCGTGTTCGACGCGCGCGGCCGCATCGTCGCAATGGCGCAGCGCGAAGTCCGCCAGATCTACCCGCAGCCGGGCTGGGTCGAGCACGACCCGAAGGAGATTTGGGCGACCCAGCTCGCGACCGCCAAGGAGGCGCTGGCGAAAGCCGGTTTGAAGGCGGAGCAGATCGCCTCGATCGGCATCACGAACCAGCGCGAGACGACGCTGCTGTGGAATCGCAAGACGGGCGAGCCGCTGTACAACGCGATCGTCTGGCAAGACCGCCGCGCCGAGCCGACCTGCGCCGCGCTGCGCGAGCGCGGGCTGGAGCCGACCTTCCGCGCCAAGACCGGGCTGATCATCGACGCGTATTTCTCCGGCACCAAACTGAAGTGGCTGCTCGACACCGTCCCCGGCGCGCGCGCCGCGGCAGAGCGCGGCGAGCTCGCGTTCGGCACCGTCGATGCGTGGCTGATGTGGCAGCTGACCGACGGCAAGGTGCACGCGACCGACGTCAGCAACGCCGCGCGCACGCTGCTGCTGAACGTGCGCAACAACACCTGGGACGACGAATTGCTCGCGCTGCTCGACGTGCCGCGCGAGGTGCTGCCCGCGGTTCATCCGTCGAGCCATGTGTTCGGCTACACCCAGGCCGGGCTGCTCGGCGCTGCCATCCCGATAGGCGGCGTCGCCGGCGACCAGCAGAGCGCACTGTTCGGCCAGGCCTGCTTCAAGGCCGGCCTGGCGAAGAACACCTACGGCACCGGCTGCTTCATGCTGATGCACACCGGTGCGCAGTTCCTCACCTCGACCAACGGCTTGATCACGACCGCTGCGGCGCAGCTCGGTACAACGAGCGACGCGCAGCCGACAGCGACGCCCGAGTTCGCCCTCGAAGGCAGCGTCTTTATCGGCGGTGCCGTCGTGCAGTGGCTGCGCGACGGGCTGCGCGCCATTCAGGGCAGCGGTGAAGTGCAGAGCCTCGCCGAGAGCGTGCCCGACAGCGGCGGCGTGATGTTCGTGCCGGCCTTCACCGGCCTGGGCGCACCGTACTGGAATGCCGACGCGCGCGGCGCGATCGTCGGCCTGACACGCGGCAGCACGGTCGCGCACATCGCGCGCGCGGCGCTCGAGAGCATCGCGTTCCAGAGCGCGGCGCTGCTGGCCGCGATGAGCCGCGATGCGGTGGCCGCGGGTGGCTCACCGGTGGCCGAGCTGCGCGTCGACGGTGGTGCCTGCGTCAACAACCTGCTGATGCAGTTCCAGGCCGACCTGCTCGGCATTCCGGTGGTGCGCCCGCAGGTCATCGAAACCACGGCGCTCGGTGCCGCCTACCTGGCCGGCCTCTCGTGCGGCCTGTACCACAACCTCGACGAACTGGCCGCGCAATGGCGCGTCGAGCGCACGTTTCACCCGACGATGTCGCGCCAGCGCGCCGCCGGACTGATGGCGAACTGGGAGCGTGCGGTGCGCCAGGCGGTGGCGCTTTGAGCTTTGGTGCAAGAGGCAAAAGCAGCGAGAGAAGCCGATGCGCAGGGGCTGCTGACACCACGCTGTCAGCAGCCCCTGCGCATCATGAGTACTCCTCAACACAGACCCCTGGAGTCACTCATGGACCACCCCACCGTCAATGCTTTGAACTGGTTCGAGATTCCGGTGCGCGACCTGAACCGTGCCGGCGCCTTCTACGAGACGTTGCTCGCCACCACGCTGCGGCGCGAGACCATCGGTGCCAGTCAGCTCGCCGTCTTCCGCTCCGATGGACATGGCGTCGGCGGTTGCCTGATGGCGGGCGACGCGGCGCAAGCGCCCTCGACCAGCGGCACGCTGGTGTACCTGAACGCCGGGCCGTCGCTGGACGCCGTGCTGGCCCGGGTCGAGGCCGCCGGCGGGCGCATCAGCACGCCGACCGTGCGACTGCCGGGTGACATGGGTTGCTTCGCGCACATCACCGACACCGAAGGCAACCGCGTCGGTTTGCACGCTCTGACGTGACGGCCCTGACATGACTCCGACATGAGGCCATCGTCATGAGCGCGTGCTGGCTCGCCGTCGCGAGCGCCGAGCATGTGGCCACCGGCCGGCGCGAAGGCTTCATGCAGGTCGGCCACGGCAAGGGCGCGCCGCTGAAGCGCCTGCATGCCGGCGACCGCATCGCGTACTACTTGCCGGTGCGCGTGCTCGGTGGCAAGGAGGCCTGCCAGGCGTTCACCGCCATCGGCACGGTGCGCGACGAGCGCGTCTACCAGGGCGACATGGGCGGCGGCTTCCTGCCGTTCCGCAAGGATGTCGACTGGCTCGCCGCGCAGGAGGCGCCGATCCGCCCGCTGCTCGAAGCGCTGTCGTTCACGGCGGGCAAGTCGAACTGGGGCTATGCGTTTCGCTTCGGCTTGCTGAAAGTGACCGCTGCCGACATGGACTTGATCGCGCAGGCGATGCAGGCGCCGTGAAGCCATGCGAGGCACGCCGCATGCGTCGTGACGTCACACAAGGCACGCCGCATGCGTCGTGCTGAGCGCCTCTTCCACCTCGTCCAGCTCATTCGCGGCCGGCGCCTGAGCACGGCCGCCTTTCTGGCGCAGCGGCTCGAAGTGTCCGAGCGCACTGTCTACCGCGACGTGGCCGAACTGATGGCGCAAGGCGTGCCGATCGAGGGCGAGGCGGGCGTCGGCTACCGCATGAACGCAGGCTTCGACCTGCCACCGTTGATGTTCACGCAGGACGAAGCGAAGGCCCTCGTTGCCGCAGTGCGGCTGGCCCAACCCCGGCTCGATGCGGCGCTGGCGCGCGACGCCGAGGGCGCGTTGTCGAAGATCATCGCGGTGCTGCCGGCCGCCGCGCGTGCCGCCGCCGAAAGCCTGGCGGTGTATGCGCCGGCGGTCGGACTCGACGACGCTGTGCGGCGCCGGCTCGAAACCCTGCGCGTGGCCGCCGAGGCGCGCCACAAGCTGCACCTGGCCTACGTCGATCTGCAGGGCCGGCGCAGTGAGCGCACCGTGCGCCCACTCGGCTGCTTCTACTGGGGCTCAGTCTGGACGTTAGCCGCGTGGTGCGAATCGCGCGTCGGCTTTCGCAGCTTTCGAGTCGACTGCATCGCCGAGCTGCGGGTCGGCGACGAGCGCTTTCGAGACGAGGCCGGCAAGACGCTGGCCGATCTGTTCCGCCGTGTCGAGGCAGAAGCTGAGGCTGATGCCAAAGCAGGCGCCAAGGACGAAATCAAGTCCGTGTCAACCAAGACCGCCGGCCTCAAGCCAGGCGGCGCGGCGAGCGGCCGCAGGTCAGCCCGCGCGCGTCGACGCGAAGGTCAAGGCGGCTGAAGCGGCTCCCGCCGGGCCAGTGCCGACCCAGCTGCGCTCGGACTCCTCGTAGATCGAATGCTCGACCTCGCTCACTTCGGCGCGCTGGGTAGCGTCGAGGTACGGGCTTTGCGGCGCGGCATCCGCAGGCCGGTTCTTCACCAGCACGGCGGTGCGCGAGCGCAACTCGGCCAGGCCGTCGGTCGACCAGTCCCAGACCAGCTTTTCCAGCTCAGCCAGGGCCTTGACATGGATCTTGAGCGGCAGCCGTTCCCAGGCCGACAGGCCGCGGCCCAGCGCGCGCTCCACCAGGTCAAGGTGGCGCATCAGCTGGCGCGCCGAGGCATGCTGGTCGAGCAGGTCAGCCAGGTCGGTCTGCATGCGGGTTGCCGCCGCGCGCCGCAGCAGCTTCGCCGCCGCGCGTTGTGCCGGGCCACCTTGTGCTGGCAGGGCCGATGCACCGCCGCGCATCGCCAGCGGGCGGGTCAGCAGTTGGCTCACCGAGTGCAAAGAATTGCTGAGCTGTAACTTGAGGTCTTGAAACATGGCGTGCGCCCGAAACAGACAGACCCTGATTCTGGCCATGCCGGGCGCGTTTGCCTACCTCGACTTGCGGGAGTGAATATGTCTCGGCCGCGTGGCCGGCCGGCCGCGTCGGTGACAATCTTTCCCCGTTCGGCAAAGGCCCGCATGCTGCAACTTCATTACCACCCAAGCAACGCCAGCATGGCGCCGCACCTGTTGCTCGAAGAACTGGGCGCGCCCTTCGAGCTGAAGTTCGTGGACCGCGCGCAACGCGCCCACAAGGCGCCGGACTACCTGGCGCTGAACCCGAACGGGCTGATCCCGGTGCTGGTCGATGGCGACCTGGTGCTCTACGAGGCCGCCGCCATCTGCCTGCACTTGGCCGACACGCATCCGCAGGCCGGCCTTGCACCCGCGCCCGGCACGCCCGCGCGGGCCCATTTCTACAAATGGCTGGTGTGGTTGACGAACACCTTGCAGGCCACCTTGATCGTCTACTTCTACCCCGAACGCTGGGCCGATTCACCGCAGGCGGTCGCGCAGGTGAAGGCCCATGCCGAGGCCAAGATCGGCTTGATGCTTGATCAGCTCGACGCCGAGCTGGCGCGCCGTGGCGGCCGGTGGCTGCTCGGGCCTGCGTTCAGCGCGGTCGACGCGTACGCCCTGATGCTGTGCCGCTGGACCCGCGGCTTCGCGCGCCCGGCCCGCGACCTGCCGCAGCTCGGGCCATATCTGCAGCGGGTGCTGGCGCGGCCCGCCACGCAGCGCGTGTTCGAGCGTGAGGGTCTGGCGCAGCCCTGGGTTTGAGCGGGGCGCGGCGGAAGTCGCTTCAGAAATTCAACTCACGCACCGCAGAGGCGCGGAGGGCGCAGAGGAACGCAGAGTGAAGGAAAAGAGATTGACTTTCTTTGCATTTCTCAGCGCCCTCTGCGCCCTCTGCGCCTCGGCGTTGGTGAGTTGGTATTTGCCGTTCCATGCGGCCTTTGCGCAGCCTCAAGTCCTCAGAGGCTGGCGCTGGTTCGCAGCTTCTCGAGCCGCAGCGACAGATGCTGTTGCAGCTCGCTGATGCGGCGGCGCAGGGCATCGGCTTCGACCGGGTCGGTGGGTTCGGTCAGCGCCGCAAGCTGCTCGCGCAGCGCGGCGATCTGTTGCATCGTCTCGACCTCGGGCGGCACGAAGCCGGCGTCTTTCAAGGCCTTGAAGGCCATGCGCAACTCTTCCGGCGTCTGCGCGTAGCCATCGGCCAGGTCGAGCGGCTTGCCCCAGCTGGCCGCCGTTGCCAGCTCGCCGCTGGCAAGGCTTTCGCACAGGCTTTGCGCAATCTGTTCGTCGATGGTCGGCATGGCAGGCTCCTGCGCAAATCAGCGTCACCAATCAGCTCCCCACATTCTCGCGCAGGCCGAGCCGCGCGGCCCAGTGCGCCGTCAACGGCGTGCCGGGCTTTGCCAGCCGGCGTTCGTTGAGCAGCGCGTGGCCGATGGTCTTGATGTCGCGTTGCGGCGCTGCGCAGGCGGCCGCGAGCAGGGTCTGGTCGATCAGGTCGCGCTGCGCATGGCTGCCGCCGAAGTGGTGGGCGACGCGGCGCAACGGGTACAGCAGGCGCACGGCTGTGGCGTGGTCGCCGCTCGCGTGCGCCAGCAGCGCGCGCATCAGCGGCAGGCCGACTTCGCGGGCCATCGCGTGGTTGTCGGCGCGCGGGTCGGCGCGTGAGTCAACCAACCGCTGCGTACTTTCAGGGCCATCGATACCGGCTCGCGCAGTGGCCGCCGCGAGCAGTGCCTCAGCCCGCGCGATATCGCCGCAGCCGATCAGCGCGAGCAGCGCATGGCAGTCGTTGAATGCGTAATGGCCGGCATGCTCGACCGGTTCCGCCCAGTCTTGCGCCAGCCGCTGCCAGCGTACGCCGACATCGACACCGAGCAGCTGCAGGCGCCACAGCAAGGCCGCGCTGTCGAGCCACTGCAGGTTCACCACCGAGGCGGCGCCGGCCATCTGCGCGTCGTGCAGTTGCAAGGCGCTGGCGGTGTCGAGCGACTCGAGGTGGAACAGTGCCAGATGCCACCCCAGATGAACCGACAGGCCGTTGTCGTCGGCCCAGTCGGGCTGAAGGGCGCGCAGAAATTGCACCCCTTCGACATGGCGGCCCTGCATCTCCATGACATGCGCGACCGCGTGGATCGCCCACGGCATTCGCGGGCAGATTGCCAGCGCACTGCGGCCGGCCGCTTCGGCCGGTGCGTACAGATTGCATTCTTCGAGACCGAAGGCGTGCATGCCGAGCACGAAGGGCCGCAGCGGGTCGTCAGCGGGCCACTCGGGCAGCACACGGGCGATGCGGGCGCGCAGGCTCGATGCGTCGCCGCGATAGAAGTCGAACAGGTGGGCCGAGTTCAGCGCCAGCAGGTCGCGCGGATGCTGCAGCAGCAGCTCGTCCCAGCGGTCGCCAGCCTCGCGCCAGCGGCCGGCCGCGCCCAGCCGTGCGGCGCCGAAGTGGCCGCGCTCGCGCGCGTTTGCGTGCGCCATCAGCGGCGCGGCAGCATCGAGCAAGGCGCGGGCTTCGGGCAACAGCGCCGGTTCGGTCAAGGTCAGCAGGAAGTCGGCCTTGGCGATGCGCGCCAGGCCCCAGCCGGGGTCGGCGGCGATCGCCGCGTCGAGGTCGGCGAGCGTGTCGCCATAGAACGCCACCGTGCGCCACAGCGCCTGCTCGGCATGCGCCAGCGCGGCCGCCGACGAGGTGCTGACGGGGCAGTCGCGCGCATCGTTCATGGGGGTCGTTCGCGTCTGAAAGTCATGCGCGCTCGCAGTGGGGTTGTGCCAGACAACTCATCACCGCAGAGGCGCAGAGGAATGCAGAGGAATGCAAAGAAATTTATGCATTTGAATTTACTCTGCGCAACTCTGCGTTCTCTGCGCCTCTGCGGTGAGTGAGTTGGCTCTTTCCAAGGGGACCTCACCCCTTCGGCGGTACCGGCCAGGCTCGTTGCGGCGGCCGCATCGTCTCCCAGGCGTGGGCCATCTGGAGCACGCCGAGGTCGTCGAAACGGTGGCCGATGATCTGCAGACCGATCGGCATGCCGCTCGTCGTGTGGCCGCAGTTGATGCTGGCAGCGGGCTGCTCGCTCATGTTGAACGGCAGGGTGAAGGCGATGTGCTCGAACGGCGTCGCCGGGTCGTTGGTCGGGCTGGCAAGCTTGGCGGCGAAGGCCGGGATCGGCGCGGTCGGCGTGAGCACGAAGTCGAACGGCTGGCAGGCGCGCACGGCGGCCTCGCGCATCGCGGCCATCATGGCGTGGCCGCGAAACACCTGCTCGCCCGACAGCCCCGCGCCACCGCGCGCCCAGGCCAGGATGTAGGGCAGGACCTTGGCGCGGCGCGCCTCGGGCAGGGCGCTGATGTCGAGCCACGCGCGCAGGCGCCAGAAGGCGTCGACGCCTTCGACCATGGCACGCGTGATGTACGGCTTCAGCGGTTCGATGATCGCGCCCTGGGCCTCGAACACTTTCGCGGCCGCGATGATGGCGGCCGCCACCTCGGATTCGACGGGCAGGCCCCAGCCAGCGTCCATCTGCAGCCCGATGCGCAGGCCCTTCAGGTCACGGTCAAGCTGTGTCCAGGCGATGTCCTGGTACGGCAGGCTCATCGTGTCGCGCGCGTCGGGCAGGCTCAGCGTGGCCATCATCAACGCACTGTCGGCCACGCTGCGCGTCATCGGCCCGGCCACACGGCCGGCATACGGCGGGTCGATCGGGATGCGGCCGAGGCTCGGCTTGAGCGCGAAGACGCCGCACCAGCCGGCCGGCAGCCGCACCGAGCCGCCGATGTCGGTGCCCAGGTGCAGCGGGCCATAGCCGGCAGCAGCGCCGGCGCCCGCGCCGGCGCTGCTGCCGCCCGGGTTCTTCGTCAGGTCCCAGGGGTTGCGGGTCAGCGCGTGGAAGCTCGACAGGCCCGACGACAACATGCCGTAGTCGGGCATTGTGGTCTTGCCCAGAATCACCGCGCCGGCTTCGCGCAGGCGCGCGGCAGGGGGAGCGTCGCGGGTCGCGGGGATGAGTTCGGTGGCGGCGCTGCCAAGTGGAATCGGCACGCCTTGGGTTGCGATGTTTTCCTTGATGAAGGTCGGCACGCCATCGAGCGGGCCTTGCGGCGCGTTCTTCATCCACCTCTTCTGCGAAGCCTCGGCCTGCGTCATCGCGGCGTCGGCATCGAGCGCGTAGGTGGCGTGCAGGTGCGGCTCCCAGGTGTGGACGTGGGCCAGCACGGCGCGGGTGACTTCGACGGGCGAGAGCGCCTTGCTGCGGTAGGCGGCGAGGAGCGCGGTGGCGCTGAGGTCGTGTAGGTGCATGTGGTGATGAAGAGAAATACTTCACCGCAGAGTAACGGAGTCAGCGGAGTTCACGCAGAGTGAATTCAAACAATTCCTGCGTACTCTGCGCAACTCCGCCAACTCCGTTCCTGTGCGGTGAATGAGTTGATTTTCTATTGCCAGCTCAACGCCCCCAGGTCATTCGCAAAGATCGGCGAGCTGCTCCACAGCCCCTTGAGCTGCTTCTTGCCGACCGCGAACTGCGGCAGCTGGTACAGGTAGACGTTGACCGAATCGGTCGCCAACTGGCGCTGGATGTCGCCCAGCACCTTCAGCCGCGCCTTCATGTCACCCGTGCTGTTGTACTTCGCGAACAGGTCGTTGTAGGCCTTCGAGTTGTAGCCCCAGTAGTAGGCCGGGTCGGCGTAGCGGTCGAAGTCGAGCGGCTCGACATGGCTGATGATGGTCAGGTCGAAGTTGCCCTTGAACGGGCCGGCCAACCACTGCGCCCACTCGACGTTCTCGATCTTCGCGATCACGCCGATCTTCGCCAGTTGCGCCGCGACGATCTCGCCGCCCTTGCGCGCATAGCCCGGCGGCGGCAAGGTCAGCGTCAGGTTCAGCGGTGTCGCGACGCCCGCTTCCTTCAGCAGCGCGCGCGCCTTCTCGGGGTCGTAGGCGTTGACCGAAGTCAGGTCCACATAGCCCGCGTCGCTCGGCACCATGTGGCTGCCGATCGGCTTGCCGAAGCCTTCGGAAGCGCCTTCGACCACCGCCTTGCGGTCAATCGCCATCGCCAGGGCGCGGCGCACGCGCACGTCGTCGAAGGGCTTCTTCTTGTTGTTGATGCTGACGATGGTCTTGCCCTCGGTGCCGCCGGGCGTGACGCTGAAGCGCGCGTCGCCCTGGAACTGCTTCAGGCTCTCGAGCGCCTGAAAGCGCGGCATGCCGTCGATGTCGCCGGCCAGCAGCGCGGCCACTTGAGCGGCCGAGTCGTTGATGAAGCGGAAGGTGACCTTCTTCATCTTCACCGCCGCAGCGTTGCGGAAGCTTTCGTTCTTCACCAGCGTGATGGCCGAACCCTTGGCCCAGTTGTCGAACCTGAACGGGCCGGTGCCGACCGGCTTGGTGGCCGTGCCGGCAGCGCTCTTCGGGTCGAGGATGACGGCGGTGTTCTCGCCCATGCGGAACAGGAAGTTGCCGTCGGCCTGGGCCAGCACCACGATCACCGTCAGCGCATCGGGCGTGTCGATGCGGCTGATGTTGTCGAACACCGCTTTCTTCGCCTTGTTGGTCGAGCCCGCGGCCTTGGCGCGCTCGAAGCTGAACTTCACGTCGCTGGCATCAAACGCCTCGCCGTCGCTGAACTTCACGCCGCGCCTGAGCTTGAAGGTGTAGCTCTTGCCGTCCGGGTCGATGCTCCAGCTCTCGGCCAGCAGCGGCGCGATGCTGCCATCCATGTTGATCTTGGTCAGGCCTTCGAGCACGTTGTAGTGGACGATTTCGCCGATCGCAGCGGCCGCCGCCATCGTCGGGTCGAGGCCCGGCGCGGGCTCCAGCACCATGCCGAGAACGGCGGTGTCCTTGCGGGCTTGCGCTTGGGCCGGCGTGGCGGGCGACGCGAGCGCGGCGGCCGTGGCAAAGGC
The DNA here is from genome assembly GCA_025355745.1 of Rhizobacter sp. GTDB lineage: Bacteria > Pseudomonadota > Gammaproteobacteria > Burkholderiales > Burkholderiaceae_C > LMDS01. The sequence continues at coordinate 1,680 of JANXZA010000159.1, read as the reverse complement.
CACCAGCGCGGTGGTGAGGGGGCGGTGCTGCGGCTTCATCGGCTCACTCCTGAGGGGTCGGGTTCAATCAGACGCTGGGTTCGGCATGTGTTGCACGCACTGCGCGTGCGGCGCGGAATCGACTCTAGCGGAAGGCGGCGAGATACCCGGAATCGCCGCCAGCAAGGCACGCGTGTAGTCGTGGGCCGGATGCTGCAGCACCTGCCCGGTCGGGCCATGCTCGACGATGCGGCCGAGGTGCATCACCGCCACCTCGTCGCACACATGATCGACCACCGCCAGGTCGTGGCTGATGAACAGGTAGGTCACGCCGAACTGCGCCTGCAGGTCGGCCAACAGGTTCAGCACCTGGGCCTGCACCGAGACATCGAGCGCGCTCACCGGCTCGTCGGCGACGATCAGCTTCGGCCGCGTGATCAGCGCCCGCGCGATCGCGATGCGCTGGCGCTGGCCGCCGGAAAACTCGTGCGGGTATTTGTCGGCGTCGGCGGCGCGCAGGCCGACCGCGTCGAGCGCTGCGGCCACCCGCGTGCGGGTGTCGGCAGGGCTCACGCCACGCAGCGGTTCGGCGACGATGCGGCCGACGCGCTGGCGTGGGTCGAGCGAGCCGTACGGGTCCTGGAACACCATCTGGAAGTCGCGCCGTGCCGCGCGCAATTCGCTCGCGTTCAGCGCGTTCAGGTCGCGACCGAGCAGCCGCACCTGGCCGTGCGTCGGCACCTCGAGCGCCGTCACCAGCCGCGCCAGTGTCGACTTGCCCGAGCCCGATTCGCCGACGATGCCCAGGCTGCGCCCTGCCCGCAGCTGGAAGCTGACGCCACGCAAGGCCTGCACCTGCGGCGGCGGGTGCAGCAGGCGGTCGCGCGGCAGGCGGTAGTGCTTCGCGAGGTCATGCACCTCGAGCAGCACGTCGCTGGGCGCATCGGTGGGCGCGTTGCCGGGCGCGTCGGGGGTTGTGTCGGTGGGTGCGTCGGTCACGCGGCGGCTCCCAACGCATCGAGCCGGATGCAGCGCGCCGCATGCTCAGGCCCGACCGCGAACGCGGCGGGCGGCGCGGCGCGGCAGGCATCGACGACCCACGCGCAGCGGTCGGCGAACGGGCAGCCGGCCGGCATGTCGACGAGTTCCGGGACGCGCCCGGGAATCGTCTGCAGGCGCGGCTTGCGGCCGTTCACGCGGGCCGCGCCGAGTTGCGGCCGGGCCGCGAACAGGCCGCGCGTGTAGGGGTGAGAGAGGTGCGCGAACACCTCGGCCGTCGGCCCCGATTCGACCACCGTGCCGCCGTACATCACGAGCAGCTTCGAGACCATGCGCGCCATCACGCCCAGGTCGTGGCTGATCATCAGAAGCGCCATGCCGGTGTCGGCCACCAGCTCATGGATCAGGTCGAGGATCTCGCCCTGCACGCGCACGTCGAGGGCGGTGGTCGGCTCGTCGGCAATCAGCAGGTCGGGGCCGCAGGCGAGCGCCATCGCGATCGTGACGCGCTGGCGCTGGCCGCCGGAAAGCTGGTGCGGATAAGCGTCCAGGCGCTGCGCGGCGTCGGCCAGCTTCACCCGGTCGAGCAGGCGCAAGGCCTCGGCCCGCGCCGCGCGGCGGCCGATGCCGCGATGCAGGCGCAGCGGCTCGGCCACCTGATCGCCGATGCTGTGCAGCGGGTTCAGCGCCGTCATCGGTTCC